>JBBSDC010000041.1:0-28975 GCA_038249705.1 Bacteroidales bacterium | reverse complement strand
TCTTTTATGCTTGCCTTTGCGGCTTTTACTCTGCAAAGTTAACGTTATTATCGCTAAATATTTAATCCCTTTAACGATTTTTGGCAGTATTGCTGACAAAATGGCAAAACCGATGGAAAGGAGTAAATACAATTAATAGTCCGCATGTTTAAACGAAAAATCCGGCACTTTGTCCGGATTTTTCGTTCAGATCTCTAATCGTTTTATTTCCTTATAACTGCACCTAGTTCCTTTTCAAAAACTTCGGAAAGTCGTTTCATGAATTTTTCAATATCATTATCATTCAGCGTTTTATGATCATCCTGAAGTATAAAACTTACTGCATATGATTTTTTTCCGGATTCAATTTTTTCTCCCTCATATACATCAAAGAGATTTACAGAGCGGAGCATACCTTTACTGTTTTTATAAGCCAGCGTTTCGATATCTATAAATTTAACACTTTTATCGAGCAACAGAGCAAGGTCGCGGCGCACTTCAGGAAAACGGCTTATCTCACTGAATTTCACACTATCAGGTTTTACTTCGCGGAGTAAAGTATTCCAATCAACCTCTGCATAAAATACGTCCTGCTTAATATCAAATTGTTTAAGTGTAGCTGCGTTAAGTTTCCCTATACTCAATAAGTGTTTATTGCTGATACTGAACGATTCGCCTTCAGCAAAAACAGTTGTATCTACTTCTGTGGCAACAAGTTTATTTAATGCAATCCCTGTTTTACGAAGCACTGAGAACAGCAGCGATTTCAAAAAATGATGGTCGGCTCCTCGTTCAGGCATGTACCAACTCTCAGCCTGCTGACTTCCGGTAACATAAACTGACAATTTTTTATTCTCAATATATTTCCGGGTTACATCCTTGCTTTCGGCCTGGGCGGAATTGTATTGATACACATTGCCAAATTCGTAAAACTTAAGATCCGACTTGCGCCGGTTAAGGTTATGCGAAATGCTTTCGAGGCCGCTGTATAGCAGAGTCTGACGCATTACACCTAACTCGCTGCTGAGCGGATTCAATATTTTTACGCATTTTTCATAACTGAATGCTTCGGACTTTTCGTAGTAAGCTGAACTGGTAAGCGAATTGGTAAGTATTTCGTTAAACCCATTATTACTGAGGAAATCGGCCAGTTTTTGCTGAAGTTTTTCAGGATCGGGCTTGCGGCTGTATGAAAGCGATGACTTTAACGAATCGCTGAAATCGATATTATTATACCCATAAATACGCAGAATTTCTTCCACTATATCAGCTTCGCGGGTTACATCCACTTTAAAAGGCGGCACTGAAAGCAACAATACTTCATCCGTTTGGGACAGTATGCCAATTTCGAGTGATGTTAAAATATTTTTTATAGTTTGTTGCTCTATATGCTTACCTATCAGCGTGTTAATACGATTATACGAAACTTCAATTTCAATATTTTTAATCACTTCAGGGTAAACGTCGACAATTTCGGATGAAATAATTCCGCCAGCCAAACCCTGAATGAGCAAAGCAGCACGTTTCAAAGCATAAATTGTCATATTGGGATCAGCACCGCGCTCGAAACGGAACGAAGCATCTGTTTTCAGATTGTGAAGCTTTGACGTTTTCCGAACATGAGTTCCATCGAAATAAGCACTTTCGAGAAATATCGCTTTTGTGTTTTCAGTTACACCGGATTTTGCTCCGCCAAAAACGCCTGCAATACACATGGGTTCTTCGCTATTGCATATCATAAGATCGTCGGCGTCAAGGCTGCGTTCAACCTCATCGAGGGTAACAAATTTAGTTCCGGCAGGCATTTTTTTCACAATCACCTGGTTTCCGGCAACATAAGCAGCGTCGAAAGCATGAAGTGGCTGGCCGGTTTCCATCAGCACATAATTTGTACAATCTACAATATTATTAATCGGACGTAAGCCAACCGCTTTCAACCTGTTCTGAAGCCATTCAGGAGATTCTTTAACCTCAATTCCGCTAATAGTTAATCCTGAATACCTCGGACAAGCTTCCGGATTCAGAATGCTGACTGATATAAGGAGAGATTGGTTTCCAACTTTAAAATCTTCGACTGACGGGCGCGACAGGAATACTTTATCATGTTGCGTTTCGCGGTTATTGATGGCAGCAACAAGGTCGCGGGCTACGCCAATATGTGAAGTTGCATCGGCACGGTTGGGAGTAATAGCAACTTCAAATATAGTATCCGATTCCAAATTAAAGTACTCAGCAGCAGCTGATCCAACTTTAGCATTTTCGTTGAGTACCATGATACCTGCATGGGAATTTCCCAATCCCAGTTCGTCTTCGGCGCATATCATTCCATTACTCGGCTCGCCACGCAATTTTCCTGCTTTAATAGTGAACGATTCCTCACCATTATACAGCACAGTTCCAATAGTAGCAACAGGAACACGCTGACCGACAGCAACATTGGGTGCGCCACAAACTATATCGAGCACTTTACCTTCGCCTATATCCACTTTACAACACGTAAGTTTATCAGCATTCGGATGCTGTTGAGTCGAAAGGACGTGTCCTATTATTATTCCTTTAAGTCCACCTTTTATGGATTCGAATTCTTCTATAGCTTCAACTTCAAGGCCACAGTCAGTAAGTATGCGGGCAACTTCAACTGGAGGAAGGCTGATGTTTATATACTCTTTCAGCCATTTGTACGAAATTTTCATTGTAAAATCTTTACGGAGGCGCAAATTTAAGGATTATTTGTTTTGATGGTTGAAAATTCCTTAGCCGGAGTTGTGGGATGTGGTATGTTCAATTTCATATGTAGTATGTTATAAGATTATTGTATTAATGGCTGATCAGGGTTACCCTAAATAACAAATTAGTGCAATCAATTAATTAAATTCACTGTTAATTATATTCAGATATCTTAAACTGGCTGTTTCGAATTTAAACTGAATTCCCATTGATTGAATTTGCGGTATCAGTATCAATCGAGCTGTTGTCACACAATTCTTTCGAAAGCAATTATCATGAAACGTGAAACCTGATACACAAAAAACTTCCGATATCGCAATTGATAAATGCGTATTTTTGCTCAGTAAAATCCATCCTAAAAATTAGTTTCCTTGAAAAAACATATCTACTCGTCAATTCTACTACTCTCATTGTCAATGATCCTGATAAGCTGGGGAGGAACAGGTCATCAAAAAATAAGTGAATCTTCATCACTTTCGTTCAATCAGGAAATGCAGGGTTTTCTTGCCTGGGTAAGTTTTATATCCGATCATGCTTCGGACGCTGATTACCGCAAAAGCTCTGATCCTACCGAAGGCCCGAAACATTATATTGATATTGATAACTATAGTTCTTTTGTGAATACCGGAAGAATCCCTCAAACTTACGATTCGGCAGTTTCTCTTTATGGATCTACGTTTGTTATGGATAATGGAATTTTACCCTGGGCCACAAAGCTTAGTTTCGATTCGCTGCGCAACTGCCTGCAAAGGCTTGATTTTGCAAAAGCACAAATTTTTGCTGCTGATCTGGGACATTATGTGGCCGACGGACATATGCCTATGCACATCACCAGGAATTATAACGGACAATTCACAGGAAATACAGGAATTCACTCCCGTTATGAATCTACGATGATAAATGCGCACATTTCGGAAATTGATTATACCGGGTATGATGCTCAATTGGTGAGCAATGTGACAGATTACATTTTTAATTACCTGTATCAAAACTATCCGTATGTTGATTCAGTATTGGATGCTGATAATTATGCCAAAACATTTTCGACCAGCACTTCATCGTCTGCTTATAAAAATGCTTTATGGGATAAAAGTAAAAGTTTTACCACACCGCTCTTTAAAAATGCATCGCATGCACTTGCCGATTTGATTTATACAGCATGGGTGCAGGCTGGCAGCCCATCCTTAAATTCAGCTGCAGGAGTTAACCCCGAATCAATCAGCAATGCAATATTGCATCAAAACATGCCAAATCCGTTTTCAACATCAACTCATATCAGTTATACTTTAAAGGAAAATACAACAGTGCTGATTGAAGTACGGAACCAAAGCGGACAAGTAATAGTTACATTGGTTAAAGATTCATTATTGGCCGGCGATCATTCGTGTGAATGGGTTCCTGCTGATGAGGCTGCCGGAATGTATTACCTGGTGCTGAATACCGGCGATTTTATTCAGATAAAGAAAATGGTATATTCAGGTAAGAATTAGTTTTTAAAAACATCTTCCCGGAATTCAATTTCAAATAATGTTATTGGTTCACAACCAGTCACATCGCAACTTATCGCAGCGGTCTGATGAGGCACAGCCAATAATTTACCACTTAAAATAGTCACAACCGATAACGCACTTTTATCAACTAATTTTTGACCATTCCGATTTTTTACTGCTCAAATGTTCAAGGTAACGCACAATCCGTTGATTTTCTTGTTTTTCCAGATGTGGATCATCGTCGAGTAATTTCTGAGCAATAGTCCTTGCTACACGCAGCATTTGCTCATCGCGAACAATATCAGCCAGTTTAAGATCAAGAATTCCGCTTTGCTTTGTTCCTTCAAGATCGCCGGGGCCGCGAAGTTTCAGGTCAACATCCGAAATTTCAAATCCATCCGTTGTCCGCACCATAGTATCAATACGGATGCGGCCGTCGGAGGTGAGGTTAAAGCCAGTCATGAGTATGCAATGCGATTGATCGGCTCCCCGCCCTACTCTTCCCCTCAACTGGTGAAGCTGCGACAGTCCGAACCTCTCGGCATTTTCGATTACCATTACCGACGCGTTAGGAACATCCACACCAACTTCAATTACTGTTGTTGCAACCAGAATTTGTGTTTCCCCGTTCTTAAACTTCATCATTTCGGCATCTTTTTCATCCGCTTTCATTCGACCGTGAACCATACTCAAGTTATAATCAGGCGATTTAAAAACCTGTTTTAACTGATCAAAACCATCGATCAGACTTTTCAGATCGAGCATTTCAGATTCTTCAATAAGCGGATAAACGATATAAATCTGACGGCCTGTAGCTATTTGCTGCCGAAGAAAATTATAAACTTTCTCGCGGCCTGATTCATAAAAGTGGTACGTTTTAATGGCTTTGCGTCCCGGAGGTAATTCGTCAATAACTGAAAGATCGAGATCGCCGTAAACTGTCATTGCCAGTGTACGCGGAATTGGTGTTGCCGTCATGACCAAGACATGAGGAGGGACTATACTTTTACTCCACATTTTAGCACGCTGCGCTACTCCAAAGCGGTGTTGCTCATCTACTACAACGAGTCCCAGGTTACTAAACTGAACGGTATCTTCAATAAGAGCATGAGTTCCGATAATGATATGAAGCTCACCTGATTGCAACATAGGATGAATTTCCTTACGGCGAGCTTTTTTAGTACTCCCGGTCAACAAGTCAACTTTAACATCCATTCCAGAAAGAAATTTTGTTATGGTAGCATAATGCTGATTTGCAAGTATTTCGGTAGGTGCCATTAAACAAGCCTGGAAGCCGTTATCAAGAGCGATAAGCATGCACATTAAGGCAACCAGTGTTTTGCCGCTACCTACATCGCCTTGCAAAAGCCGGTTCATCTGCCGACCCGAACCCATATCGAAACGTATCTCGCGGATAACTTTCTTCTGGGCATTAGTTAATTCAAATGGTAAACATTCCTTATAAAATCCATTAAAATGATCCCCAATCCGTCCAAACACATTTCCTCTTATTTTTTCGGAACGGTAGAGTTTATATTTTAAAAGACGGAGTTGAATAAAAAATAATTCATCGAATTTAAGTCGCGCCCTGGCATTCTCCAGCTTTTCACTATCCGCAGGGAAATGAATATTTATGAGAGCTTCTTCCCGCTTCATGAGTTTCAACTCACTGATTATTTCATTGTTTAAAGTCTCTGGTATAACTCCCTGTAACTGTAAAATAAGTGTGCGGGTAATTTTCGAAAGAGCGCGAGTGCTCAACCCGTTAAGTTTCATTTTATCCGACGAACTGTAAATCGGATGCAACGGATCCGCAGGTTGCGTAACAAACTCAGCTACTGTTTCCATTTCGGGATGTGTAATGTTATAGCGCCCGTTGAAAAGTGAAGGTTTCCCGAAAACTACCCATTCGCTGCCGGGAGTAAACTTGTCCTTCACCCAACTTATTCCCTGAAACCAAATCAGCTCAATAGAACCAGAAGTATCGCGAAGTGTAACCACGAGCCGCGAAGCCCTTGCCTGACCAACAAGTTGAACATCGGTAACTTTTCCCCTGATCTGAAGATAAATATTTTCTGAATTTATCTCCCCTATTGGCAAAAACCGACTCCGATCCACATGCCTGAAAGGGTAATAAGTAAGCATATCGTAATATGTGCTTACACCAGCATCTTTACGAAGCAGTTCACCTCTTTTAGGGCCAACACCTTTAAGGTATTCAACAGGTGTTTGAAGCAGATCATTCGCCATTATATATGCAGTTCAATAAATTTTAGAAATTCTTTCCCTTTCCTGATATCACAAAAGTATAAAAACAAAAGCAACTCTCCATAATTGAAGAGTTGCCGATTATATTAATCTGATTCGGGTTAAAACCTTAAATCAAATATTAGTACTCCCAGAGTTGCTGTTCAAAATTAAACAGGTCCTCTTTAATTCGTTCCGATTCAAGAATTGCATCAATTCCGGTTGCATATTCCATAATCTTCCGATCGTATTGGTTGTCAACTTTATAAATATAACTACTGAACATCCTTTTCCAGAAGAAATCGTCGTATGTAAGTCTGGCAGCACCATTAAACCTGTTGAATACTTCGGACTTAGCCATTATCGGACGAGCCTCTGGAAAATAGATCCAGAACAGAGGTTTTTGTCCACGATACGTTCCATCATCGTTAAATACGTCAACTACAGGGCAAATTCCAATAATCCGGACTTCGAGCATGGAGCGCTGTTTATCAAAAAACCAATCTTCCTTTATCCTGATTTTCTTTATATCTGTAGTATTGAGTCTTTTTACAATAACAGTATCATAAAAATCATAGGGCGGATACGGGCGTTGCAACTGCATAGAATCAGCTTTTTCCACATTTGACATCAGTTCCTTGAACGACATAGGGGAAATAAACTCATCAGTAGGCGAAGTTGCGTCATACGCAGTAAGGCTACCTTCCTTAATAGCGTCCATCATGATGGTCATAAAGCTGCGCCAGTTGTTATGAGGAGTTTCGGGATAGTACATGGGCTGATTCATTTTTTCACGCATGTCGATCACCCGCCACAAACGTTTCTCCCATACATAATCAGCTTGCCTGATCCAGGGATACGTAATAGGCTTTTTATCCATCCTTTCGCCTTTATCAACCACACCATCGCGGGGAGGTGTATTTAATATTTGCTGAGCACTACCCGAAACGGTAATGAAGAGCAACAGAACGACTATGATTAAAATATTCTTTTTCATACGTTTGAATTTATTTTTAAGGGTCGTATGGATTACGCCAGTCTGAATATAATAGCAACACTGTAGTTGAATTTTACAAGCTAAGCTATTTCTTCACAGCTAACAATCGTTAGATTTATTGAAGCGTAATGACAATCGAATTCAATTTGCGGCTTTTCCCGTCAGGGCCTCTGGCAAAAATATCTTCAAGAATAACTTTATCGCCACGCCTGGCTTGGCGGATAAAATCTTTCATAGGTCCGGTGAGGCTGTTTCCGTTGCCGGGAAGATCAAACACATCACCTTTTCTGTTTCCTGAAAATTTGAAAGATGTAACAATAAAGGTTAGGTCGAATTCAAAGTCAGAAGGCATACGTGGAATAATAGCAGCAGAAGCAAGTACATAATCCTTTGATACTGCTCCACCATCGGTATTAGCAATAAACGCGGTTGGCGAAGGTACATTCTTGACACGATATTCAACAGCGCCCATACTTTTCATACGATCGCCAAGTTTAGCACTAACCGAAACAGAAGCTTTGCCCGGAGTAGCCGGACGAACCACCCAACCGCCACCGCTGCGCGTAATTGTACCGTTAGTAATTGTTGTGTTAATCTGATCGGGGGAAACACCACCGGCAGAGATTGAAACCGGGTTATCCACACCAATATAAAACACGTTCATTTTAGTTGCTGATACTGATAATGAAGGCGGTGCAACTATGTATTCGAATTTTACATCGTAAGGTTTTATTTCACCACTGGGCGATTTGTACATTACCTGACCGGTAACAACTTTAGGCCCTGGTGAGGTTGCAGGAAGAGTAACTTTTATTACGCCGTTCTCGCTGGTTCGTGTACCACCTATATTGGCAGTAAACTCCTGCTTTGAGTCCATGGCAGTTACAAAAACTTCAGCTTCATAATTTTCGCCCATGAAAACATATTGGCTTTTAGGAACAACAGTTGCACCCACTTGGTCAATTTTAAAGTCGGCAGCGCCAATTTTGCTTCTCAAATGTGTAACTACATCCAATTCAGCATTCTGAACTTCAGCAACCAATTTATTCAGGATGGTAACATCGGCTGCCAGAATGGTATGGTAAAAATTATGCATTGCCCAATTCTGTTTTTTATGGTCAGCATCATAGAATGGACCTTCGAGGTCAAGTCCTATTTTAATGTTGGCACGTTCATCAGCTTCAATAAGGCTAAGCAAGTCCTGTTTGTATTTTGCAATTTTTGTTTGCATTTCACCAGCTTTGCCTTTTGAACCATCCACTGAATTTCCAATGAAATAATTAGTGGTTTCATCGTATTTATCCTTGGTTCCAACCAAATAAAGAGGTCTTACTTTTGCAGAATCAATAGGTATTTTTTCTGATAAGGCAATCGCTTCATATTTAACACCGATTAAATATGTTTTCAATTCATCAGATAGTTTACGGGCTTGTTGGGCTTTAACCCAATAAGGTTCTACTTTTTCAGGTTCATTTTTATAAGCCTCTTCAAACCGATTATAGTAATCCGTTATTTTGCTGCTGAAAGTTCTGTTGGTAGTTTCCATACTTTCGTTAACTACCAGAAAGGCATTCAGAATTTCAACAGACACATTGAGTGCCAGTAAGGCTGTAAGTACCAGGTACATCATCCCGATCATTTTTTGCCTTGGCGTCTCTTTATATCCAGCCATAATTAAGCGTTTTCAGTGTTGTATAATTGATAATTTGTTGAATACAGGTTATTTGTTCATGTTTACATTCATGGCGGTAAGCATATTGCCATAAACCTGGTTGAGTGCACTAACACGCTTGGTAAGCTGGTCTATTTCCTGCTGGTATTTGGTCATGTTGCTGGACGACTCATTCATACTGTTAAGGAATGACCCTACAGTTGACCTGAGTTGGTTGGTTGTTTCTATTTGCTCGTTCGAACTCTTTAACTGAACTTCATAAATGGTGTTGAGAGCTGCAAGGTTACCTGATATTTTTTGTAACTGATCGTTATATGCTTTGCTGTCGATAGCACTGAAATTAAGCATCTCGGCTGATTTGCTAAGCATTTCGGCGGATACATTGTACTTTTCGGCAAGCCTGTTAGCTGAATCGGTAGCTGTTGATAAACTGTTGGAGAATGATTCGGTAGCCGTCATTTCTTTTTTGATGGCAACTGATACATCGTTATAAACGGTAGCCAGAGTTCCTGCTGATGCGGCAGCGGATTTTATACTGCTCGAAAATTCACCAACGGTTGATGCATCCTGCTGAAGAACATCACTAACTTTTTTGTATGAAGATGATAGTTCACCTGCTGACTTACCGGCATCTTTTACATTTTTAACAAAATCATCCGTTGCAACAGCAGTGCTGGTTACATCAGACATTTTGCTGACATTTTCGCTCATTTTGCGCATTCCGTCGCCAAGGCTTTCAATTAATTCAGGACCTATTTTTGCTTTCGAGAGCATTTCATCGAGTTCCTGGGTAACACTTTTACCTCCTGGCATTCTTTTCACTGATCCGGGTGATCCTGGACCTTCGTGGTACATGCCTGCAAGTTCAGGATAAACAAGACTCCAGTCGGGCTCAACGTGAGGTGGTTCAAAGGCAGAAAAGAAGAAGATTAAGGCTTCTGTCATCAATCCGACGAAAAGCATTTCATTTGCTCCTTGTATGTGTACGATTTTAAAGAGAGCCCCAACAATTACTACTGATGCTCCAATACCATACATCTTAGACATAAAGTTTTTGTAACCCTTACTACTGACAAAACTTGCAAATCCCATGACTTGATTTAATTTTTATGTGATGATTAATGAATTTGATTTAATATTTATCTCCTTACACCGGAAATGTAACTACCGGAATTTAAAAAAAACTAATTATAAATTCTGGATGCACGTGAAGGGTCATCATCTTTCTGGCGTCCCATGAAATCCTGAACGCAGCGGAATCCAATGTAGCATTTGGAAGAATCCTGATATTCATATGCTTTTGTAGAAACTTGCAGGTAATATGCAATATCTTTCCATGAACCTCCGCGAACCAGTTTACGTTTCATCAAAGGAGGATCATCCTCTTTTGCATTGTACATATAGGTTGGGTTCATATCCCAAGTGAACTGACTTGCTGATTCGTCGTAAGCATCGGCGCACCATTCCGAAACATTTCCTGACATATCGTAAAGACCGAAATCATTAGCCGGATAGTGAGCTACTATAACTGTGCGTGCTCCTCCGTCGTCGATATAATTTCCACGCAATGGTTTAAAGTTAGCCAGAAAACAGCCTTTGTCGTTACGTGTGTAAGGACCGCCCCATGGATATGGGCTAAAAGTATTGCCCCCACGGGCAGCCCATTCCCATTCAGCTTCGGTAGGGAGTCTGAATTCATTTGGAACAGCTGTTTTCTTACGCGACAAGTATGACTCAAGGAAACGTGTACGCCATACACAAAATGCGGAAGCTTGTTTCCAGTTTACACCTACTACAGGATAATTATCGTAAGCCGGGTGCCAGAAATAGCGTTGTGCAACAGGATCGTTGTAACTGTATGCATAATCGTGAAGCCATGCAAGAGTATCGGGGTAAACATTGATTACTTCTTTACGAACATATACTGACCGGTCTTTCATCCCTTGCGGACGGTTAGCAAAATTTGCATTTTTCGATTCACCAGGTTGTGTAAAGTCTTTCTTTGATGCTGCCAGAAGGTCAACAAAATAGTATTCGTAGAATAATTTTCGCGAATCAATTTCTTTTTTCCGGAAGTACCTTTCGTTTTCGGGAAGGAACATTGGTTCCAGTGCATCCCGGTTTTCTTCGGTATCCCACTTCATATCAGTTTCCCAGTTAAGATAAGGAGGATCATAAACTTCTCCTGTTTTCTTATTTTCAGAGATAAGGAATTGTTCGGCATTAATTTCACCAAGCATACGACGGGCAATGGAATCCTTCACCCAATATACGAACTGACGGTATTCGTTATTCGTAATTTCAGTTTCGTCCATATAAAATGCCGTAACGGTAATGGTGCGGGGATTATTAAGGTGTGCATATGGCACATCCTGATCACCCGATCCCATGGTATAACTACCCATTGGCACATATGCCATCCCGAAAGGGTCGGGCTGATAGAACTTCTCTCTGTTTTGAACCCCTATAAGTTCTCCGTTACCGCTATTACGGCAGCTGGCAAAAAGTAATGCGATCAGAGAAATGCAAAGCAGTTTTTTCATTGCTGTGTTGTTTGGTTTGAGTCTAGTTCTGCCTGTCCTATTGTTAGTTACAATATCCTAATGGATTTTATTTTATTTAAAGTATGACTTCAAACTTATAATTAACAAGCCTCCCGGCACTTACTGACGTCATTTCAGTATGCAATTAACGACAAGTAAGGTTCTTTATTATCCAAGTTCATAAATAATTTCATTAAGAACCTCGTTTATTAGTCAAATTTTAAAGGAAACGGGTATTCCGATATCCTGTGCGTGTTTTATCTCTTTCAATTTTAAATCTGTAACGAGCCATTATTTCGTGCGATCCGGTGGCTGCTATCTGGCTGGTAGGTATATCGTACGAATATCCAAACTCCAGATCTTTGTAGGCTATCCCGACCATCAGCGATATAGCATCGTTTATACGATATGATAACCCACCCCAGACTTTATTATTGTATTTGGCCATTAAATTAATATCGGCCTGTATTGTATTCATATCCGATTTCAGAAATACCGATGGTGTAAAAACGTATCCCTGAAAAGCCGGAAGTACAATATCGTGCCCACCAGTAAGGTAATAATGCCTGCGGTTTTTAAAGAATGTTACTCCCTCGGAATCGGCTGCGGTCTTTTTTGTTTCAAGTATCTGTGTAGACGAAAATGCTATATAATACCGCGGTTTCTGAAAAAACGCGCCTACTGCCATATCCGTTATCATAATTCCATCGCTTGAAAGTGCCATAAGAACTGGATCGCTTTCATCTACCGGTTTGAGGTTTTCCTTATCAATTGATTTACTATTCAAATTTGCATTTAAACCAATGCCAAGTTTGGCATTACCGAGGTTCAAATGATAGGCATATCCCAGTTTGACAAGCATATTCCTTATCTGAGCTTCTTTATCCTGCGCAATACCAATACCAATGCCTCCACGCAGAAATCGTACAGGTGCATCACCAGTTATCAATAAGGTTTGAGGTGCAACTTTAACATTCTTGTCATCCTTAAAACCAAGCCATTGCTCCCGGAATATCCCGGTAACAGTAATTCCATCACTTAATCCGTACGAACCCGGATTTACAAAAGCATGATTGAACATATTATGCGTAAATTGAGGATCCTGCTGCGCCTTTACTCTTGCGGAGAAAGCCGACAACACCAATACCAGAAGTATTACACGCATTAGATTTATGTTCATAAGTGCTATTGAAAAAACGTGCTAAAGTAACAAAAAATAGGTTTAGCTATTAATTATCCTTTAAATTGCTTCAAATTGTTGTTAACAAAATGCTTGTTAACATTAAGTTTGTTTAAGGTATAACGGTGTCATTAAAATATTATTGCAGCAGTTTTGGTATGAATTTTATCCTGTTCATTATTTGTCTCTTTATCACAGCAATAAGGTTAAAAGAAGATTCTCTTCGAGGGTTCTTCACCAATCATAACAAAGGTTCTGTTTATCAAATCAAGGAAAAACTTTAATTTACAACATGAAAGTTCTGCCTACCATTGCCGGGTATTTATGCTGATGAAATAGAAATGTGCCCCGTATTGGCGGAGAGCACCTATAAATTATAAGCAATGAGCGGATGACTTAGCATAGCGATCACACTGCCTGTCCCGCCGCCGCGGGAAATACCTTTAAAATGAGCAATGCATGAGTAATCCCATCCCAAAAGTAATTATCTTTAAAAAACACCTGCAATGCAAACAAGAATAGCTTTGAAAATAAGCAATGAATAAATACATTGATAACAGATGAATTTAAATAGTTTTCCCCAAGCAAATCATCACTCCAATTGGAAAACAATAATCGTATCACGCATCATAACAAATAGTTACAGGGCAATTTCATCGTTATACAAATTTAGAATGTTTCTTTACAGGAATAATAGTGGTATCTCGAAATATCTAACGAAATTTGCACCCTCTTAAAAAAACTGACTTTAAAAGTTATAATACTGATTTTATGGACTTTCGCCCGGAAAAGATTTTTTCAAAAAAATGGTTTATCAGTTACAGCCTGATTGTTATAGGTTCTATTATATTGGCAGCAGGATTTGTATTCTTTATTTCGCCATACAAAATTGTTCCCGGTGGCGTTTATGGTATTGCTATTGTTATCCATTACCTAACCGAAGGAGTTTTTTCATGGGCTCCATCAGGATTACCTATCGGACTGATGGGTTTGATCATGAATATACCGCTTACAATTATCGGAATAAAGATTCTTGGACCACGATTCGGAGTTAAAACCGTAGTTGGTTTTGTGCTTACATCAGTATTTATGGATCTCATCACTTTCCTTTATGGCGAAGCTCCACTGGTAGCTGATGATGCTTTGCTTTCGTCCATTTTCGGTGGAGTACTTATAGGACTAGGGCTTGGACTTATTTTTAAATCAAAAGCTACATCAGGCGGATCGGATATTGTAGCCATGATTATTGCCAAATATACAAAACTTCCTCTCGGACAACTGATGATATATGTGGATTCGGCAATTGTGCTGATCGGATTACTGGTATTTGCCGACTGGAAAATTCCTTTGTATTCGTGGATAGTAATTTATATCACCGGTAAAACCATTGATATTGTGTTGCAAGGCATGAGCGTTGACAAAACATTGTTTATCATTTCGGATAAATTTGAAGAAATACGCAATCGTATTATCAACGACCTCAACCGCGGCGGAACCTATATCCCTGGTAAAGGAATGTATAACGGATCAGATAAAACTATTATTTTTACGGTAGTTAACCGCCGGGAAATGGCTTTACTCGAAGAGTATATTCACGAAATTGATCCGACGGCCTTCCTTACTGTGCTTGAAGCCAATGAGATATTGGGTGAAGGTTTTAAATCGCTTAAAGAGAAACTTCAGGATTAGAGGTTTGTTATCTGTTGATAAAGTTAACGTTGAGTTCAAGCCTATGTTAGTAAGTTCTGTTTTTCAGAAAGAGAAGCTTTTTTCATTAAAATGGTTTAAATCATATGCCTTGATTGTAGTCGGGACTTTCCTGGTTGCAGTAGGTTATGTGCTGTTTATCAGTCCGAATAAAATTGTGCCCGGTGGGATATATGGTATTTCCATTATGCTGCATCACTTGCTTGGCACACCTATCGGCTTAACCGCGCTGGCATTTAATATACCACTCACATTAATCGGCACTAAACTGCTTGGGCCTCGTTTCGGGGCAAAAACAGTAGTTGCATTTATTCTCACATCGGTTTACGTTGATTTGCTTTCCTATTTTTATGGTTCGTTACCACTCGTACCTGATGAAACGTTGGTTTCGTGCATTTTCGGCGGATTGTTAATTGGAATAGGAGTTGCTTTTACATTTAAAGCAAAAGCAACCAGCGGTGGCAGCGATGTAATTGCTATGATATTGCAGAAATACACACGACTTCCGGTCGGGCAGTTGATGATGATAGTTGATTCCACAATTGTTATACTCAGTTTTGTAGCTTTTGGCGACTGGCGGATACCTCTTTTCAGCTGGATTACAATTTTTGTACTTGGAAGGGTTGTGGATACAGCCATGCATGGGTTTTCGTACGACAAAACCCTTTTTATTATTTCGGATAAACACAATGAAATCCGCAACAGTATTATTGGCGATCTCAAACGGGGAGGCACTTTTATACATGGCGAAGGGATGTATAATCACGACAGCAAACAGATTATTTTCACAGTGGTGAATCCCCGCGAACTTTATATGCTGGAGGAATACATTCACCGCATCGACCCCGAAGCTTTTATAGCTGTGCTCGACGCATACGAAATTCTGGGCAAAGGATTTAAATCGCTCAGCGAAAAAGTGGAGGATAAGTAAAAATATCAAATTTTGTTTCCCTTCGATCTGAGTTTTTTCAGCACAATATTTCAGGAACAGCTAAAAGCACAATTTATTTAAAATAATCGCCACGCTTTTCTATTTGTAATACTTTGCAACCATGTGTATAATTCATTTGTACAGTCAATTATAATTAAAACGTGTAAATGAAAAGGACATTATATAACTTCTATAATTGAATAATGAGATAGTTTCTTTAATTTTGTTAAGTTAAAAGGAGAATCAGGAGAATTGTTATCTCAAAATGAAAACAAATTTTCACTGAACTTCCCTGAACTTATAATAACCAATACTCTATATGTTTTCATCTGTTTATCATAGCCTGCATTGGTTTCCGGATGGGGGGAAACAGACTTTTGCATGGCGCTTCTTAATCCTTTCAGCCCTGTTTTTGGGAGGGATTAAAAGTATTGAAGCGCAGGAGGCAGTGGTTAGTAGTTATTATAATGCTGCAGATCCAAGAGATGAATGGACTGAAATATTGGTTGTCGAGGATAACCTCGATATGCGTAATTGGACATTACGGGATAACAGTAAGGATCAGGATAACTGGTCGGGTGAGATCACTTTCAACAATACTTTATTCTGGAGTCATATGCGTGCCGGTACTATAATTATCATTTGGCACAGGCAATATCCTTCAACAAGCATTATTGTACCTCATACAAAGGATATATTTCCTGACGATGGATACCTGGAATTACATGCAAACGACGCAGTCTATTTTTCAAATGGCACATTTGGTGGCGGACCAAGTTTTAATGGAGAAACATTAAATATTGCAGGTGCCGGTGATATTTTACAGCTTAGAAATTCGTCATCTTTACATGTACATGCTTTAGCCCACAAAACTACAGTCGGAGTAGATTTCACTAACCTTCCTACGCCAAAGCTTGATCATACCCAGAGTTTGTCGTCAAATGAAGCGGTTTTCGTATGTCCGGGAAGCGACAAACTAGAATACGGTACTTCAGCTCCGCAAATTGGCACCACTTATACAGCGAAAGCAGCTTTCCCAGATGTTACTTCAGGTTTGCCAAATACTTGTACTACAGGCGTCTTAACCAATTCCGATTTCTGGCGCTCAACCCGCCAACCCGAATGGAACACACCAATACTTACAGCAACAGCAAACGGAACCTATACTCAGGTATTTCTAAACTGGAATTCATGTGTTGATCCATATGTAACCGATGGCACTCAGGGATATATAATACTCCGGAATACAACAAATACCTTTACGGATCTGCCACTCGATGGTCATACATATTCTATTGGCAATGTAATAGGTTCTGCAACAGTTATTGGTTTAATAAACAATTCACAAACAACCACTTACATTGATAATTTCGCTTTAAATTGTAATGAATCCGTTTATTACAGAGTGTATTCCTACAGATATTCAACTGATAACAACAATATAAATGATTTTAATCTGGCGAGAGGGACTGCATACAACGAAACTGATCATGCTTCTGCAGCTGTAACTTTCCCCGGTCCGGCAGCTCCGGCTATAACGGCAAGCTCAAGTGCTGTTTGTCAGGGAAACCCGGTTACGCTTAGTGCAACTGGTTGCAGCGGCACTATAACCTGGAGCAATGGAGGAACAGGAACGCCGTATACTTTTAACCCATCAGCCACTGCCACTTACACTGCAACCTGCACCGTTTCGGGCTGTGTTTCGGCAGCCAGTCTTCCGGTAACAGTTACTGTTAGTCCTTCGCCTGTAGTTGCAACTGTTGTACCACTAAACCCAAGCAGTTGCGGCGGCACTAACGGATTAATAACACTTACCGGGCTGGCGGTTAATACTACATATCAGGTAAATTATTTGTACAACGGTTCGCCTGTAGGACCCATTCCAATAACGACAATTGCAAGCGGAAACCTGATTATTTCAGGCTTGTCAGCAGGTAGCTATACTGCAATCACCGTAACGCTGAATGGATGTACATCAACACCTGTAACAACAAATCTGGCTGATCCGGGTGCCCCGTCAGCACCTTCAATAAACGCTTCAACTTCAGCAATTTGTCCGGGACAATCGGTTACACTCACTGCAACTGGATGCGCAGGAAATATAATTTGGAGCACAGGCGCAATAGGAGTTACATTAACCGTTTCGCCTGCTAATACTTCTACTTATACGGCAACCTGCACGGTAAGCGGCTGCGTATCAACTGCTAGTGTTCCACAAATTATTACAGTTTCTCCAATTCCAGTTACACCGCCAATCAGCTCTCCCGGAGCTTCAGGAAACACCCAGGATGTATGTTTGAATAGTCTTGTTCCATACGCTATTGAACCACCAACTCCCGGATCCGTCTATAGCTGGAGTTTATCCGGAGGCGGAAGCATCATTATACCCGATCCTGCCAATACAAGTTTGATCAATATAAACTGGAATACAGGCACAGGCACCTTTGTACTCAGTGTTACCGAAACTTCGGTCAGCAATTGCATCGGGTTGCCCGTTACTTTAAACATTACTGTAAACTTACTTTCCACTGCCAGCGTTCTTATACAACCTGATAATAACAATGTATGCAGCGGTGAGCCGGTTACCTATACTGCCACACCTGAAAACGGAGGTACTTCGCCGCAATACATATGGTATGTAAATGGAATTACTATTGCCAATTCGAATTCGGCTGTGTTTACATACTCTTCTGCTAATTCCTATACTATTTATGTGTCGTTGAATTCGAGTTCGCCATGTGCTTTTCCGAATCCTGTTCTTTCGCAAACAATACCAATGTCGGTGCTTCCGGCATTAACACCTTCTATTTCCATCACACCGGATATTAACTCTGTATGCACGGGTACACCTATTACATTTACGGCTGAAATACTTAACGGAGGCAACACCCCGGTTTATCAATGGAAAAAGAATGGACTGGATGTTGGAACAAATGCTTCAACATTTACCGGTGTTTTCGAAAACAATGATATAATAAGCTGCGTACTTACATCAGATGCATTGTGTGCCAGCCCTCTGACGGCATCAAGCAATGCTATAACTGTAAATATTAAACCTTCTCCCTCAGTATCCGGAACAACCCCAAGCAATCCGACTACCTGTGGAGGATTTGACGGTACCATATCGCTGGAAGGCTTAATACCCGGCAATTCATACCTGGTAAATTTTTCTTTTAACGGAACGCCGGTACCGACAAGATATATTACTACCAACAGTTCAGGGATTCTTACAATCACGGGACTTGCAGCCGGAAATTACAGTGGCATAACTGTAACTTTCAATGGTTGCTCATCTGTAGCTGTTAATGCTAATCTGAATGATCCCGGAGCTACATCAGCACCCACCGCTACTACCGCTTTTTACTCAATCTGTCCCGGCGAATCTGTTGAAATATCGGTAACAGGGTGCGGAGGAACAACTGTTTGGAGTAACGGGGCAAACGGCGCCTCGACTTACGTTTCGCCTAACGTAACCACCTCTTATACTGCCATATGCGTTATGAATGGCTGTACTTCTGCTCCGAGCGATCCGATTGAAGTTTTTGTAAACACCAAACCACAAATCGGAATTCTAACTATCACCAATCCATCAACATGGTGTGTTAACGACGGGATTATTACCCTCACAGGCTTGCTTGCGGGTGAAGTTTATATCATTCGTTTTAATAACGGTTCAATTGCGGATTCAATTATAGGATTAAGTAGTCCGACAGGTTTATTCGAAATTACAGGATGCACACCGACTACTTATTTTAATATTTCAGCGGAACGCAATGGTTGCCGGTCGGACAATATTGTTGCCCCGGTAGGCGATCCTGTTTCTCCTGCTGTGCCTTTGATTGCTGCAAATGACGATACTATTTGCCCCGGGCAAACGGTGGTACTTTCAGCCACCGGATGCAACGGAACTGTAACATGGAGCGACGGATCAACCGGTGCAACACTTACAATTTCGCCCGGAACCAGTAATTCGTATTCTGCAACCTGTACTGAAAGCTCTTGTAGTTCAGCATCATCAAATCCGGTAACTGTAATAGTTGAAACTTATAATATAGCAGCAATTGAAGGAAACAAAAACTATTGCGTTGCCGGGCAAATTGTACTCAATGCCGTTGGCAATGCAATTACCTATCAATGGATACTGCCAGACGGAACATCTGAATACATTCAAAATTTTGAAAAAGAAAACATTACCATTAATGATGGCGGTTTTTATATTTTGTCGGTGATGGATTTGCTGGGTTGTTCGGACAGAGACACTATTGAAGTTTCGGTAAATACAGCCCCAATTATCAGCATTGCACCATCCGATACTTTATGTGCCGGAACCCAATATGTGCTAAGCCCCGGCGATGGGTATCCCTCCTATTTATGGTACGATGGAAGTATTTTAGCCTCGCACCCGGCCATGGAAGAAGGCGAATATTGGGTTAAGGTAACAGATGCTAACGGATGTGTGGTAACTTCCGGTGTGGTGCTTACATACTGTCCTCAGGATGTGTACATTCCAACTGCATTTTCGCCCGACGGAAATGCAACAAATGAACTTTTCGTACTCGTAACCGGAGGTAATGTTTTACTGGATTATAGCATGATGATATACAACCGCTGGGGTCAGAAAATTTTTGAATCAAACGATTACCGCACAGGGTGGAACGGAACCCTGAACGGAAATGATTCGCCATCCGGATTGTACACATACCTATTAATGTACAAAATATCGGATCCTAAGAATCAGGTAGCCGGTGAATTAAAGAAAATAAGAGGAACTGTGACACTGGTAAGATAGTGCAACCGAATTGAATGAAAGGAAATAAAAAACAAATCCCGGAACGCTACAATTGCATTCCGGGATTATTCTTTTATCGATATTTCTGACGAGTATTATCTGAATAATTTTATCACATCATTCCCATTTGCAAAAATCAGCAGTGCGAAAAGCAGCACCATTCCGGTTATTTGCGCATATTCCATAAATTTATCGCTGGGTTTGCGACCGGTAATAATTTCGTACAGCAGAAACATAACATGTCCGCCATCTAGAGCCGGTATCGGAAGGATATTTAATACGGCTAACATAAGTGAGAGAAAAGCCGTAAGACTCCAAAAGGATTGCCAATCCCAGACTGAGGGGAAAATACTCCCGATTGTAATAAATCCGCCAACCGATTCGTAGGCTTTCACTTCGGGTTTAAAAAGTAGTTTTAATGATTTCAGGTAATCAGCTGTTTTGCCGTATGCCATCGATATTCCTGCCGGAATAGCTTCTATAATATTGTAGCTATGCTCTTTAAAGACGAAATATTTATTTGGTGCTTTTGGTGCTACACCAATAAGTCCCCTGTCGGATACTTCAACGGCCAGAGCAACTGTGTCAGCGCCGCGTAGTACTTTAACATCCACATCTTTACCTTTATTTTGCTGAACCACTGCTTTGAACTCATCAAAATAAAGAGTTGTTGCGCCATTGATTCCGATTATTTTATCGCCAATCATCATTCCTGCGCTTTTGGCTTTGGAACCAGGCGCGAAATCAGCCACTTCGAAAGGAATCCTCACACTGATAAAATCGGGTGATTTATGATTGATGATTTTCGATATCATTCCAGCAGGAAGAGTAATTTCCGAAGGCTGACCTTCACGCTCAATCTGAATGGTTGCCGCATTTTCGAGGATAATAGTAGCCGGGATCCTAAAAAAATCGTCAACAGGTTTATTGTCAACAGTAAGTATTTTATCGCCGTTGCGTAATCCCATTTGCTCACCAAGTGTATCAACCGTGATACCGTATTTTACTTCGGAGTTCGGTAAATACTCCTGTCCCCACCATGCCAGCATTACAACATAAATACCTACTGCCAGCAACACATTAACCGTAACACCGCCCAACATTACGATAAGCCTCTGCCACGATGGCTTCGACCTGAATTCGTGTGGCTGAGGAGGAAGTTTCATGGCTTCTTTGTCCATGGATTCATCTATCATTCCCGATATTTTTACATATCCGCCAAGCGGCAACCAGCCAACGCCATATTCAGTATCCCCTTTTTTAAATTTGAATAACGAGAACCAGGGATCGAAGAAAAGGTAAAATTTCTCAACCCTGATTTTAAAAACACGTGCTGCGATAAAATGTCCGAATTCGTGAAATATTACGAGTATCGAAAGACTAAGAAGTAATTGGGCAACTTTAATTAATATTTCCATTTGTGGATTCTGCTTTTATTTTATGGTATGTTTCCTTGTTGAAACGGGGTGCAAATTTACTGCTTTTTTGCTCTTGGAAACCAAGCGGTCGAAAATAGCATTCCTGTATGGGGTAGAATAGGCCAAAGCAGATCAATTTCTGAATCCGGAAATTAATTCTGTTGCAAATGCCCTGGCTTCAATATCAGTAAATTCGTAATCACTTAAAGCAGGAACTTTTATGAAACTGGTTTTCGACATACAACGCTCAATCAGTTCAGGAATCTGAAGGAAACTTATTTCCTCCCGCAGAAAAGCATGAACGGCTACTTCGTCGGCTGCATTCATAACGCAGGGCATATTTCCGCCCAGCCGCATAGCCTCGTAAGCAATGTTAAGGCACCGGAAATTATCTCTATCCGGCTTTTCGAAAGTAAACTGCAGGCATTCATCAAAACTGAATTTCGGAAAATCCGAGGCCAGCCTCTGCGGATACGTAAGCGCATATTGAATGGGCAGGCGCATATCGGGCATTCCCATCTGTGCTTTAATCGAGCCATCGGCAAACTGCACCATCGAATGAATTATACTTTGCGGATGAACCACTACTTCAATCTGTTCGACCGGAAGATTGAAAAGCCATTTAGCTTCAATTACTTCGAGGCCTTTATTCATAAGTGTTGCTGAATCGATGGTAACTTTACAGCCCATATTCCAGTTCGGATGTTTTAAAGCCTGCTCTTTGGTAACGTTGAGCAGTTGTTCGCGTTTCATTCCCCTGAACGGGCCACCGGAAGCGGTAAGTATTATCTTTTCGACAGGATTATGAAATTCGCCTGCCAGGCATTGAAAAATAGCCGAATGCTCGGAATCGACAGGGTAAATGTTTACACCTTTTTCGCGGGCAAGTTTAGTAACCAGTTCGCCGGCAACCACCAGCGTTTCTTTATTGGCAAGCGCAATTTGTTTTCCGGCCTTGATGGCTGAAAGGGTCGGTTTAAGTCCACTCCAGCCTACCAATGCAACAAGCACCATATCAATGCTTTCCATTTCTACAATCTGCTCTATAGAAGCTGAACCGCGATACACTTTAATATCATAGGGATCGAGGGCTTCTAAAACCCGATCGTACATGCTTTCCTTTGCGATAACTACCGCATTGGGCATAAATTCAATAGCCTGCCTGATAAGCAAAGGAGCATTGGAATGTGCCGTAAGTACTTCAACATCAAGCTTATCGGGATGTTGCCTTACAACTTCTAGTGCCTGTGTCCCTATGGAACCTGTTGATCCGAGAATAGCTATGCGTCGTTTCAATTGTGAAGTATCTTAAAAAGTTTAAAAATTACTGTTTGATGATGAAAGTTTTATGTTTTGAGCAAGGATTGAATTACCCGTTCCGTTTGTAAAACCATTTAGGTGTAATGACAGGGAATTTCCCCCTTAAAAATTGATATAATCAGCCGGGTTAACCGGAATTCCATTAATCCATAATTCGAGGTGCAGATGCGGACCTGTGGATAGTTCGCCGGTTTCGCCTATAATTGAAACTGTTTCGCCTGCATGTACAATATTTCCTTCTTTTTTTAGTAATACTGAATTATGCTTGTAAACGGAAATCACATTTCCTGGATGCTGAATTGCAATAACATAGCCGGTTTCCACTGTCCAGCCCGAGAATATTACCGTACCATCCTGTACCGATTTGATAACTTCATCGCGGGCGGCTACAATATCAATTCCGAAATGTTTTCGTAAAGGGTCAAACTCACTGGTAACCATCCCTTTAACCGGAGTGAAAAAGGTTAGGTTTCGCATACTGGAGCCTTTAGCTGACGACTTATCCGATTTAAAAAGATTGTATTTACTTTCCTTTTCATATTCGGCCCGTAACACGGAATCCTCACCCGAACGTTTATCTTTAATATTCCTGTAGTCAATCGTTCTGGCAGTATCTGCGGGAAGCATTTCTCGTTCGTTGGGCAAATCACCATTCAATACTCTTTTGAGTCCATCGAAATATTTTTCCTGAGCCTGCATAGCAAAAGCTACAGAATCGGAACGCAGCTGAAGCTCATAAATGCGTCGTTGCAAAGTAATATCAGTATAACCTGGAATGTACTCTTTGAGCGGCGTAAAAGCGATGATATAGGTTGTGATAAAAACAAGAATGATAGAAAGCAATCCAATTGCTACAAAAACATTGAGTCGCGAAAGTTTGAATGAGATACGCTCTTCAAGCGTTTCCTCGTTCAGAATCACAAGCCTGTACTGATCGCGGATGCGCCGTACTAGTAACTTCCAGATTTTTGTTCGTTCGGATTTGATATCCATATTTATATCGTCGACAACTAATATTTTGCAAACCTACCTAAAATAAGAAAATTCAGCACCAGAAAGCTAAAATATAATTTCATAAAAGTACTTAAAACCTAATGTATTTGATTGATTAAACGCATCTTAACTATAATGGAAGTCTCCATCCTATGCAAGAGGACAAATTTGAAAAGTTTCAATAACTGGCAAAAGCTATGCTTATCAAAAATTAACCGATGCAAGGATAACTACCTATGAGGTTCATAAGCCATGCACATTACCGATTATATTCTCCTTTAGGGGATTAATACAAATCATTGAATGTTAACTTTATACAGTCATTTTTTGTATTCTATAATCATAATCCAAATTATGTTGATTCCCAACAGAAAAACACTGCGACAATTGATTTTTGGTTTTCAGAAGTTCCTAATTATGTGCCCGTGTGATGAAACAGGTGCATTATCTGCCATTTATAAAAGTCTTTTAACAGTAAATCGGAAAAAATGAAATATTTTTGCATTCCATGAGTTAATACTATAATTGTAGAATCGCGACCTGCTAACCAAACACACGTTGAAATTGAAAATAATTTTCCGGTTTATTTTCGTATCGGTGCTTATTGCCGGTATGGTTTTGTTGTATTCATGTTCAACTAAAAAGAACACTTTTACCCGAAGGGCATATCATGGCCTTACTACTCATTACAACATATACTGGAATGGAAATGAGAGCTTTAAAGCAGGGAGAAATTCGTTAAAGGAGAATGTTCCTGATAATTACAACATCATTTTAACTGTTTACAATTTCGGCAAAGCCGAAGATGCCCGCAAGATATATTCGCAAATGGACAGGGCTATAGAAAAAGCAGGGGTAGCCATTCCACGTCACTCGTTGTTTTTCAGCAATCAGGAATTCAACAAGTGGATTGACGACAGTTATATGCTCATCGGGAAAGCTCAGTTTTATAAGCAGGACTATGCAAATTCGCGTCGTACAATGGAATACCTGATGAAACAATATGTTGGAACGCCCACCGAACTCGAAGCTTCATTATGGTATATTCGAAGTTTTATTCAGCAAAAGCGTTACGAAGATGCTGTAGCCCAGGTTGAGCAGTTCGAATCGCGTTTGGCTAAACAAAAAGTACCTTATCGTATTCAGCGTGAAATCCCATTGCTATATGCTGATTTTTATATACTTACAGGCAATTTCGAATTAGCCAAAACTAACCTGAAACAAGGTATTTTGCTTGCTTCGAATCAGAAATTAAAAGCCCGGCTCAATTTTATCCTTGGTCAGATTGCCCAACAGGAAAAGAATTTTGCTGAAGCAACCGGATATTATTCAAAAGTGATTAAAAGCCCGGCTTCGTTTGAAATGATTTTCAATGCCCGCATCAATATGGCCAAGTCGTTTGATGTAAATACCGGTGATAAGGCCGGCCTCGAAAAGCAGCTAAAGAAAATGCTCAACGACTTTAAAAACAAAGACTACTTCGATCAGATATATTACGCACTTTCCGAACTAGCCGCTCTTGATAAAAATGAAACACTCGTAATGCAATACCTACAACTTTCAGTAGCTACAAGTGTGCAGAACGACTTTCAGAAATCTGCTTCATCCCTGCAGGTTGCTGATATGTTTTTTAAAAGGAATAATTACGAGATGGCAGCCGCATATTACGATACTACCATGCAGACTCTGCCGCTTGATCATCCGAATTATGTATCAATAAGTGAGAAAACACTAACACTCACCGAGCTGGTTACTAACCTTCGCATAGTACAACATGAAGACAGTTTGCAAAAACTTGCCTACATGCCGGAAGCCGAACTGGCAATTATCATTCAGAAGATAATTGATGATGTGGTTAAGGAAGAAAAGCTGCAAAAAGAGCTTGAAGAGCAGCAGCGCAACGAAACCAATATGATAACCAACATGCCTAATATGCGTAACGAAAACCTTGCCGGAGTAGGTGGTGGCGGATGGTATTTTTACAATCCTTCGTCAATCAGTTTCGGGTTTTCGGAATTTATGCGCAAATGGGGTCGCCGCAAACTGGAGGATAACTGGAGGCTTAGTAACAAAAGGGAAGTGGTACAACTCGACGAAATTACCTTCGACCCTACTGATCCTGCCGATTCGCTAAATAATCCGGCAAATGCTCCTTTATCAAAAACAGCTTCGACCGATCCCAAAAAACCTGAAACTTATATAGCCCAATTACCTAAAACTCCGGCAGCACTGGCTGTATCGAACAAGCAAATTGCTTCAGCATTGCTAAATATGGGATATATTTATAAGGACGGACTTAAGGACTATCCAAACTCAATAAAATCGTTCGAAGACCTTGTAAACCGCTTTCCTTCCAACAAGGAAATAATACGCATATATTATCAGTTGTACCTTATGGGAAAAGAAATTCCTGATGAGGCGCTCGTTAGCAAATACAGCCAAATTATCCTGAGTCAGTTTGGCGAAACGGAATATGCGCAAATGATAAGAGATCCGGAGTATAACAAAGAAGTACTTGCACGTAAAAACAGGGCTTCGTCACTGTATGAGGAAACTTACCAGGCTTTTAACCGCGGCCAGTATAGGATGGTGCTGCTATACAGCGATCAGGCCATTAGCGAATACAAGGACAAAGACCTGATTCCGCGTTTCGAATATCTCAGGGCATTATCATTGGGTAAAACGGAAAGCATTGACACTATGGTTGTTGAACTCAATAAGCTGGTGCTGAATAATCCTGTTCATCCGATAACACCTTTAGCGAAAGAAATTCTTCAGAAATATGATAAAAACAGTCCGGCTATAGTCCAGCCCGGAACCACTGGCGGAATTACCCAAACCAGCAGTCCGACAGCACAATCAGCCATTTCGTCGCCTGATCCTTTTATGGCTTCGAATGATACAACTGTGCCTGATATTTATAAAGTAAATCTCAGCCAGTCACACTTTTATATAATGATGGTTGATGGCAATAATGTGAATGTTAATGCAGCCAAAATCAGGATTTCCGACTTTATTGCGAAGAATTTCAGCAATGCAAACCTTGCCGTTAATGCTATTGTGCTGGATGCCGGATGGCAAATGATTTCCATCAGCAGTTTCCGCAACAGCCAGGCAGCCATGGATTTTTATCTGGCAATAGGTCAAAGCGATTATGTGATTGCTACATTAAACAAAAGTGACTTCAAGCAGATGGTAATCTCGATGGAGAATTATCCTGTTTTTTACCGCGAGAAAAAGTATAACGGTTATTTGAATTTCTTCAAAAAATACTACCTGCAGTAGCTATTTTTATTTTGAAGTAACCAGAACATCACTTTCCGATTTACTTTTTAATTAACAAATAGTGCATTATTCAATTAATGCACTATTTTTGTTTCCGTTAAATTAATTAAACACACATATGTCGAAAATTATAACTTCCGAAACACCTTCAGTAAACATAATTGGTAATGGAACCGAAATCAAAGGCAACATTATTACAAATGGAGATTTGCGGATTGATGGCTTTATAAAAGGCAACATTCAGGCTACAGGCAAAGTAGTGGTAGGTTCAACCGGTAGGGTTGAAGGCGAAATAAATTGCCAGAATGCTGATTTATCGGGCGAAGTAAAGGCACATATAAAGGTAACTGAACTGTTGAGCCTTAAAGCAAACGCAGTTGTTAGCGGCGACATATTTACCAATAAACTGGCCATTGAACCAGGAGCAGTATTTACAGGCGCATGCAAAATGGGAAACATGGATAGCTTAAATGAAAAATCAGGAAAACAAACCGAAGTCGAAGCCAATTAAAGAAAAAAGGCCTCCACTCGAAAGCTATGCCCGATATTCAGGTCTGGCTTTTGAAATGTTTGCAATTATTGGACTTGGAATATTCGGAGGAGTTAAGCTCGACCAATGGATTGAAACAGGTTTTCCGGTATTTACAGTTCTTCTGGCTATAATTTCGGTAGCTGCTGCCATTTATACAGCAATTAAAGATCTTTTAAGAAAACCCTGACTAAAAAATTTATTGTTTCGTACGAAACAATATCAGCAAAAATTTTTCCATAAAATAAAATTTCCATAACACCCTTTTATGCAGGAATTACTAAACCGGTTTATCCGCAGCCTTACCATTTTTACAGCTATCATGGCTGCATCAGGATTTGCAGTTTCGTATTTTACCAAAGGACTGATTACTCAATACTGGCCTTTGATTTTAATGCTTGTTGCAGGAATAACCTTACTGATTGTCGCCTTGCTTTTCAGTGCAAGCGAAAAAAAATTCAGCAAATTTTCGAATACTTTTATGGTGTCGGGCATGATTAAAATTCTGCTTTTGCTAATAATCATAGTAGCCTATTCGTTTACAAATCCGGGCGATGCAATTTCATTTTCCATAACTCTCCTTATCTTTTATATTTCATACCTGGTACTCGAAATTTACTGGCTTCTTAAATTGCAACGATCAGATCCCGATAACGAAGATTCTTTGTAAAAGGTTTTTTTAGAACAGATTCTGAATGAAGTCATATTTCAAAGTTGAATTTTTTCCTAATGATTTAACGATGCTTTAATCAAGCGATTTTAAAGTTCAACCACCTGTTTAACAATGCTATATATTTATTTTTTAACAATTTTAATAGAAATCTTCAAACTTCTTTCTGTTAACTAATAAATCTTCAGGAAAATATTTGTTTAATTTTTTACCTGTTTGGGTTAAACACTTTTGACTTCTGCATGTTTATGTTATATCAATTCAAATTGTACTTTTGCATTCTAATTTCAATCCTTTATGATTTATATCACTCGCCGCGAACGCTTTAATGCAGCTCACAGGTTATTTAAGGCTGAATACAGCGATGCACAGAACCTGGAAGTTTTTGGAAAATGTTCGAATCCCAACTGGCATGGACATAATTATACGCTGTTTGTAACGGTAAGCGGTGAGGTGGATCCGTCCACCGGGTTTTTAGTTAACCTCAAGGACCTTAGT
>JBBSDC010000040.1:0-29099 GCA_038249705.1 Bacteroidales bacterium | reverse complement strand
TTTTAAGTAATGAACGTACAAATGTAAAAATAAGAAGAGAGAAATCACACATTAATGTTTCTTCGTTATTTATTCAATGATAAGCGATATGCAATTTCGCAGAAGCGTTGTTCGAGCTGCTACACCTGATTCTAATTTCTGGCTGAATCAACTTTATTTTGAGTGAAAACTGATGGTAAAAATCAAATTTGTCTCCATTATAATATGAATACCAGTGTAAATCCAAATCGAATGTATATGAGTGTAAATCGTTGACAAACATTGCTTTGTTAAACGGTTGCTGAGTAACCAAAGGCTGATCATTTGCTTTTAATGTCAAATCAAAAATTTGAGTTAAAGTTGATTTGGTTTATTTATTCACATTGTATAATTTTGGTCTTTGAAAATCAAGGCGATTCTGCCACAGCAAAACAGATAGCTTTATAGTAACAAGCGGAAGTAGCTCAGTTGGTAGAGCATCAGCTTCCCAAGCTGAGGGTCGCGAGTTCGAATCTCGTTTTCCGCTCCTGAAAGAGACAAGGCAGAGTGTTTTGTCTTTTTTTTTTTCGGAAGTAGTTGAATTGGGGGCCTGCGAATCAGTAATTGGTCTGTTAATGCAACAGTTGGTGCAAAACTGGTGGTTAAGGATTAAAATAACTGAAATGTACCGTTAAGTTATAAGCTCGTTTCTGATTACTTTTGCTGCCTTTACTTTTCCATTTTGAAAACTGCTGACATTCTAATTATCGGTGCCGGTCCCGCCGGCCTTTTTACTGCCATTCATTGTAAAAACCACAAGGTTATTTTGCTGGAGAAAAATGCCGCTCCGGGCAGGAAACTTCTTATCTCCGGCACCGGCCGCTGCAACCTTACCCACGATTGCAAACTCAACGTTTTTTTTAGTCATTATGGTGAAAATCCTCGTTTCCTAAAGACTGCCTTGCACAATTTTACAAATACTCAGCTGATTCGTTTTTTCAATGATCATGGGCTGGAAACTGTGGTTGATAAAAACGGGAAAGTGTTTCCTGCTTCACAAAAAGCTTCGGATGTTTTGCAGATTTTGGTTGATTTGTGCAAGAAAAATAAAATTGAGATTGCCTGTAATCAGCAAGTTACTGAGGTTAAAAGGAATGAATCAGGTTTTGAAGTTATAACCATTGCCGGCTCATACAGGTGTAAGTTTCTTGTAATTACTACCGGAGGAATGTCGTATCCGGCAACCGGATCCACCGGCGACGGGTATCACTTTGCAAAACAGCTGGGGCATACGGTTGTACCGCCAAAGCCTTCATTAAGCCCTGTTTTTATCCGCGAATATTCAATGGCTTCTATCTCAGGGGTTTCGGTTCAAAATAAGTCAGTTTACTTATATCGGGCGAATAGGAAAATAAATGAAAACCGTGGCGATATTGGTTTTACACACAAAGGACTGAGCGGTCCGGGAATTCTTGATTTCTCGCGACACATACTGAGCAATGATATTTTGAAAGTTAATTTTGCGGATATAAACTCCGATGAGTTCAGAAAAGAAATTATAAAAACTGCAGAAAAGGAAGGTGGCACTGCAATACAAACCTATTTAAAAAAGTTTGATTTACCCCGCAGCCTTGTATTTTTGATTTTGAAATCAATAAACATTGAACCGGAAACAAGGCTGGCTGAAATAACTAAAGTTTATAGAAATCAATTGGTTGCCGCTTTTTGCGAATACCCGTTTACAGTCGAAAAAGTCGGAGGTTTTACTATGGCAATGGTTACTGCCGGAGGTGTAAGCCTCGATGAAATAAATCCTAAAACTATGGAATCAAAACTTGTCCCCGGTCTCTTTTTCGCAGGAGAAGTGCTTGATATTGATGGCGATACAGGTGGATATAATTTACAGGCAGCCTTTTCGATGGGATTCCTTGTCGCAAAGAAACTGGGGACTCAGCATTGAATTGTAGGTGGGTTCAAAAGTTCAACTGCCTGATTCTAATAAAGTTGCCTGTTGCAAAGAGGAGTTTAAATTCCTGCGATTCTGTAATAATGAGCACTAAACCCTAACCTGGACAAGCCAGAACCAAACGGGATTTGAGTAATGAATATCGAATAATGAATATCGAATAATGAAGTAAAAGACCTTAAATGGAAATGAATAAATAATAATGATGATAGCGGCACTAATTTTATAGCTTCATAACTTCGAAATTCATTATTCCTTGTTCATTATTCGATATTAAAAAATCAATTTGAAATATTCTGCCTAAAAATACACGAATATTTTTATCTATGCACTAAATCCCAACCCCCAACTCCATCTACTACATCATTTTATGCTTTTCAATCAACTCAAAAAAGTTCTTCTGATATGTATCGCTGATGGGAATTAGAATTTCCCCAATTTTAATTTGTTTGCGTTCAACAAATTCAATTTTGTCAATTGCCACGAAAAAGGATTTATGTACACGGCAAAATCCAGGTTCGTGCAGGATTTCCTCAATTCCTTTAGCATTCATCAATGTCATGATCCGGCGGGTTTTCGAAACGATCCGCCAATAATCGCCCATACCTTCCACATATAAAACTTCAGCTGCATTTACTTTTTCTATACGGGTTTCAGTTTTCACAAAGAAAAAGGTATTTCCACTGATTACCGGATGACGTTCGGGCTTTTCAGAAGAAGCATCAGTTTGTTTTTGCATTTGTTCAAGTGCTTTATTGGCGCCTTTTACAAACCGCTCGAACGAAATTGGCTTAAGCATATAATCCAGAGCATTGAGTTCGAAGCCTTGGATGGCATATTGGTCGAAAGCAGTTGTGAAAATAACTAATGGTTTGTTTTTTAATGAATTAAGAAGTTGAATGCCGTTAAGGTCCTCCATTTGTATATCAAGAAACATCAGATCAACAGAGTTTTGACGTAAATATTCGAGCGTATCAATGGCATTGGAAAATGTACCTGCAAGATTCAGAAACGGAACTTTTTGACAATACGCTTTTATAATATCGAGTGCAAGTGGCTCATCATCAATGGCTATACAATTTATTTTCATATTAGTTCAGTATCGTTAATTCAACTTTAAATTTATCATCCGTCGAAATAATCTTCAATTCATGTTTGTCAGGATATAACAATCCAAGCCTCCGTTTGATGTTTTGTAAACCAAATCCACCAGTTTCTTCCACCGGTTGCAGTACTGTGCTTTTCACGAAATTTTCAACTGAGAAAATCAGCTTGTCCGATAACAGATTAAGCTCAATCAGAATGCCTGGCTCATGATTTTTATCGCCATGTTTAAAAGCGTTTTCAACAAAAGGAATCAGTAACATAGGCGCAATAGTGCGGTTTTCCATTGATCCATGTACTTTAATTTCGACAAATCCTTTTTGGGTAATACGCAGTTGCTGTAATTCGATAAAACTGTTCAGGTACTCTATTTCCTTTTGAACGGGAACAATATCGGTATTGGAATCGTAAAGCATATAGCGCATAATGCTCGAAAGTTTCATTACAGCTTCCGGTGCTTCTTCCGATTTATTGTAAACCAAAGAGTATATATTATTGAGTGTATTGAAAAGAAAATGGGGATTAACCTGCGAACGGAGCAGAGCTATTTCACCAGCCTGTCTTTCTTTTATAAGTTCGTCCTTGTATTTCTGCGAATCGAACCAGTCGATGCTGAAACGTATGAGCAAAGCGTAAATGCTTATTATTACAGTGTACTTTAAGGTTGCCCAAATCCATTCATACTGAAACTGAAGCTCACTTGCAGGTAATTTGACAAGGTATTTCCAAAACGCAATTTCAAGTGGCAATCTGATAGCTGACATAGCCGCAGCCAGAAGAACTACGAAAGGAAAAACAAACCATTTTCGTCTGAATTTCAGAAAATTAGGTATAATGTAATAGATGGTGTAAAAAACAAAAATATTGAGTAAGGTGGTGATAAATATATCTTTAAGGTAAATATTATCCTGCAGGTATTTGGTATCGATCTTGTTCAGGTAGACAGGAAATAACGCCTGATTAAGAATATATATCCAGAAAAGAAAATGAATGAGGATTTGATATTTACGTTTCATCGTTGATTATCAATTGTTTTGTTTAAAATCCGGTGTTCCTTTTATCAGTTGCCGGATGCCGGAGTTACAAAATTCCGACATCCGACATCCAAATGCTATTACCAGATATCTGCCCTGTTTTCCGGTGCAATATATCTCGAATCAGTGGGTTTAATGTTAAAGGCTGCATAAAAAGCAGGAATATTGTAAACAATTGCGTTTACTCTTGCTTCACCCGGTGAATGTACGTCTTGTTTCAAGCGGCTCATGGTTTCCTCGTCGCGGATATTGGCACGCCAAACCTGTGCATAGGAAAGGAAAAAGCGTTGATCGGGAGTAAAACCATCTGTTTTTTCATCTTTGTTTTTACCTTCCAGTGCTTTCTGCAATCCATTGTATGCTACATTCATTCCGCCAAGGTCAGCTATATTTTCGCCTAAGGTAAGTTTGCCGTCAACATGCAATGAATCAAGCATTTTGTAATTATTATACTGATCGACCAGTATTTTTGTTTTAGCTTCAAAGTTTTTTGAATCATCAGCCTGCCACCAGTCGTGAAGGTTTCCTTCTTTATCGTACTGCCGGCCCTGATCATCAAAACCATGTGTCATTTCGTGGGCAATTACCATTCCTATTGCTCCGTAATTCACAGCATCGTCAGCATCCATAAAAAAGAAGGGAGGCTGCAAAATAGCTGCCGGAAATACTATTTCGTTCATATTCGGACTGTAATATGCATTTATGGTTTGTGGTGTCATACCCCATTCGCTGCGGTCAACTGGTTTACCAATTTTTGCAATATCGCGGTTAACGGAAAACTGACGCGCGCTTTTCTTATTGGCATAATACGAATCGGTTCCGATTGTCAGGCTGCTGTAATCAATCCATTTGTCAGGATAACCAATTTTTACGTTAATCTTTTCGAGTTTTGCAATGGCTTCTTTTTTAGTTACATCAGTCATCCAGCTTAATCCATTTATGCGTTCGCCTAATGAAACTTTCAGGTTATTCACCAGTTCTATCATCCTGTTTTTTGCTTCGGGAGGAAAAAATTTCTGAACATAAAGTTGTCCAACAGCCTCGCCCAACGAGCTACTGGTTGCGTCGATCATACGTTTCCAGCGGGCTTGCTGTTCTTTGGCGCCTGATAAAACAGTTCCATAAAATGCAAAATGTTCCTTATCAAAATCGGACGATAGTGAGGATGCTGCGGAATTAATAAGATCCCAGCGGAAATATACTTTCCAGTCGTTAACAGTAATGGTATTTATCATTTTTGCCATTCCACTGATAAATTTCGGCTGGCCGACGTTTATTTCGGTGTTATCGGCAAGATTCATTCCGGTAAAATAGGCTTTCCAATCGATTTCGGGAGCCATTTTCTGTAATCCGGCCAAATCAGTTTTATTATAGTTTGCTACAGGGTTGCGCAATTCAATGCGGGTTGAAGAAATTTTAGCTAGTTCAGTTTCAATTTTCAGAACTACATCAGCATCTTTTGCGGCCTGTTCGGGTGTTGATCCGGCCAGAGCAAACATTTTTATCATATGAGCAACATAAGCTGACCTGATTTCAGTCGAACGCGAATCATTTTCCAAATAATAATCGCGATCCGGCATTCCAAGTCCGCCCTGATATGTCATAGCAATTACCTGGTTAGAGTTTTTCTCGTCCTGGCTGCTAAAAAGGTAAAACAAAGGATAATTTCCCGAAGCATGTTGCTGAATCATCATTTTCTGAACATCAGCCATAGTCGAAAAAGCATTAATCTGATCAAGTTCAGGTTTTAATGGATTGATTCCATTTTTATCGATTGTAACCGTATCCATACCTGAATTGTAGAAATCGCGGATCTTTTGATTCACTGATCCAACAGCAGCATTTTTATCAGCCGAAGCTTCAGTAAAAATGGTTTTCAGTTGAACATAATTTTCTTCATCCAATACTTCGAAAGCTCCGTAACGACTGTATTCGTCAGGAATAGGATTGTTTTTCAGCCAGCTCCCATTAGCAAATTGATAAAAATCGTCGCCTGCATTTACTGTAGTATCCATGTTTGCAGAATTGATAGCAGGTTCAGCTTTCTTTTCAGTCCCTTTGTCACCGCAGGCAATTGTTCCAAAAGTAAGGGCCAGCATACTGGCAGCAGTCATAAGTGTTTGGTTTAGTGATAATTTCATGTTGTTTTTATTATGGTTTAATTGTATTTTGCACCAAAATGCTTGTAAATGTATACATAGTTAACAAGCTGTTAAATATTAATCGTTGAGTGATGCTGAGTTATCGCTATAAGCGGAGTAATAATCGACAGAATGAATATTGAGTTTTTTAATATTACGGAGCGTAAAAAGGATGCGGAATTGGTTTTATTTTTAGTAAGGTATATCACTTGCCTTTTTTAATACATTTGCCGCCTGAGTAAAGGAAGTAATTATTTTTGTGTCTTCTTTTATAACTAACTGTTTAATAATGGAATACTATGAAAAACGCTTTTGCCGGAATTACTTTTTTAGCTCTTTTAACTTTGCTCGCAAACGGAAATCAAGGCTTTTCGCAGGAATCGAAACCAGTCACTGATCCTTCAAAACCAACTCTTAGCTGGAGTGGTTTTGTGAAAGCAGAGGGAATGTATGATACCCGTCAAATAGTAGAAGCGAGAGAAGGTTACCTGCTACTTTATCCCAAAAAAGTGGTTTTGGATAAAAATGGGGAAGATATAAATGCCCATGGAAGTTTTAACCAGTATGCAATGACAGCGCGCCTTACAGCCAAAGTAACCGGACCTGATGTATTGGGTGCAAAAGCTTCGGCATTAATTGAAGGCGATTTTACAGGAGCTTCTAACTCAGAAAATAACAGTTTTCGCCTGCGTCATGCTTACCTTAAACTGAAATGGAATCATGCTGCCATAACTGCCGGTCAATACTGGCATCCGATGAATATCCCTGAAATGATTCCTGCTGTATTGTCGCTGAACACAGGCGCTCCGTTTCACCCTTTCAGCCGACAGCCGCAGATTCGTTTCGACGCTTCGAGAGGAAAAATTAATACGGTTCTTGCAATAACAGCTCAACGCGATTATGTAAATACCGGTCCGGCAGGAGCAACTTCAACTTATTTGCGCAATAGCGTTGTCCCTAATTTACATGGACAAATACAATTTACGGATGAAAAAATATTTGCCGGAGCTGGAGTTGATTTCAAACGACTTACACCCAGACTGGTAACTGATAGTTTGTATGCTACCAAAGCCGCGGTGAATTGCATTTCGTACACTGCATTTGTAATGGCAAAAACCAAAACACTCATCCTGAAAATGCAATGGCTGTACGGACAAGGTATTAACGATCATATAGTTATGGGTGGATATGGGGTTAGTTCCGTTGATCCTCTTTCGAATGAACAAACGTATAAGGCGTTGAATTATCTTTCGGGTTGGATAAATTTACAAACTACAGGAAAAACCTGGCAAGGTTCCCTGTTTGCCGGTTATACCAAAGGATACGGAGCTGATGATGCAATTATAGGGCCTGTATTTGCCCGCGATCCGGATATTGAGCATGTTTACCGTATAGCTCCAATGATCAGTTATATTAATGGGAAACTGGTTCTGGCTGTTGAATGCGAAATTACTACTGCTGCTTATGGAAAACCGAATTCTAATTATAAGGTAATTGATTCTTCGCCGGTTACGAATACACGATTCAGTTTCTCGGCTGGGTATTTTTTTTAATCTTAGAAATAGAGTTTAGAGGAGCCGTTATAGTTTAATTTCAGAAAGTGCTTAAAATGTATCCTGCAAGTAGCGTGTATAGTTACACTTTTTTTAACTGCTTAAAAAAGAAAATATAATTCAGTTTTCTAGTAAAAGTTTAACCGCAATTTATAATAATGAACCCTGACGTAAATCAGCAGAAACTTTATAAAACCGGACTGGTTTATGCATTGCTGAGTTACGGTTTTTGGGGTGTTTTTCCGTTATACTGGAAACTATTGCTGCATGTGCCTGCACAGCAAATACTTGCACACCGAATTGTTTGGTCACTGGTATTCCTCGTGCTGATACTCGCCTGGCGCCGCGATAAAATATTTTTAAAATACATTACTTCACCGCGTACCCTGGGTATTCTGGTTCTTACAGCAGCTTTGATAGGAGTAAACTGGTTTGTTTATATTTATGCCGTTAATACCAATCATATTGTCGAGGCAAGCCTTGGTTATTATATCAATCCGATGGTAAATATCCTGCTTGGAGTAATTTTCATGAAAGAGCGGTTATCGCGGATTCAGATTATAGCTGTTTCATTCGCTTTTGCAGGAGTAGCATACCTTACATTTCATTACGGACGGATTCCGGTGATCTCACTTTTTCTTGCTTTCTCTTTCGGGTTATACGGATTGCTAAGGAAAAAGGCAAACCTACAGTCGATGCAAGGTTTGATGGTTGAAACCCTGTTACTTGCGCCTGTAGCCCTTTGGTATTTATGGAGTTTGAATTCTCTGGGAACGGGATCGTTCGCCCATTATTCGCTGCTTACGGATATGCTTCTGATACTTGCCGGACCTGCTACTGCTTTACCGATGTTCTGGTTTGGAATTGCTGCCACCCGGATTCCTTTGTCAACACTTGGATTTATCCAATATTTGTCGCCTACTTTTCAATTGTTGATTGGAATTATTGTTTTCAGGGAACCTTTCAGTTTTGCTTATATGATCAGTTTCGGACTGGTTTGGATAGGTTTGGGAATATATTCGTACAGTGTGATCAGGAATTTGCAAAACAAATCCTCTTAATCTAAAGCATCATCAAGCGGGACAAAAGCTGACGATTACACTTCTTTTCGTTTCAGATTTACATAGTAATAGGGGAGTTCTTCTTCATTATGATCTTCACGCGATATGGTTTCCCAATCGGTATAGTCGATTTCGAGAAATGTATCTGCTTCAAAGTCTTTCTCAACTATGGTAAGATAAAGCTGATCAGCCAGGGGTAAAAACTGCTGGTAAACCGATCCGCCGCCGATTATAAAATTTTCCTTTTCATCATCCATTTTACTAATTGCATCCTGAATGGAATAAGCCATGGTACATCCTTCAATTTCTTCGCCGGGAATATCGGTAATTACCACACTTCTTCTGTTGGGCAGTGGCCGGATTGGCAGCGATTCAAAAGTTCGTTTTCCCATCACAATAGTATGACCGATTGTGAGTTGTTTAAACCTTTTGAGGTCAGCCGGAATATGCCACAGCAGCTGATTATCTTTTCCAATGGCATTGTTTTGAGCTATTGCTACTATGATGGAGATGGGTTTCATGTTTATGTGATTATGTAATTAACTGTGCTTCTGTTTATTAAACATATTCAAAATGACTTTTTTAAGCACTTTTTTGATTAGTACTGTCCCCTTTTTTAAAAGGGGATGCCCGAAGGGCGGGATACTTAGACTTTATTTTATCCTCCTCTTAACACTCTTTTACAAAGGGAGACGACCAATTATCGCTTTTTAAGTGATTTGACTTGTATTACATTCTTTAATTCTGTTTATTAAAAGGCTAAAAATTTAGATTCTCAGTTGGTGTTATTATTTGTAGTTCATGGAGATTTTATCTTTTTTTTTCTTTTTAAGTTCAGTATCACTGAGGTAGTTGCGTTCCAATTTAAACTGCCACCTTTGCTTTAATCGCCGGATGCGGATCATAACCTTCGAGAGTAAAATCTTCGTAACAGAAACCGAAAATATCTTTTACCTCTAGGTTTATCTTCATCTGCGGAAGAGGACGAAAATCGCGCGAAAGTTGCAGATTAACCTGGTCCATATGGTTGGTGTAAATATGTGCATCACCAAAAGTATGTACAAAATCGCCTGGTTCCAGTCCTGTTATCTGAGCTATCATCATAGTTAGCAAGGCGTACGAAGCGATATTGAACGGTACGCCAAGAAAAATATCCGCGCTGCGCTGGTACAACTGGCACGAAAGTTTTCCGTTGGCCACATAAAACTGGAACAATAAATGGCAGGGTGGAAGAGCCATATCTTTTATCATCCCTACATTCCAGGCACTTATAATAATACGGCGCGAGTCAGGATTTTTCCGGATTGTTTCAATTACCTGGCTTACCTGATCGATGAAAGTTCCGTCAGCAGCTGGCCACGAGCGCCACTGGTAACCGTAAACAGGACCGAGATTACCTTCGGCATCAGCCCATTCGTCCCAAATGGAAACCTTATTGTCGTGAAGATATTTAACGTTGGTATCACCTTTCAGAAACCACAATAACTCATGAATGATGGAGCGCAAATGCAACATTTTTGTAGTTACAGCCGGAAATCCATCGGCAAGGTTAAAACGCATCTGGTAGCCAAACACACTTAATGTACCTGTGCCTGTGCGGTCCTCCTTTTTTACGCCGTTTTCAAGAACATGTTTTAATAAATCGTGGTATTGTTTCATGTTAAGTTCAGATTTCGGATTTCGGATTTCAGATTTCGGAAATTTCTGGCAAGTACACAAACACCTAATCCCAAACCCCCAACCCCTTTATTTTTAATGCACAATTGTTTGTAGCGCTCTTGGCTCATGTTCATGTTTGAAAAACACGGCAAAGAGCACAGCAACAACCAACGAATAAGCTGCAAATGCAAGCCATATTCCCTGCCAGTCGAAACTATCGCCGGTTTTAAAATACCTATCGATCACAATTCCGCTTATTCGGCTGCCAAGCACTGCCCCAAATCCGTTGGTCATCATCATAAACAGTCCTTGCGAACTTGCCCTGATAGCAGGATCGCTTTGTGTTTCAACAAATAAAGAACCGGAAATATTGAAGAAATCGAATGCCAGTCCATAAATAATGCACGATAGTATAATCATCCACAATCCACTTCCGGGATCACCGTAAGCAAATAATCCAAAACGCAGAACCCAGGCTATCATGCTGAAAAGCATAACTGTTTTAATTCCGAACCTCCGAAGAAAAAACGGTATGGTTAAAATAAACAGCGTTTCCGAAATCTGAGATATCGACATAATGATAGCCGGATATTTCACCGCAATAAGATCTTTGTACTCAGGTACTTTGGCGAAATCGTGAAGAAAAGTATCGCCATATGCGTTAGTGAGTTGTAACGCAGCTCCAAGCAGCATGGCAAAAATGAAAAACAATGCCATTTTTGCATTTTTAAATAGTGCAAAAGCCTTTAGACCGAGCGAATCGACAAATGTTCTTTTCTGGCCTTTATCGAGTGGCAGACATTTGGGTAAAGTAAAAGCATAAATTCCTAATATGAATGAGGCAATAGCGGCAACGTAAAATTGCATGGCTGATTTCTCGAAACCCGAAAGACTAACAATCCAAAGCGCTACAATAAATCCAATAGTTCCAAAAACCCGGATCGGCGGATATTCTTTTATTATATCTAATCCTTTGTTTTTAAGTGCTGAATATGCAATAGTAATAGACAAAGCAATGGTTGGCATATAAAAAATCATATTCACCAGCATAATCCAGAACATTGTCGATGGATCATTCACCAACGGAACCATTAACAGTATTATGCCTCCGCTGATATGAAACATACCGTAAAGTTTTTCAGCATTTATCCAGCGGTCAGCAATAATTCCGGCAATGGCAGGCATAAATAAGGACGCAATTCCCATGGTCGAAAAAATAGCACCAAATTCAGTTCCTGACCATTGTTTGGTCTGAAACCAATACGCTCCAATAGTGAGTAACCACGATCCCCATACAAAAAACTGAAGGAAGTTCATTAAGATCAGACGAGTCTTGATATTCATAATCGTATTTGTTAAGTATAATTTGAAGTTTTGTTATACCAACGTTGCCGTTTTGCGTTTTTTAAGGGATCAGATAAAACAACCTAAGCCTGTGATTTTCCAGGTGCTTGCAATTGAGAATTGATTGTTTGAATTTATTTCCTTTTCCTGATTTCATCGCGGATCAACGATGCTTTTTCGTAATCTTCGTCCTCAACGGCTTGCAGAAGTTCAGCTTCAAGCTCTGTAAGGCTTAAATTCCGGAATGTTGACGGAGAATTATCAACTGACAGATCATCCGTGTTTTCGGTAGCCTGATCTTCGTCATCGAACAGAATACCGGCTTGCGACATAATGTCTTCAGTAGTATAAATAGGGCAATGAAACCGGATGGAAAGAGCTACAGCATCTGATGTGCGCGAATCAATTTCGTTAATCGTTAATCCGCTGTCGCACAATAGTGTAGCGTAAAAAATACCTTCATGAAATTTGGTTATCTGTACTTCTGTAATAGTAATTCCAAAAGTTTTAGCGAAATTGTAAAACAAATCATGTGTTAATGGCCGCGATGGTTTCATTTTTTCGAGCTCCAGGGCAATAGCCTGAGCTTCGTAGTGGCCTATTACTATAGGTAACCTACGTTTGCCACCTACCTCGCCCAGCACCAATGCGTACGAATTGGACTGAGCCTGGCTATAGCTTAGACCTACAATAATGAGTTCAATCTTTTTCAAAGTCGGTTGTCAGTAATTGCAAATCAATAAATTAGGGAAAAATGGCAGTATCCTGCACTCCTGTGAATAATATCAGGTAAAAATATAAATAATAATTGAAACTCAACCAGGCGGAGAGAATTATATAAAAATGCTTTTGCAAGACTATACTACTGCTAAAATACTACTATTTCATTTTATCAGTTGAACCTGATATTGCATAATTCCTCCGGATGGTACATTTATACAAACTCATCCTTTGCCAACTGGTGTATCGGGATTAAGTGGAATTGCACTGGATTGTGCTGCCGGCGGAGCATGGGTATCAAATACGGCTGGCACAGTTTTTCATTTGGGCCAGTTTCCATGTGGAAGCTCTACCGGCATTCAGGAAAGAACAGCGCAACCTTTTATGCTGAGTGATATCAGACCTAATCCGTTTGAATCGGAGTTTAGTTTTTCTATTGAAATAAAGAACTCCAACCATGTAAAACTAGCGATAGTAAATATCCTTGGGCAGGAAGTGAAATTAATCAACGATGGGATCATTGAGACAGGGAAACATGAATTTACCATTTCTGATACTTCGATTCCCAAAGGAGTTTATACACTGCTGGTTGTATGTGGAACTTTTAAAGATTCGAAACGATTTGCATGTGTTAAATAAACGTTTATTGTAATGTTGGTGGTACAATAGATGACTTATATATATCTGATTTTCACTTCTTTCAGGAATTTTTCTTCCAGCGTTCTCTTTATTCGCTTAACAACTGTGCGCCTTATTTCCAAATCAACCGGAAGGTTAGGATCCTGATGAGCAATATTAATTCGTGTACCGATAATAAAATGAATTTCATCACTGTCGAGCAGCAGGCGCACAATCTGGTCAGCAGGTCCTTTCCCTAATTTAAGCCTTGGCGAGTGTTTTTTCAACAAATCCGAAACTTTTCCAAGCGTAAGAATTCCTTCTGTAACAAGGTCAATTCCTTCCATAAACGAAACCGGCGGAAGATCGGGATCATCAAATTCAAAGCTATCAACAATGGGTAATTCCAGTTGACGCGAGACAATATCGCCAGTAGTTGCGCCACATATGATCTTTTTCCCTTCAAATTGTTTAACAGCCTCCCCCAGGGCAATATCATTTTGTTCCTCGTAAGGAGGGCCTGTACAGAGCAGGAGTTTTCGTGGTTCGCGGAAATAAATTACAGCGCAGGAAGTATCGTCTTTCGGATGGTAATTGTCGTTGATATTCGCCATATTAACAACCTTGGCTGCCAGTTGTGTGGCCGAAATAGTTAGATCGGCACTGACAAGCTGAAGTACATATTGCTCAAAGTTTTCAATTCCCCAGCCAAAAGGAAATTTCGGACTTCCCATTCCCGATTGAGGCACGCCATCGGAACAGATTATAATCCGGTCCTCTTTCTGATGCCTGAACTCACAGGTACGAAGCTCTTTTCCGGCATTCTTTTCTGAATCCATTATAATATATTCCCAGCCCGGATCAATTTGCGTATTACCGCGTAATACAACCGTTTGCGGATTATCATATTCCAATATGCGAGTCGCGCCGTCGATATCAATATCCACAATAGTGAATGTTGAATAACTCATTTGCCTCTCGCTGCATACGGGCAAAGTATTCATTATTATTTCAGCAATCCTGTTAACGTCTTTATGCTCTTCGGCAAATTTAAGAGCCATGGTTGCTGTTAAAGTCGAGAGCATACTTGCTTTAACACCATGCCCCATGCCATCGGAGAGAACAGCTATAATTCTGTTTTCTTCAAAAATACGCTGGGTAAGAAATTTATCGCCGCAAATACGCTCCAGGTCATGGTTTTTCTGAACGGCGTTAACTTCAACATAAAATTGTTCGTCACTCATAAGGTATGTCGAATTGAGATTGTAAAGTAGAAAGAGAGAATTGAGAAGTTTAATGGTTGCAGGTTTCGGATTTGTATGCGTATCGGGTTAGGAATGATTTATCTTAAACTCTTCAAATCACTGAGCGGAAACGAAGTGTTAAACTCTTTAATATGTATCACTTAGCGAATCCAAAGTGTCAAGTTCTTCGAGCTGTAATACTGAGCGGAGCCGAAATGTTAAACTCTTCAGACTTATGAAACTAAACTCCTTCTATTTTTTATGCGACTCAATAATTGAGTTTAGCATCTTTTCTGTTTTAGCTGCACCTTCGCCCAAAAGGAATGCAATCTGCTGCACAAGATCCAGGTTTTGCTCAATAACTTCGGTAACACGATTAATTACTTCCTCTTTGCGGACTTCAGGCATTTGCATATCCCTGATTACCGCGCCAACTATTTTATTCTTTTTAATGCTGAAAATTGAGACATTCAATATACTGTTATTCAGGTGTACATCGCGCCCTATTACATCATCATTACTGCCTACTACATAGGCAAAGAGTTTGTAAAATTGTACCGGCAACAACGTTTTTAAGTCAGCACCTATAAGTCCTGGAATGATTTCGTTAATTTCAGCTGCTTCTTCGCCCAGAATGGTTACAAAACTCTCGTTTGATCCAACAATCTTCATGTTTTCATCAACCAGAACTACCGCTGTAGGAAGCTTGTGAAGCATGGTTTGTGTGGTTTCCAGCACATCCTGAACTGTTTGTTTTTCGGCAAGAGCTATTTTTTCCGAATTCTGGAGTGCCTGTTGTGTGCGTGTAAGTTTGTCGTTGGTTGTTTTAAGGGATCGGATGTATTCCTGCTTGCTTCGCAGCGAATGCAAAATACACATATCAGGTCTTGTTATTCCATTAGCCACATCAATGGCAAAATCGCGGCAACTGTCGTAACCACAAGCTTTGCAACCCATATTTTCGGAATCACTTTTATCAATGATCTTGAGTATTTCATTTACTTTTTCGTCGGGAGGATTGGGCAAACGCTGATCATTGGCACTGAAATCACGTTTCAAACTAAGATTCGAATATTGTTTAAGGTCATTGTTCCACCTTGCCATCTTAAATTCTTTCAACCTCTTAGCCGTATAGGCGCGAGTCAAGGTTTGGCGGTTGTATTTTTTACCGCCCGGTTTCATGCCTGGACCCATCATGCAGCCTTCGCAATAAAACATATTGAAATGTTTCTGAATATATTCAATACCTTCTTCAAACTGGCTGATTGCTGCTTTAATTCGGTCTTTCCCATCAGCTGTTACCACAGTTCCCGAAAGCAAATCCTGGTTTAAGCCCGATGCCTGTATAATTCCTGTGCTAATCGGATATAAATAACCTTTATATCCTTGCGGTTCGTCAAATTCCAAAAATTCGATGTTACTTTCTTTTATGCCATGTTGATCGAACATTTCGCGAAGCTCTGCAAAAGTAAGCACCTCGTCAACTTTAGCATTTTCTGTAAATCGGTCGGCTTCTTCTTTAGCTCCGATACAGGGTCCTATAAATACAACTTTGATTTCGCTGCCATAAATTTCCCTCACTACTTTTGTATTGGCGATCATTGGATTAATAATAGGTGCTAAATTATCAATAAGGTGAGGATAATACTTTTCGACCATCGAAACAATCGGCGGACAATTTGCAAGGATGTAATACTTTCCTAAAAAGTTTGAAACCAGTTCGTTGTACTCTTTAGCAACAAGGTCAACCCCAAAAGCCACATCATGCACATAATCGAAACCCATTTCATGCAACATCCTTACTAACTTCCGGTAATCGGTTATATCATCGAATTCGGCTGATATACTTGGATCAACAAGGGCAACTACTTTATGTTCCGATTTGAGGAGTTCAATAACAGCAGGTTTCGAATTGTAATACTCAATTGCTCCTGGACTGCAAACTTCGAGGCAACTTCCGCAGCCAATACATTTATCCGGTTGTATATAAGGTATATCACTTGACGGGCGCAATTCGATAGCCTTAACAGGACAAACCCTTACACAGGCATAACAAACCTTACACTTATCTTCAATTATAAACACGAGAGGTGCTTGCATTTTTTTACGATTTTAAAATTTTAATCCAGGTAATCATAGCCTGACGCTGAACTGTATTACCACTTTGCAACTTTTCCGAATAATTGAATGGCACCTTGTACCACCATGCTGTAGCCTGATTTCCGTTGCACTTCAACTTAAGTTTCGCTTCAGCATTTGAACCTTGTACCCTTGAATCTTGAACATCTTGAACCCTTGAACACTCTGAACCTTATTTCTCCACCGTTTCAAAAAACTCATCAAGCAGAACTATCACTGAATCTTCATCCAGTCTTTCAATGAGATCACCATCAAGTTTCAGCGAAGGCCCAACGGCACATTGTCCGAAACAACGTTCGCCGTGAAAACGAACCTCGTTAAGCAGGTTTCTGTCGCGCAGATAGTCGGTTACAATTTTAACCAATTGTTTATTGCCCCTTGCAAAACAGGAACTGCCCAGGCAAATAACTACTTCTTTCTTTTTAATATCCATTGTCATGCCTATTGTATATTGAGCTTCAACTTCCGGTAAAGTCGCATTCGAAAAAACAAATATAGCTAATAATAGATATCAAACTGAATTGTGAATGGAATAACACTGTTATTTTTTTAACAATAAATATCAATACTTAGAAATCAAAACATTATTTTTGTAGTCAGCAAATTGAATGAAGTATAAACATAAATAAATGCAGGCCTCACTCGACGAAATAATTCAAAGATACAAAGCCGGTTCGCGCGAATCTCTTCTTCCTTTGTTGCAGGATATACAAATTGAATTTGGGTACCTGAATGAAGAAGCTATACTTAAAGTTGGCCGACACATAAAACTTCCATCAGGTAAAGTTTATGGAATTGCTACTTTTTACGACCAGTTCCGATTTGTGCAGAAAGGGAGATTCCATATTAAAGTTTGCAGGGGTACATCATGCCACATGCATGGCTCATTAACCATATTGCGTGAAGTGGAGCGTGTTCTCAACTTGAAAGAAGGGCAAACTTCGCGCGACGGACGTTTTAGTCTCGAAGCAGTTAGCTGCATGGGCGCCTGTGGTTCTGCTCCGGTAATGAATATTAACGGCGAATTTAAAACCGCTATTTCTATACCTGACATTGCACAAATCATCAATCACTATAGAAGTACTATTTAACTCTTAGTCAGTCATATGGATGATAAACAATTTCTGATTGAAAAGGTTCTGGCGGCAAAAGCTGATCCTGATAAAAAGGAAGTTTCAGATATTTTGGCTCATATCAGGCGCGATACTGTTGATAAACCTGTGGTATACATTGGGTCGGGAACCTGTGGTAAAGTTGCTGGTGCTGATGATACATACACCGCCGTAGCTCATTATCTGGAAGAGAAAAATCTGAAAGCCGAAATAGTACAGGTCGGTTGTGTGGGTATATGTACTTTCGAACCTATTGTTGATATTCAGCTTCCTGGGAAAGCAAGGATTTCGTTTCGCAATATCACTTCCGAAATGGTTGAACCTCTTTTGGATGATATTTTTAACAGCGAAGTTCCTTACGAAAATGTAATAGGTCAGTATAATTTCGCCAGGTACACCAAATGGGAGAATGTTCCTTTCGTAAATGAAATTCCATTTTTCAAACATCAGCATCGCATTGTACTGGCAAATTGTGGCATAGGTAATCCTGATTCTATTTCGGATTATATTGCCCGTGGTGGCTATCAGACATACCTGAAATGTATCCGTAACTATACCGGGGATAAAGTTTGCAATGTTGTGGATCAAAGCGGTTTACGTGGTAGAGGTGGCGGTGGTTACCTTACCGGTCAGAAATGGATAATGGCGCATAATACTGTCAGCGATCAGAAATATTTGATTTGCAACGCAGCTGAAAGTGATCCGGGCGCTTTTATGGATCGTGCTGTTATTGAAGGCGATCCACATCTTTTGCTCGAAGGTATTGCAATTGCCTCATATGCAATTGGTGCTACCAAAGCATACATTTATGTGATGGACGAATATAGCCAAGCGTATTTTATGCTTAACCAGGCACTTCAGCAATTAAAGGAATATGGATTTACCGGGTATAATGTATTCGATAGCGGTGTTGATTTAAAAATTTCGCTGGTGCGTGGACCGGGTGCTTTTGTGTGTGGTGAAGAAACTGCACTTATTAACAGCATAGAGGGGAAACGGGGAATGCCTCGTCCTAAGCCGCCCTATCCGGCAATAGAGGGATTGTTTGGCAAGCCCACTGTAATTAATAATGTTGAAACACTGGCAAATATTCCTTTTATTCTCCGTCATGGGCCACTCCGTTTCAACGAAATAGGAACTGCCGAGGTAAAAGGCACAAAAGTGTTTGCCATTTCCGGAAAAGCAATGATAACCGGGTTGGTGGAGGTTCCGATGGGGACTAAAATCAGGGATATCATTTTTAAAATTGCCGGAGGAATTAAAGAAGGAAAAGATTTTAAGGCGGTGCAGATTGGTGGACCCTCAGGAAGCTGCTTGCCGGTTTCTCAACTTGATTTGCAGGTAGGATATGAATCACTTTGGAACGAAGGTGCTATAATCGGGTCAGGTGGAATGATAGTGATGGACGAAGATACCTGTATGGTTGATATCGCCAAGTTTTTCATGAATTTTCTGCAGAAAGAAAGTTGTGGTAAATGTATTCCATGCCGCGAAGGAACCAGACGGATACACGAGATTCTTGAAAATATAACCCGGCGTCCGTCAGGGGAATCAGGGTTCGAAGTTCTCGAAAGATTTAAAGGTATCATGCAGCTGACTGATCTGGCTGAAGTTATCAGGGATACATCGCTTTGCGGATTAGGGCAAACAGCGCCAAATCCGGTAATGAGTGCGATGAAATGGTTCAGGGAAGAGTTTGAAGAACACGTTTTCGATCGCAAATGCAGGGCAGGAGTATGTAAGGAATTACGACTGTTTTACATTGATGTTGATAAATGCATCGGTTGTGTAGCCTGTTTGCGCAAATGTCCTTCCAATGCCATTGTCGGACAGCCCCGGCAGCCTCACTTCATCATTGAAGAAAAATGCATTGGCTGCGGAATATGCTTCGATGTATGCAAATTCGTGGCTGTAAAACTTAAATAGATAGCAAAAAAATGATAATCAGGCTTGGGTTTCACCTAAATCCCCTGGTACAAAAAAACAGTTGAATGATTTTAGCAGAAAAGCGGATATGTTATTCGATATAGAAGTAAACGGTAAAACCATCAAAGCCAAAAAGGGCGATACTTTGCTTATGGCACTGGAGCGGAACGGGATAAAAGTCCCAACACTTTGTCATATCAAAGATTTGCTTCCTTCCGGTGCATGCCGGATGTGCGTTGTTGAGGTGGAAGGTCGTCAGGGACTCATTCCTGCATGTTCGCACCCGGTTGAGGAGTGGATGAAAGTACGCACACATTCGCCAAGAGTAATCAAAGCCCGCAAAACAAATACAGAATTACTGCTTAGTAACCACCCTGACGACTGTCTATATTGCGAGCGCAACGGGAATTGCGAATTACAAAAATTATCGGAAGATTTAAACGTGCGCGAACGCCGTTTTTATGGTAAAAAGAATAAATACAAAACCGACCCTTCAAGTGCCAGTTTGTTACGCGATCCCGCCAAATGTATTTTATGTGGCCGCTGTATAAGAGTGTGCGAAGAAGTTCAGAAAATATCAGCTCTCGATTTTATAGGGCGTGGAAATAAAACACAGGTTGGTCCTGCTTTTAATAAGGGGATGAACCTTTCCTGCTGCATCAATTGTGGTCAGTGTGTAATGGTTTGCCCTACAGGCGCTTTGGCCGAAAAACAATATCCTGCCAAGCTACAGGACGCACTTCATAACCCCGCAGTGAAAACAGTGATCCAATGCTCACCAACATTGTCAGTTACGCTTGCTGAGGAATTCGGACTACGGGCTGGAAAAGACCTGGAAGGTGTAATGTTTGCCGCTTTACGCAAATTAGGTTTCGATTATGTTTTTGATTCAGCTTTCGGTTGCGATTTACTTGTTAATGAGCAAGCTGCTGAGTTTTATACCCGGTTGAAAGAAGGAACAGGATTCCCCATGTTTTCGAGTTGTTGTCCGGCCTGGATAAAATATGCTGAACAGACTCATCCTGATATGCTCACCAATATTTCCGCCTGCAAATCGCCGCAACAAATGCTTGGAGCACTCATTACCAATCATTTTGCACCAGGCAAGGGACTTGCAATTGATGAAGTTTATTCTGTTTCGGCCATGCCTTGTATTGCAAAGAAATTTGAGTCGCAGCGCGAACAAATGACACATAAAGGCATTACCGATGTCGATCTAGTGCTCACCACCCGCGAACTTGCCCGCTTAATACGATTGAACGGTATTGATATTGAACAGGTTGAGCCCCAGTTATCGGATCAGCCTTATCAAGCAAGAAGTTCAGCTGGTAAAATGCTGGCAGTGAGTGGTGGACTTACAGAAGCTTTAATCCGGACCTTACATTTTATTATTACCGGTAAGGATACTAATCAGTTAAAAATTCAGGAACTTAGGTCGGGAAAAGGCCGAAAGGAGTATTTTGTAAAAATTGGTGAGTATAAACTTGGTTTTGCAGTGGTTAATGGAATCGGAAATATTGAACCTTTAATGGCTGAGATAAAAAAAGGCCGGTCCGATATTCACTACATCGAAGTAATGGCATGCGAAGGCGGATGTGTTGGTGGTGGAGGACAGCCTATTCACCCCGAAAATGATAATGTTAAGGCAAGAGCAAAATCTATTTATGAACTTGATGAAAAGGAATCGGTAAGAGTAGCGCACCAAAATGCATCGTTGCAATCAGTTTACGAATCTTTTTTGATAAAACCCGGAAGCGAAGTAAGTCGTGCTCATTTATACACCAGTTACGAAGAAAGGGAAGTAATGAGGTAAGCGGGGATATGGAGTTTATAGAGACAAGGAGAGAGGGGACAAGGACAGGTGGGACAATGTGTCGAAAGAAATTCTATACCAAAAACTGTAAACTAATTTCAGGACGTGTCAGGGCGTTTATACTTCAAACTTTTCGAAAATAACAGAGTGCCATTTTCCCTGACTAAAGCATTTGAGCCTTTGAACCCTTGAGCTTTTGAACCCTTGAACCTTTTAACCTTTGAATGGCGCATAGCGCCACTTCCGCTTCGCTACAGCATTTGAACCTTTGAACTTTTGAACCCTTGAATCCTCATACTATGTCACCTGGTACAACTCAAACATCTAATCAGGAAACTGATAAAAAGCTTGTCTTCACCGTTAAGGAGCGATGCAGAGTTTGTTATACCTGTGTGCGCGAGTGCCCTGCCAAGGCAATCAGGATTACAGGAGGGCAGGCCGAAGTAATTACAGCCAGATGTATTGCCTGCGGCAATTGTATTAAAGTCTGCAGCCAGAATGCAAAGGTGTTTTATAAAGAAATTGACCAGGTAAAGCGATTGATTGCCAACTATCCGAAAGTAATTGCACTGGTTGCACCAAGTTTTGCTGCTGAGTTTTACGATTTTGAGGATCACCGTACTTTGGTTGGAATGATTAAATCATTCGGATTCAGCCATGTAACCGAAGTCGCATTTGGCGCCGACCTCGTAGCCCGATATTATAAAGAGCAGCTTAATCTGGAGATGCCGGCTATTTCGTCCGACTGTCCGGCTATAGTAGCTTATATTGAACGTTACTCACCCGAACTCACGGATAAACTGGCGGCTGTTGTTTCGCCTATGGTAGCCATGGCAAGGGTTGTACGCAAAAAATACGGCGAAGATACCAAACTTGTTTTTATTGGTCCTTGCCTGGCAAAAAAAGCAGAATCTAAAGAAATAGATGCAGTGCTTACTTTTCGCGAAATACGTGAAATGATGGAGACAGAACGTGTAAACGTTGCCAAAATAGTGCCTGCCGATTTTGATCCGCCTTTGGGTGGTCGCGGCGCTATCTTTCCGCTAAGCCACGGACTGCTTCATACCATGGAAGTAACCGAGGATATTTTGAGCGAGAATGTATTGGTAGCCGGCGGACGGGCAAATTTTCAGGATGCTTTGCGCGAATTTGAACAGGGCAATCTCGATGGGCATCACCTGCATTTGTTGTGCTGCGAAGGATGTATCCTTGGTCCGGGAATGTCACCCTATCCCAACACTTCACCAACCAGCATGCGTTTTGCTAAAAAAGCACGGATTATAAGCTATGCAAACCGCAAAATGGCTGAACTTGATAAAGAACAATGGCAAGCTAACCTTGACGAATATACGCAACTCGATTTTTCGCGTACGTTTGAACCGCGTGACATGCGTTCTGTTCGTCCGCCAAACGAGCAAATTAAAGATGTGCTTTATAAAATGGGCAAATACAGTCAGGAGGATCATCTCAATTGTGGTGCCTGCGGTTACGATTCCTGCGAAGAGCACGCTATTGCTATTATTAACGGACTTGCCGAAACAGAAATGTGCCTGCCTTATTCCATCGAGAAATTGCATAATTATATCCGCGAACTCAACCTCTCGAACGAAAAACTTGCGCATGTGCAGGAAGCTTTGCGCCACTCTGAGAAACTGGCAGGCATGGGACAACTTTCAGCAGGAATTGCCCACGAACTCAATAATCCATTGGGTGTAATAACTATGTACAGCAATATTTTAAAAGAAGAACTTCCTGCTGATAGCGCAATGCTGCAGGATATTGACCTTATTGTTGAACAGGCTGACCGTTGCCGGAAGATCGTAGGCGGACTGCTGAATTTTGCACGAAAAAATCAACTTAACCTTGATGAATCTGATGTTTTAAAACTTGCAAAACATAGTATTGACTCCGTGGTTGTTCCCGAAAATATTAGTGTACATCTTAATGCCAATGTTTCTGATCCAATGGTGATGCTTGATTACGACCAAATGACGCAGGTTTTTACTAATCTTCTTAAAAATGCCGTAGAAGCATTGCCAGGAAAAGGTGAGATTATTTTCGGTGTTTCCGATTCCAACGATCAGGTTACCATGTACATCACGGATAACGGAACCGGTATTCCACCCGAAAATATGGATAAGCTTTTTACACCTTTCTTTACTACCAAGGAAATAGGAAAAGGCACCGGGCTTGGGCTGCCGATAATATACGGAATAGTTAAAATGCATAAAGGTGATGTTAAAGTAGTATCAAATGTTAATCCCGCTGCAGGACCAGTTGGAACAACTTTTACAATTACATTGCCTCGTAAAAGGTTAGTTTAGATCTATTTATTTCCAGTTTTACCACTTTCGGTTAACTTTATAAATAACATTGAAATGAAAAAGAAAATATTGATCGTTGACGATGATATGGACTATCTGTTCCAGATGCGTCTTAAAGTGGAGCAAATGGGTTTCGAAACCATAACAGCCGAAAGTCAGGCTGAAGCGGAAAAAATAATTCAGGAAATTAAACCTGACTTATGCATCCTCGACCTGATGATGGAAAGTGACGACAGCGGCTTCATCCTTGGTTACAAAATTAAACGGAAATACCCCGATGTTCCGGTGATAATTGCCACCGCAGTAACAGCCGAAACCGGAATGACCTTCGATGTTCATGCCGATGAAAGCTCGCAATGGATCAATGCTGATTTGTTTCTTGATAAAGGTATTCGCTTCGACCAACTCCAGCGTGAAATAAAAAAATTACTGAAACTATAAGTATGGCTACTTTTAAAATTCTTATTATTGATGATGAACCAGGCATCCGCGAGGGAACCAAACGTATACTTCAGAATTTCAAGGTCGATTATCCTTTTATGGATGAACAAATTGATTTTCGGGTACTCGAAGCCGGAACAGGGAAGGAAGGAATTGATATTATTGATAGGGAACTCCCTGAAATATTGTTATTAGATAACAAGCTGCCTGATATACAGGGTGTTGAAGTTCTTGAATATGTTAAGAATAAGCAGTACGATATTATTGTTGTGATGATAACTTCTTACGCATCGCTCGAATTGGCTGTAAAAGCAACCCGCGACGGAGCTTATGATTTTATTCCGAAACCATTTACTCCTCAGGAAATCCGGGCTTCGGTCGAAAATATTACCAAGCAGATTTTCCTTAAACGCATGACTCAAACGCTTAATAATACCGGGAAACAGATCAGGTTTCAGTTTCTATCGGTATTGTCGCACGAACTCAAAGCTCCGCTCAATGCTATCGACGGCTACCTCCGGATGATCAGGGAAAAGCAGTTCGGTAACAATGTGGATGCCTACGAGGAAATACTCGATCGCTCCATGGAACGTATAAAAGGTATGCGACAACTTATTCTTGATCTGCTCGATTTAACTAAAATCGAAACCGGAAAACCAACCCAAAAACTCGAAGTAGTAAACGTGAGGAAGATCGTTCAAATGGCGATTGATACCATACGACCGTATGCCATTCAGAAAGATATTGATTTGTACCTGAATACCCGCGAAAATATCGAAATGAAAGCCGATCCGGGCGAAATTGAGATTATCATGAACAACCTCATTTCCAATGCGGTGAAATACAATAAAACCGGCGGCAGAGTCGATATTTTTATTGAGAAAACAAGTCCAAATATTAAAATTACTGTTTCCGATACAGGGATAGGGTTCCGACCGGAAGACACGGAAAAGATTTTTGAAGATTTTGTAAGGATCAAAAGCAGTCAAACCCGCGAAGTAACAGGAAGCGGGCTGGGATTGTCCATCGTGAAAAAAATTGTAAGCATGTACAATGGCACTATCGATGTGCAAAGCGAACCCGACAAAGGCACAACTTTTATCATAACACTAATTGAACCTGACGAATAACAGTACTTTATTCGCAACACTTTAAATTTAATTTCGAAAAAATAACCTAAAAATATGGCAGCAAAAAAACTTCCCGATAAAACTGTTGAACGTCTCAGTCAATACAGGCGTACATTATTAATAGCAAATACAGCCGGGAAACATCATATTTTTTCGCACGAACTTGCTGCTATGCTGCACATAACCCCTGTTCAGGTAAGGCGCGATATTATGCTTATCGGCTATTCCGGAACATTACGGCAGGGCTACGATGTTAAAGAACTGATTGACATCATTGGTAAAATTATCGATAGCCGCGAAGGGCAGAAAGTAGCCGTTATAGGTATCGGGAACCTGGGACGTGCCATTATCGGGTATTTCAGCGGAAAACGCACTAAACTATCTGTTGTAGCCGGCTTTGATGTAAATCCTGACAAAATAGACCATGTTTATGCCGGTGTTTGGTGCTATCATTTCGACAGTTTGACTGAGATAATTAAAAAGGAGAATATTACGATTGCAGTATTAACCGTACCTGCAGCCGATGCGGCGCAAGTGGCTGATTTACTGGTAATGGCAGGAATAAAAGGAATCCTTAATTTTACCCCTAAACCAATTAATGTGCCATCGAATGTGTATTTAGAAGAGTATGATATGATTACATCACTCGAGAAGCTGGCATATTTTGTAAAAAAAGTTTAAATGCGGGTCTAAAAAAAATCTATCGCTCAATTACGCATTTGCTTTTAACAAAAACTCATCAAACCGGACGTAAGACCCACAATTACATACTATGCGAATATTTTACGATTTTGATCATCTTGCCGCTATTCCCAATCCTGTGGTTACCACAGGCAGTTTCGATGGTGTGCATGTTGGTCATAAAGCAATTATTAACCGCATCAACCGCATTGCCCGTGACATACAGGGTGAAAGTGTACTCATTACTTTTCATCCGCATCCCCGTAAAATTCTGTTTCCCGAAACTGCAGGCAAGGATTTGTTCCTCATCAATTCGCAACGCGAAAAGATTGAACTTTTACGTAAAGCCGGACTTCAAAACCTTATTATTGTGACGTTTACACCTGAATTTGCGCATATTTCGTCCATCGATTTTATTCGCAATATTCTGGTTGCCAAGTTACATGCCCGTAAAATCGTTATTGGGTTCAATCATCAGTTCGGGTATAACAGGGAAGGCAATTTCGATTTCCTTCGCGAACTCGGAACGTATTACAATTTTGAAGTGGAAGAAATTCCTGAACAGGATCTGCATAACGAAACCGTTAGTTCAACGCTGATACGGAAATCAATTCAGGAAGGCCGCATCCAACGCGCTAATGCTTACCTCGATCACCATTATATGATTATTGGAAAGCTAACCAATGGAAGTAATGATTTGAAGGAAAGGAATGTAAATACCCTGTACCTCGATATTGAAGAGGAATGCAAACTTGTTCCTCCTGATGGAGTATACGCAGTACGAATAGAAGTTGGAACTAAATCATATAAAGGAATTCTTAATATTAAAAACAGTCGTTATGGAGCCGACCGTTGTAAGGAGGAAATTATTATTGAGATTTTCCCATTTGAAATAGACGAACCACTAAATGGCAAAGACGCTACCGTATATTTTGCAAAATACATCAGGCGGGAACTTGAATTCAGTGGCATGGATGAACTTAAACAACAGCTTGAAAAGGATAAAGCTATGGTTGAAGAGTTGATTTATTAAAAAGGAACATTCTTAAATCAGGCAACTGAAAATAAACGTACAAAGAGCTTGGCCATTGTTTGTTAAAATGCTTTTAATTAAATGATTAAAAATTTTTAGAAGAGTTTTTTATGATGATTTAATACGAATAAATTTATGAGAAATAGGATATGGATAGCCGTAGGAAACGAGTGTTAAATGACAACGACACAGCGGATAATTTGCTGCATAACGACAAAATAGAAAAACAAAATAATGAATCGCCAACGCACAAAACAGCACATTTAAAAGCCGCACTGCCTACATACAACCAAAATTTGCAATAGAGCTGTTTTCTTGCCAACGCACCCACGGATATACTTATCTTTGGTTTTTAAATTAAAGAACTGAAAATATATAATGGCTAAGAAAGAAGTAAAAGAAAAGAGTATTGAAGCAGCTCTTTGGGAATCGGCTAATAAATTGAGAGGAAGTGTAGAATCAGCTGAATACAAACCTTTCGAAAAGAAATTTATTCAATTTGGCGAACTGCATATTAAAGAGATTGCTGCAACCTTTCATGACTGGCAACAAGAGAATAAAGGATATAAAGACATTCCTGAATATTGCTACTCAGCTACTTTTAAAGAAATAGCAAAAAAAGACTTTTCACTCGTACCCAGCAAATACATTGAGTTTGTAAACCGCGACGAGAATATCGATTTCGATGAAAAGATGAAAACCCTGCAAAGCGAAATCACTGATTTATTAAAAGCCGAAGCCGCTTCGAAAAATGATTTGATCACCGTTTTTAAAGAGTTGGGGTATGAAATTGAATAACGAAATAGTACTATACCAGGCTAACGAACTTACAAAAGTTGAAGTGCAAATTGACAATGAAACTGTTTGGCTCAATCAGGAACAAATGGCAACTTTGTTTGGCAGAAACAGAGTGGCCATCACGCAACATATTGGCAATATTTTTAAAGAAGGCGAGCTTAGCAAAGAAGTGGTATGTAAGGATTTCTTACTTACCACTCAACACGGTGCAATTGCAGGAAAAACCCAAATTAATAAGATAAAACTATACAACCTTGATGTTATTATTTCTGTTGGTTATAGGGTAAAATCAAAACAAGGAACTCAATTCCGTATTTGGGCTAACCAGGTATTAAAGGACTATTTATTAAAAGGCTATTCCCTAAACAACCGGATGAACCGGATTGAAGATAATGTGCAGGCTTTAAATGAAAAAATTGACCGTATTGATTTACAGATAAATACTACTCTTCCGCCGGTGCAGGGGATTTTCTTTAACGGGCAGATTTTCGATGCTTACACTTTTATTGCCGGCATTATCCGATCGGCGAAAAAATCGATTGATTTAATTGATAACTATTCAGATGATAGTGTGTTGGTGTTATTAGAAAAAAGAAACAATGGAGTATCTGCCTGTGTACACACTCAAAATATCAGCAAACAACTTAAACTCGATATCGAAAAGCACAATGCTCAATACCCGGTAATTGAAATCAAAGTTTTTAAAATTGCCCACGATAAATTTATAATTATTGACAATTCCGAAGTGTATCATATTGGTGCAAGCCTAAAAGATTTAGGAAAAAAATGGTTTGCTTTTACCAAAATAGAGGGTTTTACCAATGAAATTATCGGTAAGCTGAAAGGATTTGGGGTATGAAATCAAATTATAAAGCATTAGGGAGATACATTCAAATTGTTGAAGAGCGGAATCTGGCTTTGGAAGTACTACCGTTAATGGGTTTGAGTGTCTCAAAGGTTTTCTTCCCAACAATAGCTAATCTTGTTGGAACTGACATGTCAACTTATAAGATTGTTTACAAAAATCAGTTTACATATATAGCAGATACTTCAAGGCGTGGAGATAAAATTGCCATTGCACTCAACGACAAATTCGAGAAAATGCTTGTTTCACAAGCTTACACCCCTTTTGAAGTTAAAGACACAAATGAGCTTGAACCTGAATATCTGATGATGTGGTTTCGCAGGCCAGAATTTGACAGGTATGCACGATTTATGAGCCACGGAAGTGCAAGGGAAATTTTTGGATGGGACGATATGTGCAATACTTTATTGCCTATACCCAACATCACCAAACAAA
>JBBSDC010000039.1:0-29108 GCA_038249705.1 Bacteroidales bacterium | reverse complement strand
TAAACTGTAGTTCGAACCGGCAGTTAACGTTCCGATTGTATAAGCATAGGTTCCAACATTTTCACCGCTTACCCGACCCATCAAACCGTTTATCACATCAGTTCCAACCAAAGCAGGAGCAAATGTATACGTATAAAGAGAAGGATCGGAATCGCCAAATACCTTAGTTTGACCGGCATCAGCTGTTATAACAATTGCCTTGGAAGTGATACTGAACTTAGGTGTTAATGCTAAAGATAAACTGTAGTTCATACCTGCTGTAAGTGTTCCGATGGTATATGCGTACGTTCCAACATTTTCACCACTTACACGGCTCAGCGAACCGGTGAATACATCTGTTCCAACCAAAGCAGGAGCAAACGTATACGTATAAAGAACAGGATCCGAATCGCCAAATACTTTGGTTTGACCGGAAACAGCTGTTATAACAATTGCCTTGGAAGTAATACTGAACTCAGGTGTTAAGGCTACAGACAAACTGTAGTTCATACCTGCTGTAAGTGTTCCGATTGCATATGCGTACGTACCAACATTTTCCCCGCTTACACGGCTCAGCGAGCCGGTGAATACATCCGCTCCAACCAAAGCAGGAGCAAATGTATACGTATAAGGAATAGGATCAGAAACGCCAAATACCTTAGTTTGACCGGCATTAGCTGTTATAACAATTGCCTTGGAAGTGATGCTGAACTCAGGTGTTAAAGCTACAGATAAACTGTAGTTGCTACCTGCTGTAAGTGTTCCGATTGTATATGCGTATGTCCCAACATTTTGCCCGCTTACACGTCCCATCAAACCGTTTATCACATCCGCGCCAACCAAAGCAGGAGCAAATGTATAAGTATAAATAGCAGGATCAGAATTGCCAAATACCTTAGTTTGACCGGCATCAGCTGTTATAACAATTGCCTTGGAAGTGATGCTGAACTCAGGTGTTATAGCTACAGATAAACTGTAGTTCGAACCGGCAGTTAACGTTCCGATTGTATAAGCATAGGTTCCAACATTTTCACCGCTTACCCGACCCATCAAACCGTTTATCACATCCACGCCAACCAAAGCAGGAGCAAATGTATACGTATAAAGAGAAGGATCGGAATCGCCAAATACTTTGGTTTGACCGGCATTAGCTGTTATAACAATTGCCTTGGAAGTGATTTCAAGTGAAATAAGCAATCGGGTTGCGCTCACACATCCAGTGGTGATATTTCTGGCTTCGGCAAAAGCGGAATAAATACCCACATTTGTGCCTGACGGAGCTGATATTACAGTTCCTCCTGAGGCAGTTGCGTACCAGTCAACAGTTTCGCCAGCACCCACAGTTGCTGATGCTGTTTTTCCTGTTCCATCGTACATATAGATGTTACTACCAGCAACAGGCAATAGCAGTGATGGGCTTACTGTAACCAAAATATTTGCGCATCCAGCACTATATGTCGAATTATTGTAATTCCTTGCATAATAAGTAGTTGAAGCGGATGGGCTTACAGTAATCGGATTCCCTGTTGTTACAAATGTACCTCCGCAACTTGAAGTGTACCAGTAAACTGTTCCTTCAGCTCCATTAGCAGTAAGTTGTGTATTTGCTCCATTACAAATTGGATTAACAGATGCTGAAATTGATGTAGGATTCGCCGTAACAGGAGTATTTGTTGTTGCAAAACTTAGTTGTGAACCATATGCCGTACCATTTGCATTTGTTGCATAAGCTCTCACATAGTATGTTGTGCCAGGGGAAAGGGATGTTATTGAACTTGAGAAAGTGCCTATTCCGCTGCCATTGGAGGTGAAGCTGTTTGCAATGGTAGGTGTTCCGCTGGTATTCCAGCAAACGCCCCTTGCGGTTACCGCAGCACCGCCGTCAGCAGTTACATCGCCTCCGCTTGAAGCCGAATTGCCGGTAATAGACGTAATTGCTGTTGTAGTTACAATAGGTTTCACCGATTCATATGCAGCGTCAAAGCACATCGTAAATATGGTGCCGCCAGCTCCTCCATTATGTGCAAAATCAATCCAGGTATAAGGTTCTGTTGAATGGATTTTAATTCTTGCACCTGCATTTCCACCGGCAGCCCCATCATTGGAACATGTTAGTAGATTTCCCGAAATAGTCCAGGCTGTCGGGCAGGAAGATTCAACTATTGATATAGTCGGAGTTCCATTACTAACAGTTACTGTAAACGCTTCCGAAGTGTTTGATCCAGCCAGATTATACATAATGTCATTTAAGGCCACGCTAAAAGTAGTTTTAAAAGTAGCAGGCCCGCTTTGCCCTGTCCAGATACTAAAAGCCTTTTCATTAATACCACATGCCGAATAAGGTGAGCTATAAGTGTTGAAATTACCTGTTAATGATTTGTCAACAGTAATTCCATTTGCGGTAAAGGGGAAATCATTGTATCCTTTTTCGGCTATACAAGTCTGAGCATTCAGGCTTGTAAATCCCAAAATAAAAATAGCGGTCAGGAGTAAGAAGATTTTTTTCATATTTCTTGTTTTACAATAGTTTATTATTTCATTCTGCTTATCTGAGTATCGGAAATGCCCCATACATCATTTGTTTTTTGCATGGTAAGTTTTACCTCCAGCACTTTAGGTTGTGTCTTAAAATCATACGTGTATTCGAAGACCAGCATTGCAAAAGACGGTGTGATTTCGCATATTTTAAATAGAAAAAAAGCATTCTCTATAGTCGCTGACATTTGCGACATAGGCAAAAAACTGAGATTTACTCCATTTTTGCTTACAATTAAATCTGTCGAAAATAACGTTGGAGCCCAGTAGTTAATGTACATTTCATCTGGCTTCCCATTTTCATCAAGAGGATAATACTGTTGAAGATCAGGAAGATCAATGCATTTTTGCAAAATAACAGTCATATCATCTGTATTTTGCCCCCGCGAACATACTACTCCCAGTAGTATCACGAAAATCAGTAGGTATTTTTTCATATTCTTTGTATTAATTTATTTATTTGTGCAATCGTTTATCAGGATATTCAGGGTTTCACTATTGTTTGCCGATTAGCTGTTGCTATATGTATTTAAGGCTTGGTTATGCCATATCTGACAGAATTTATAGTGGAGTTTCTGAATGCCGGAGCTCTTACTCTTACCCCAAAATAAAAATCCAATAACTTTATGCTTTGTGAATTTAGCTTTCTCATATTTTGAGTTTCTCTTGATTAAAATGCAATTTTTCTCTTTCGGCTCCTGTACGTCCGATTAAGGATTTATATTTTTTTTGAACCATCCATATTCCTAAAGTCATAACCGGCATGTAGGGTCGTTTCGCAATATTCCCGAATTAAGTAAGGGTAATGATCTTGAGACGCATGTCATCCTGGCGATTTTCAATTAGCATCAGCAAACCTTTTAAACCGGGATTCTAATTCTCATTTTTGAAGATCATTTAAGTACGCAAATAAAGAATATATGAGACAGTTTGTCTGTAAGGGAAAGACTGATTTTCTTGTAGTTCTTATTCTACAAAATAAGTAGTTGCAGCAGCGACTGAAATAGATTTTACAAAAGAATGAATCATAGATTGCAACTGGGTCAAGATGCTTTCTTATGTTTAAAAATGTACATAAAATGAAAATGAGCTGAAATTGAATCCGAATTGTTAATTCTTCAAACTATCTTAATTCCGGTAAACTGCTACTAATCGGAAAACAAGACTTAAAATAACGTATTCTTATACTCTTTTTCTACCTTTGCAAAAAAAACATCCTATGAACAGAGGCCCTATTTCACAGTTTATTGAGCACCATTACAGGCATTTCAATTCAGCCGCATTGGTTGATGCAGCCAAAGCCTACGAAACCCATCTGCTCGAAGGTGGCAAAATGCTTATTTCCATGGGAGGAGCCATGAGTACAGCCGAACTGGGGATTTCGTTAGCCGAAATGATACGTCAGGATAAAGTGCAGATAATCAGTTGCACCGGGGCTAACCTCGAAGAAGATATTATGAACCTGGTTGCCCACTCCCATTACCGCCGCGTTCCTAATTACCGCGATCTTACTCCTGAGCAGGAAAACGAACTACTCGAAAAAGGACTGAACCGCGTTACCGATACATGTATTCCCGAAGAAGAAGCTTTTAGGAAAATTCAGCATCACATAGTGAAAATATGGAAAGATGCCGAAGCCAAAGGTGAGCGGTATCTTCCTCACGAATATATGTACAAACTCCTGTTGAGCCGGGTGATGGAAAACGATTACGAAATTGACCCCAAACACTCGTGGATGCTGGCTGCCGCCGAAAAAAACCTCCCGATTATAGTTCCCGGATGGGAGGACAGTACGATGGGAAATATTTTCGCATCCTACTGTATTAAAGGTGAGCTAAAGCCATCGACTATGAAAACGGGAATTGAATATATGATGTGGCTTACTGAATGGTACCGCGCTAATTCGGCAGGTAAGGGAGTTGGATTTTTCCAGATTGGAGGAGGCATTTCGGGCGATTTCCCAATTTGTGTTGTACCTATGATGTATCAGGACCTGGAATGGCACGATGTTCCGTTCTGGAGTTATTTTTGCCAGATATCGGATTCAACTACTTCATATGGCTCTTACTCAGGCGCCGTTCCGAACGAAAAAATCACCTGGGGAAAACTTGCCATCGATACACCGAAATTTATTGTCGAAAGTGATGCCACCATTGTAGCACCTTTAATCTTCGCATGGCTGTTAAAATGGTAACTGTTTCATATTCTTTAAATTAAAACTTATTTTAAACATTGCCATTTAAAAGGAAATAGCTCAAATGCTTAAAACTTTGAATCCTGCTGCCATTTTTATTTTCTTAACTACAGTGAAATAAGGCATTCCCGCTTTCGGAATTTTAAAACGATAGCGGGAATTTTCATTTTTATTTATACATATTCTAAATAATCGTATTTATTGTAAAAAAGACCATATTATATCACCCCATTAAGAATATATTAATACTTTAGCACCCTATTTATTTGTGAATCTGAAACTTGACAGATTAAACATCTCCTTAAAACCAAACCTCAACTCATGAAAAACAATTACATTACGCTTAACAGGCTGCTTTTCCCTTGTTTAGTGGCTTTACTTATGTCGTTCGCATTCATTGCCAAAGCCGAAAAAGTTACCTATGCCGATAGCTGGGGACAGCAGGGAGTTTCTTTGAAGGCTCAAAGTTCATCAGGTGTTACCGTTAATTTCTCGATTAAAGAATTTTCGTTGGACACCCGTGCAATCAATGGCGAAAACATGCAGGAAATCGGCCTCGAAGGTATTTTTCTGCCTAATGGCGAAGGCGCTCCCAACCTGCCAACGCTGAGCAAGTATATTGCTATTCCTCAAGGAGCAACAGCCAGCATCGAAATTGTAAACATGCGTGTTGAAACTTTTCAGAATATTGAGATGGCTCCCGCTCCTCGTATCCCGCTGGAAACTGAACGCGGACCGCTACAGTACAACCGCGATTTAAGCATTTATGCAAAAAATGCTTTTTATCCGGCTCAACCGGCCTTTATTTCAACAAATTCACAAATCCGTGGTGTCGATGTGGTGATGCTCAGCATTACACCTTATCAATACAATCCGGTTACAAAAGAACTTAAAGTTTACCGCGACCTCGAAGTAAAAATTAACTTCAGCGGTGGAAACGGTCAATTCGGCGATACACGTTTACGCAGCCGCTACTGGGATCCAATCCTGATGGATCATGCTTATAACAATGCTTCTATTCCTGTGGTTGATTATTCGACAAGGGCTGCACATTATGCCAATGCTGATGCAACAGGTTGCGAATATCTTATCATCGTTCCTAACGATGCCATATTCAGAACATGGGCCGATACTATTAAAGCCTTCAGAACAGAACAGGGAATACTTACCAAAATTGTATCATTACAGGAAATTGGCGGAAATACTACAACTATAATCGAAAATTATATTAATACCGCATACAACACCTGGGATATTCCGCCTTCAGCTATCCTTATCATGGCCGATTATGGCACTAACGCTGCCAACAGTATTACTTCACCCATCTGGGACAGCTATTGTGTATCGGACAATATTTTTGCTGATATTGATAATGATGACCTTCCTGAGATTGCTATGGCTCGTATGACAGCCAACAATGCCGACCAACTCGAAATCTATGTCCGTAAATTTATTGATTACGAACGCAATCCCCCGACTGATCCGAGTTTTTATGCAAATCCTATTACTGCTTTAGGATGGCAGACCGAACGCTGGTTCCAGATTTGCTCAGAAGTTGTAGGCGGATTTCTGAAAAATGTACAAGGAAAAACACCTGTCAGGATTAATGCAGTTTATCAGGGAACTCCAGGCTCACAATGGTCAACTGCTACCAACACCAATACTGTTGTCAACTATTTCGGGCCAAACGGGTTAGGTTATATTCCTGCTTCGCCGGCTGAACTTGGTGGCTGGGATGGCGGAACCGCTACAATGGTTAATAATGCTTTAAATGCAGGCGCGTTTATCCTGCAACACCGCGACCATGGTATGGAAACCGGTTGGGGCGAACCATCCTATGTAAACAGTAACATCAACGGATTAACTAATGTTGGGAAACTGTCCTATATCATGTCAGTAAACTGTTTAACAGGTAAGTATAACTATAGTGGTGAATGCTTTGCTGAAAAATTTCACCGGTATAAATATAATGGACAAAATGCAGGTTGTGTTGGTATCCTGGCTGCATCCGAAACATCCTATTCCTTTGTTAACGATACTTATGTATGGGGATTTTATGATAATATCTGGCCTGATTTTATGCCAGGTTATGGTGCTTTGTTTGAAGAACGTGGATTTTTACCTGCTTTTGGTAATGCTGCCGGTAAATATTTCCTGCAACAATCTTCGTGGCCATATAATACTTCAAATAAAGTAGTTACCTACCATCTTTTCCATCATCACGGCGATGGCTTCCAGACGATTTTCAGCGAAGTTCCTCAACAACTTACTGTATCGCACGCTGAAGTTATGATTAGCACTGCAACAACCTTCAACGTTACGGCTCCTGCTGGTTCATTTATTGCTCTTACAGCAAACGGAATTATACTAGGAACAGCAAACGGAACCGGTTCGCCAGTTGCTGTGCCCGTTGCAGCACCTGCTGTAGGTACAATTGTTAAAGTGGTTGTTACCAAACAAAATTACTACCGTCATTACTCAAGTATTATAGTAATTTCGGATGTGAACCCGTATGTGATCACTGACAATTATGTGGTTAATGACCTTACAGGTAACAATAACAATGCACTCGATTTTGGAGAGGATGCCTTCCTTTCGTTAGGCGAAAAAAACCTTGGAAACAATTCTGCTGAAAATGTTGTTGTGACCCTGGCTCTTAATGATCCTTACATCACACTGACTGATAATACCGAAGCATATCCTTCAATTCCGTCGCAAACTGTTATTACTGTTGAAAATGGATTCAAAGTTCATATTGCAAATAATGTTCCTAACGGATATACCAAAATGGTTACAGCTACCGCTACCAATGGATCCGATACGTGGACAAGTTATTTCGATCTTACCTGCCGCGCACCCGAACTCTTTGCCGGAGCAATGGTAATTGACGATTCGCAGGGTGGAAACGGCAATGGTCGTCTTGATCCGGGCGAAAGTGCTGTTATCAAAATTACAACCTCTAATAACGGTTTAAGCTCAGCACCTGATGTTAATGCTACTCTTTCGGTTAGCAGCGGTTTGTTAACACTGAGCAACAACACATTCAGTCTTGGAACTATCAATCCATTCGGATCACCAATAGCTGAATTTACTGTTTCTGTAAGCACAAATGCACCTCCGGGAGTATCAATTAACCTCGATTTTACTGCTGTTTCCGGTGCTTATTCCACACAACGTACTTATATAGTTCAAGCCGGACTTTTAGTTGAAGACTGGGAAACCGGTGATTTTAGCAAATTTAACTGGACTGACGGAGGAAACCTCCCATGGACTATTGAAAGTTCCGGACAATACGAAGGTGCATTTACCGCAAAATCAGGTGCTATTGGTCATTCAAAAAGTTCGCAGCTCATCCTTACCTATGACGTTCCACTCAACGATACAATTAAGTTCTGGTGTAAAACATCAACTGAACCTGTAGCCGATGGATTTAAATTTTATATTGACAATGTAATGAAAGTTAGCTACTCAGGTACAACACCATGGACTTACAACGCTGTTCCTGTTAATGCCGGCAGCCATACTTTCAAATTCATTTATACCAAAAATGCCGGTACTACAACTGGTTCCGATTGTGTGTGGGTTGACTTTATTGTTTTACCGCTTCCGCAATATGCAACCGCATATGCAGGTAGTGATGATTATACATGTCAAAACGCTCCTTATCAATGTTCAGGTAATGCTTCTAATTATTCAACTGTATCCTGGTCAACTTCTGGCACCGGTGCGTTCAGTAATACTACAATACTTAATCCTGTTTATACACCAACAACTACCGATGTTACCGCAGGATCAGTTACTCTAATAATGGCTGTTGATGGAACTACAGGAGCAGTTGCCGATACCATGATGTTGAATTTCCAACAGCCTTCAACTGCGTTTGCCGGTGAAAATGCCAGCATGTGCAGCGGTTCTGTCTATACAAATATGGGCGCCACAGCAACCAATTACACTCAACTGAACTGGACATCGGGCGGAACAGGAATTTTCAGCAATCCGGCCTTAATGTATGCCGATTACATACCAAGTGCTGAAGATATAGCAGCAGGTACAGTAACACTAACACTGGCAGCATCCAACCAATCGTGCCTTGCAGCTGTTTCGTCAAAAACGCTTACCATCAATGCCAGTCCAAATATAAACCTTGAAGGTGAAGGTATTGTTTGTGCTATGACTAACGGCGTAATATACTCCACCCAGCTTAATGCCGGAAACACTTACGAATGGACTGTTGAAGGCGGAATAATTGAATCAGGTGCAGGAACAAACCAGATAACTGTTAGCTGGAATTCAAATGCAACAGGGTTAGTTACCGTTTCGGAAAGCACACTACAAAATTGCATGGTAACTGAAACCATGCCTATTTTAATTAATCCTATACCGGCAACTTCAGTTAGCGGCGCCATTTCAGGTTGTCCTGGTGATATGCTTACTTACTCAACTGCGGCCAACTCAGGGAATTCCTACAACTGGAACATAACCGGTGGCACAATTACTTCCGGTCAAAACAGCAATGAAGTTCAGGTAACCTGGAATTCAGCCGGAGCCAACAGCATTTCGGTTACCGAAACAGTTCTTGCTTCACAATGCGCCGTTACCGAAATCAAGGAAGTTACTATTAACGGCAATGCAGGCGTTCCTTCAAAACCTGCAGGCCCTGTAGATGTAGATTTGAATGCTTTTAGTAATTCGGATTACACGGTTACACCAGCCACCTATGCTCAAACCTATGTATGGCAACTCCTGCCAGCCGAAGCCGGAATTGTATCCGGCAACACAACCAGTGCTAATGTTGTATGGAATAATGTTTACCGCGGAATTGCCACGCTGACAGCAAAAGCTATAAACAGCTGTAATGAAAGCGCATTATCCGAAGCAATTTCCGTTAATGTATTCAGTTCATTGGGAATTGGTGATAATACAAGCAACATAGGTGTTAGTGTATCGCCAAATCCAAATACCGGAAACTTCAAACTTTCGGTTTCTACACCTGGTAATGAAACATTGCAGTTACGTATTACTGCTGCCAATGGAAAGGTTGTTTACGAACGATCAGGTATTGAAAGCAACGGTAACTATTCGGATGCATTTAATCTCAATCTGAGTGCAGGAACTTATACCATAACTATCAGCACAACAAACGGATATGCTGCGAAAAAGTTTGTTGTAACCAAATAACGGGAAACCGGTTTATCAAAAAAGTGAAAGAGGTTGCCAATGGCAGCCTCTTTTTTTTGTTCCTTTAAATATCGATTTTACATATTACTTTTTTTAACCAAACTCAGCATGAGGAAATTTGGGATTGATAAAGTAAATCAATCAGGAAATAACCGCGTTAAGGAACTAAAACTATAAAAGAAAATTTACTGAAAAAGAACAAAAAAAAGGTCGGAAAACGTATTACTTTTTGCACTGAGGGCTATTATTATATACTAAACTCTCTCTCAAGTGACTCGTATTTACTCCGGCAAGCTCGTCTTGTTTATATTTTATCTTATGCTGATAACAGTCGAAGCTACTGGGCAGCAATGGATTGGAGTATCAGCTGAATCACCGCAACAATCACAAACCGGGTTTTCAGGAAACACATCGAATTCAGCTGAAATAACAGTTGAAATTCCTGGTTTTTATCTTGATGAAATCAGTAATGATGGCAAAACAAGCTATATTGCCCGTTTACATGATGGCTATCCAATGCTCGCAAAAGGTAATCCTGATGTACAGAAGTTAACTTTTACGCTACAGCTTCCACCACAAGGTAAAATGGAAGCTTTGCTTTCATCGTCAAAATATACTGAATATACTAATATAGAAATTGCTCCTTCGAAGGGAGATTATGCCCGCGATGGAAGCGTAACTGCATATACAAAAAGTGAGCTTTATACTTTCGATACATTTTACCCTGCTGAATTAATTGATTCTCAAGAACCTTATATTATCCGGAATACCCGTTCGCAGTCGTTTCAGGTTTATCCGCTACAATACAATCCTGTCACAAAAGTGCTGAGGTTCTATTACCAGCTCACTTTCTCAATTCGAAATATGGGAGGAGAAGGAATAAACCCTTTACAGTTAATGGATCAGGGAATCCAGGAGATTGAAGGAATTAAAGCATCCATTCTCAATTCTGGTAGCCTTTCATTGAAAGCAGGTATTCTTCCGGCCGAACGCGGAAGTTTGCTTATCCTTTGTCCGGCCGAATATACAGCATCAATTTTACCATTAGCCAAATGGCGCAAACAAACCGGTATTGCAACAGAAATTGTAGATGCCGATCAGTTTTCGACTCCGGAGCAAATTCTTACCTTCGTTAAAGAATACTATTATAATAAAGGCGACATGGCATATCTCCTGCTGGTCGGTGATGCAAAACATATTCCTCCTTACAATTATTCTTCCGGTTCGAGTGATAATTACTATTCGTACCTTGCAGGAAACGATCATTATCCCGATATTCTGGTTGGTCGTTTTTCGGCTGAAACGGTAAAAGATGTCGAAATACAGGTAAAGCGTACACTTCAGTACGAAAAAGATCCCGGACAGGACGCATCCTGGCTTGCAAATGCAACGGGACTGGCATCAACACTCAGTCCGGGTGATGACGGAGAATCTGATTTCCAGCATATCCGTAATCTGCTTAAAACGCTTAAAACGACAACCTATAACCAGATAAACGAATTTTTTGATGGCTCACAGGGAGAATCTGACGCTGCCGGAAATCCTTCCACATCGGATATAAGCAACAAAATAAACCAGGGATCCGGGGCTATTTTCTACGCCGGCCATGGTTCGCCAAGCACATGGGCAACAGGTTCGGTTTCGAAAACAGTTGTAGAAGGATTAAATAACACAGGTAAGTTTCCGTTGATTTGGTCAGCTGCTTGTGAAACCGGAAATTTTGCTGAAAAATATTGCCTGGCAGAAGCATGGTTGCGGGCTTCCAACAGCAGCGGCCAACCAACTGGTGCTCTTGCTGCTTTAATGTCGTCAGGAACACAAACCAGTTTTCCTCCTATGGAAGCGCAGGACAAAATTGCTGAAATCATGAGCAACCCCCAGGAAGGAATACAAACTATGGGTGCCATTTCTGTTAAAGGAATGATGAGCATGAATGATGTTTACGGTTCGGCTGGATATACAACTACCGATAACTGGATATTATTCGGCGATCCTTCACTGATGGTTCGAACAGCGGCACCAAAACAACTTACTGCCGAACACAAAAGCTATATTGGTGAAGGAAAGAATGCATTTACGGTAAAAAGCAATTCATCAGAAGGATATGCCTGCATCAGCCGCGACGGAAATATACTGGGCACAGCAAGTATATCAGATGGTTTTGCATCAATTTATCTCGACTATCCTGCTTCGGGCGAAGATTTAACCCTAACAATTACTGCATTCAATTATTTGCCATACAGTAACAACATTACTGTAACCAAAAATCCCGGCAATCCGGAATCGTGCATCCCATTGAACCACAGCAGACTGCAACCCATAAACAGCAATTTTACGTGGGATAGTGGTGATGGCGCGAATCCTGATTACTATTTGTTTTATCTTGGAACCGACAACCCTCCTACTAATTTAATAAACGGACAAAAACTTACTTCTGCTCAAATCAAATCTACCTATAATCTGAAATATGATCAGGTTTATTACTGGAAAGTAGTTCCTGTAAATGGATTTGGTAAAGCTGAAGGTAAAGTAATGGATTTCGAAACGGTATTTGCCCCTGACGAAGATTTTGAGCCGGTATTTAAAAGTCGCTTACAATGGAATGATGCAGGTATGCAGAAATGGGTCAGTGATGCAAACCAGTTTTTCGACGGAAAACATTCTATCCGCTCAGGGCAGATCACTGACAATGAATACACTTCTCTCCTATATCTTTGCGAAGTACCTGCATGTGATTTTGTGAGTTTCTGGAGCAAAACCTCAAGCGATGACGGAGACAAATTACAATTTATTGTTGACGGCGTTATACTCACTGAATGGAGTGGCATATCAAACTGGAAATACAATAGTTACAAAATCGAACCCGGATTGCATCAGCTTGAATGGCGGTATATTAAAAACGGTACTTTATCAGCAGGTGACGATGCTGCCTGGCTCGATAATATTCATTTACCTGTTCATGCTCCTGCAAATATTTCTTTATCCGAAACCGGATTTGTTTGCGCAGGTTCATATTTTGAAACATCAGCCACTGCTCAGAATTTTTTCTCCGTCAACTGGCAAACTGAGGGTGATGGAACATTTAACGACATCAACTTCGAAAATACAAATTACACTCCCGGTCCGCTTGATATCGAAAAAGAAGAAATCAGTTTACATATACAATTAAAAAGTTTTGATGGATGCCCCGAAATCGGTAAAAGTGTCAGCCTTACTATTTATCCTATTCCTTTTATTGCTCTTCCTTCGGATACTCTCGTTCCGGAAGGATCGGAAATAGTACTCGATGCCACTGTTGCCGGAGATATGACTTATAGCTGGGAACCTAGCGGAAGCACGAGCCCGGAAATTATAATCGATTCATTGTTATCCGTTAACGGAACTAAAACAGCAGTTGTAACTGTAACCAGCTATCATGGCTGCAAGGCTACCAGGGACATCGCAATCCATTTCAACAACTCTTCGATACCAGATTCTTTTAAGCTTTATCCCAATCCGAGTAACGGCAGTTTTACCCTTGAGCCAATGAAAGGAACAGCTGTGATAGATCAAATGACTTTGGTTGACAGGGAAGGCCGGATTGTATGGGAAAATAACGAAAGCCTCAGCATCATCGGATCAAAGCAAATATCTGTAACCGGATTGCCTAGAGGAACTTATTTCCTTGTCACCCATAACAATGCAGGCCGAACAGTGAATCCTGTTGTGATACAATAAGTTAAATTTAATATCTATTCGTAAGTCCGATGACAGAAGATGTGTCCTCAGCCATTTTGTATCTATAATTGCAATTATTAAAAGTATTTACTTTCCTGCATACCTCTGATGCAATAGCGAAAACAAGTATAAAGCTCTGCTTATCTATGCTTGGTGTATTCATATTGCATTCACAAAAAAAACACCCTGTGAAAACAGAGTGCTTTTTTCAAAATATCCTGATTTTTTTGTAAAATCAGGGAACCGACTGATTGATTTGGGTTAACCAGTCAAAAACCAAAAACCCAATTCACTATAAGCAATCATTGTGCCACAAACTGAAATTGCCTGTTTAATTTATGAATTCATAGCTTATTTAAAAAATTACTAATACTTGCTTTGCAGATGTTTATTTTAAATGTCATTACTTGTACCGATTTATCGGAATGAGTTTATTCACCTATTTTTAATTTTAAAAGGTGCTCCCCGCCAAAAAAGGGCTTGCAATGAGCTATAGGTTTGCCATAATTTCATTTTTAGGTTGGCACGAAAAACTTCTCACAGCTATTTCAGGTATTATTTCAGCTAACAGCCTTCAGTTATTAAGGAATTTGGTTACTTTTGAGACTTATTTTTATTCCTGATTTATGAAAAAATTTACGCTTACAATACTACTCATCTGTACAATATCGGTTGCAAACACTTTTGCTCAATTCACTGATCCCAACAACGGACTGAAACATGTTATGACTGCCGAAGAGGCAGCAAATAAACATAAAATTGCATTGGGATTTGTTGAAACCGATCCACCTTCGGGAGTTATCCGCAATGTAGAAGAATTCGGAAATAATGACGGAGTGCTTATCCGATATCCTTTCGGAATACCTAATTCCCTTATAAAAGAACTTGCAAAAGATGCCAAAGTTACCACTATAGTTGCCAATACAAATGAGCAAACCACCGTTACCAACCTCTACCAGTCGAACGGAATAAACCTGGCAAACTGCATTTTTATGATTGCTCCTTCCAATTCCTATTGGACACGCGATTATGGTCCGTGGTATGTAACTTTTGGGAATAATGAAGTTGGAATTGTTGATTTCCCTTATAACCGTCCGCGGCCTAACGACGATGATATTCCTAAAAAAGTAGCAACCTTTCAGGGAATCCCATGGTTTGGTATGAATGTGATACATACCGGAGGAAATTACATGACCAACGGCATAGACCAGGCATCGTCAACCACTTTGGTGTGGGATGAAAATCCATCACAAACAGCTCAGCAAATAAACCAAAAAATGCAGGATTACCTGGGCATTAACAATTATATGGTTCAGGAAGATCCAAATGGAACCTATATCGACCATATTGATTGTTGGGGAAAATTTCTGGCTCCTGATAAAGTACTTATCCGCAGAGTTCCCACAACACATCCTCAGTACGACGAAATAGAAGCCACTGCTGCATTTTATGCTTCGGAAATATCATCTTACGGAACACCATACAATGTATTCAGGGTTTATACTCCTAATAATGAACCCTATACCAATTCGTTTATTATGAAAAACAAGGTATGTGTTCCGATTATGGGATCTTTTAACGATGCACCGGCTTTACTGGCTTACCAGCAAGCAATGCCAGGCTACCAGATATTAGGTTTCCTGGGCAATCCGGGAACTCCATGGGAATCAACTGATGCCATGCATTGCCGGACTCACGAAATGGCCGACATGGGGATGCTGATGATTTCGCATCTTCCACTTCATGGTTCAATACCGGCACAGGCATGTTTCGAGGTAAATGCCGATATAACAGCTTTCAGCGGACAAACGATTTACCCTGATTCGGTATGGACTATTTATAAAGTTAATACCGGTGACTGGGATACTGTATCCATGACTAATACCTCGGGAGTACAATGGACATCATGCATTCCAGGCCAAATGGAAGGTTCGCTGATTTCGTATTATATTCATGCCAAAGATGCATCAAACCGGAGTTCAAGCCATCCTTATATCGGTGCTCCTGATCCTCATAAATTTACTGTGAAGTATTCGCTTTTGATTATGCCCGACACCGTGGCATTTATTACTTACGAAGATATGCTTAACGGCAAAACTATTTCGGTACAGAATATAGTAAACCAGCAAGTTATTATAAATGAGTTAAATATATCAGGCGAAAATCCATTTCCTTGGCAAATTGACCCCTGGAATATTACTTTACCCTATATCATGGAGATTGGTGAAACCCTTAACCTGACTGTTAAATTAGGAAATCAGCTTACAACCGGTGACGAGCGTTTGTGCGATACCATGTTTGTGAATACTGCTTTCGCAAATAACCAACTGCCCATTTGTGTTGATCCATTCCTGCTTTCCGAAATTCAAGCATCGCAAAACAAATCGGATATCAGGGTGTATCCCAACCCGATGAGCAGTAGTACAACGTTCCGTTTTTACAACGAAAACAGCTCTAAAATAAGTATTGAAATTTATTCAATGCCCGGTAAGCTGGTTTCGATACCTTTCAGCGGAATGTTGGGTAAAGGGAATCATTCAATTATATGGGATGGGAACGGACTACACGGAGAAAAACTTTCACCGGGAATATATATTTACCGCATCACCATGGGCGAAAACGTTTCCTCAGGTAAAATATCAATTCTCTATTAATGAAACTACAGCTTTCAATTTGATTTGATACAAAGGCTGATTCAGCAGACCAGAGTATCAACCTATGCTGTTTTTGACCATTTACATACAATTGAAATAGTAATAGCTGATTAAACCCGAAGATTTGTGATAAACCGCAAAGATGTTCAACCGATTGTAAAAGGCGACAAACGAATGGTACGCGGCTGGGTAATGTACGACTGGTCCAATTCGGTGTACCAGCTCACCATCGCATCAGCCATTTTCCCTATTTATTATAACACCGTTACCCGGACCGGCGATAATTTCACTGTTTCATTTTTCGGGGCTCCTGTAATAAATACTGTTTTGTATTCATGGGCTATAGCCGCAGCTTACCTGCTGGTGGCTATAGGTTCACCTTTGTTTTCGTCGATGGCCGATTATACCGGCCGACGTAAAGGTTTTATGCGTGCATTTACTTTTATCGGAGCTACTGCCTGCGGCGCTCTGTTTTTTTTCGATAAAGATCATATCGAACTCGGCATAATTGCATTTGCCTTAGGAACAATAGGTTATGGCGGAAGTATAGTCTTTTACAATTCGTTTTTGCCTGTTATTGCCGAACCTGAACAACAGGATCGCATCAGTGCACGCGGATATTCGATGGGATACCTCGGCGGAGTAGTGCTGCTCCTTTTCAATCTTTTAATGATAATGAAACCGGACTTATTTGGAATAGCTACTGATAGTTCGTTGCCGGCACGAATTTCGTTCGTGACAGTTTTTTTGTGGTGGATCGGTTTTTCACAAATAACCTTCAGCCGTTTACCCAAATATACTTTCCGTAAAAGGATGATAAAAGACTCGGTGCTTACCAACGGATACCGCGAATTAAGGGTAATATTCGGCAGAGTCCGAAAATCCTTTAAGCTTAGAATGTTCCTTAACGGCTTTTTCTTTATGATGATGGGTGTGCTTACAACCATGTTTATGGCTGCTACCTATGGCGAAAAGGAAATGGGTTTGAAAGAAGATGTTCTTATCCCAACAATTCTTGTTATTCAATTAGTTGGAGTGCTGGGAGCTTGGATGTTTGCCCGGATTTCCGAAAAAATTGGTAATGTAAGAGCACTCATTATTACAATTATTTCATGGACGTTGATATGCATCGGTGCCTATTTTATTTCAAATACGATACAGTTTGTAACCGCGGCATTCTTTATCGGAATTGTGATGGGTGGTTCCCAGGCTCTTGCCCGCAGCACATATTCAAAAATGCTTCCGGCAGATACTACTGACCATACTTCCTATTTCAGTTTTTACGATGTTATGGAGAAACTGGCTACAGTTGCCGGAACATTCAGTTTCGGAGTAATTGAAGCAGTTACCGGCAGCATGCGTTTTTCGGTGCTGGCAATCACAGTGTTTTTCCTGGCAAGCCTTTTCTTTATGTTATTGCTTTACAGAAGAATACGGATTGAAGCTGGTGTGCTAAATACAGAATATGTTTAGAATCCAGGATTAGAATGAAATTTTAATAACCTTGCAGATTTGCCTGCTAACCTCCGTTTCTATAATTACAATGTAAATTCCGGGGGTAAGATTCTTATTATTTTCTGCGACCAGCCATTTGAATTCACAATCACCAGCAGGGAACTTTCTATCAGTAAGTACAACACTTTTTCCACCATTTAGAGAAGTCAGGATAATCTGAACCCTACCTGCGTTTTCGTTCCTGAATTGAATATTGAGCTCATCGGAAAATGGATTTGGATTTACAGTGAGAGCTTCAGTTACTTTAATTTCTTTAAAGCTAACATTAAAATCGAGGTAAAAATCGTGATTACTTTTAACTCCAGAAGTGAGTTGAAGTGTATCGCATTTCGAATTGTAATTATCCATTTCAGCACAGACAATATACGAACCTCTTACCGGATCGAGCGAATAATAACCAGCAGTATCAGTAACCAACATATAATCAGCTACATATACCTTTGCTCCTACCAGTGGCAAACCGGTAAAATAATCAAGCACTTTCCCGCTAAGGTGGGCAAGTGTATCGGGGATTGCAGGATGCAGATTTTCGATAGCATCAAAATCGAAGCCTGCATCATTCACATTGGCAGCACCGTCATTATCGTCGAGGAGAACGAAAAACTGTGCTTCGGGAATTCCCCCAGAGGCCAGGTCAAACTGAGCAGTGCCCATTCCCGATCCGATATAATTCCAGAAACCATCCATGTCCGTTAGCGCATAAACCGCATAACCCTCCTGGCTGAGATCTCCTTCGTGTATTTCAATATCAGGTCCATCCTTGTCAATAACCGGGGTTTGCATATCCACCATAATGTAACCGCCTTTCCCGATCGAATAATTAACCTGGTCGGGAGCACCGAGGCAAGCTGCTGAATATCCTTCGTCACCCGGATTCTGAGCATTAAAATTTGGAATCCGCGAACGACTGACACGGTATCCGTAGTGCGAACTCAAAGGCTGTAACTGCACATCGGTATTAGTACTTTGCAGAGAATTAACATTCACATTTTCAATCACTAACGATTGATATCCATTGGCTGTAAAACGCAGATTGTAGGTGCCTGCTACCATGTATTTATGATAGTCGCCGGCTTCGCCATCTGTGTATGTCGGGTAGTTATTTCCTACCCATATGGAAGCGCTAACGGGCATCCCTGTAACAGCATCTGTTACAGTGCCTTCAATTCCATAACCGGCATGTTCGATAAGCGCAAGCATTGCAGGCTTATTGATGTTATAATAATACTGAATATTAGGGCCGGCGGGTTGTTTATCAAGCGAAATTTCCATCGACCAGGCTACTGAACCCAGACAACCATAATTAAAATCCTTAGTACTTCCTTTTATCAGATACATTACCTGTGAACCTTGTCCGTAAGGTAGTGTAGGATAATCGGAATTTACCGAATAAATATGAGCCAAAGCCATAATATGCTCGTTATCGGGAGTGGGGCTGTACCTGTAACTCCATGGATATGAAATAATTTCGGTTCCGCTGTGGTAATTGGTATATGAAACAAACTGGTTTGAGTACTGGCAATCGCGAAGCGCCTTGGTTTCTGGTTGCGAAAAAGGCCCGATGCTTCCGCCTTCGCCACCCCATACATAACCATAATCACGGTTTATATCAACCTGGTTGCCGTTTTCGCGGGTCATATTATCGCGGCCATAAGGATTAACACAGTAGTATAGCCAGATTTCGCGGTTATTCACCATGTTGGTGATATAGGTATCAGTTCCGTAAGCAAGGCAAAGATCGCGGGCAAACTGAATCACATTCTGCGAAGCGCCGACTTCATTACCATGAATTCCGCCATCGAAAAGAATTTCCGCTTCATTTTCATCCACATTCACATTATCACTTATTTTGAGGGCAGCCAACTCTTTCATTTGAGGAGTGTAGCCGTAAATAACCTTTTTACATATATCAGGAAAGTGAGTAGTTAAACTGTCGGCAATGTTCTTGATTTGGTTGAATGAATAATATCCGGGAGGAACAAGCATCGGCCCAAAACTTGCTGACCATTTGTTAAGATCAGGAATATTTATCGAATAACTTACATCCGTTTGCTTCAGCTCTTCCAACTCATATGGAGTAAGGTATAACCATGCATGGCTGTTATAAATATCACCTTTAAAGTCGAGCGCTGCAATGCGTTGCGCCTGATCAGGATTGGTGAAGGATACTTTTACTTCCATTTCGCCGGCACGCCATGGAGTGTGCTGGGCTGAAGACGAGAAGAAACTGAAGGCAACTATAAGTAAGAGTATATATTTATACATCGGAAGCGAATTTTGATTGGAGATTTTTGAAACCCATTTAGGCTTTGAACCTTCTGTTCTATTTAGAAGATTGGGTTGTGCAAATATCCGCATTTTTAGTTAACAAGGCAGGTTCAATTATTGATAAGATTCAGCAAACCGATTGGTAGTTTATGCAAAAAATGAACATACAGGATAAATACCAAAAAATAACACCTCCCCGCTTTACCCGCCGGAAGGGATTATTCATTATTCGTTATTCATTATTCGTTATTCATTATTCATTATTCATTATTCATTATTCATTATTCATTATTCACTCTTAATGCGCCGCCAGCCAGTTATCTCCTGTATTCATCTCCACCTCTACCGGAACATCAAGCGGTAAAGCTGTACGCATCAAATCGCCGACAATCTGTTTCACTTGGTCCACTTCGGGTTTATACACATCAAAAACAAGTTCGTCGTGTACCTGCATGGTCATGCGGCTTTGTAGTTTCCGTTTCTGGAATTCGTTATAAATATTGATCATAGCAATTTTGATCATATCGGCGGCTGAACCTTGTATGGGGGCATTAATGGCATTGCGTTCGGCAAATCCGCGCATTACTCCGTTGGCCGAATTTATATCGCGGATAATACGGCGGCGCCCCATAAGCGTTTCAACATACCCTTTTTCGCGGGCTGAAGCCATGGTGCTGTCCATGTATCTTTTTATACCGGGGAAAGTGGCAAAATAGGTATCAATAATTTCAGCTGCTTCCTTACGGGGAATGCCCAGATTCTCACTCAGTCCGAACGCTGAAATTCCATACACAATTCCAAAATTAACCGATTTGGCATTGCGGCGCATATCGCGATCAACCTGATCGAGAGGAACATTGTAAATATTGGCAGCAGTGGCCGTGTGAATATCAAGTCCCTGGCGGAAAGCTTCTTTCATGGCTTCATCGTTGCTCATGGAAGCAATAATGCGGAGTTCGATCTGCGAATAGTCGGCAGAAAGAATTGTATATTCTTCGTTTCGGGGAACAAAAGCTTTGCGGATTTCGCGCCCACGTTCGGTACGAATGGGGATATTCTGTAGATTAGGATTAGTGGAACTCAGCCGTCCGGTAGCTGCAACAGCCTGGTTATAGCTGGTATGAATACGTCCGGTTACAGGATTAACCAGCAATGGCAATGCATCCACGTAGGTTGATTTCAGTTTACTCAGTCCACGGAAATCAAGAATCAACTGCACTATAGGATTTTTGTGAATGAGCTTTTGCAATACATCTTCACCGGTTTGGTATTGTTTGGTGGCGGTTTTTTTAGGTTTATCATCAATTTTTAGCCTATCGAAAAGGATTTCTCCCAATTGCTTTGGAGAAGCAATATTAAAATCCACCCCGGCGAGCTGCCATATTTCTTCCTGCACTTTAATAATCTCCAGGTGCAATTCTTTTGAGAAATCATTTAAAGCCTGCGAATCCAGTTTTACACCTGCAGCTTCCATCCCTGCAAGTACCGGTACCAGAGGCATTTCGATCTCGTTAAATATTTTCAGGGTATCTGTTTCCTTTAACTTTGGCTCAAGGATATTACGCAACTGCAAGGTTACATCGGCATCTTCGGCTGCATATTCTTTAATTTTCTCCAAGGGAACTGTGCGCATGGTAGTCTGAAGCTTTCCCTTTTTACCAATCAGATTTTCGATGCTTACAGGTGAATAATTCAGATAAGTCTGGGCCAACAAATCCATATTATGACGCAAATCAGGCTCAATCAGATAATGTGCCAGCATGGTGTCGAAAGTTGGTCCGGCAATTCCGATCCCATAATTACCAAGTACGGCAATATCGAACTTCATGTTTTGAGCGGTTTTCCCGATGGTAAGGCTACTGAAAACAGGGTTGAACCTGGCTACCAATGCAATAGCTTCCTCACGATTTTCGGAAACAGGTACATACCATGCTTTGCCGGGAACGGTGGCAAACGACATCCCGACAAGTTCGGATGTAATCGTATCAAGCCCAGTGGTTTCCGTATCAAAACAAAAGGAGCTTGAGTTTTCAAGTTCCTCTAAAAGTTCCAAAATAGCACTTTCTGAATCAGCGGCACGGTATTCATGCGACGTATTCTCAATGGTTTTAAGAGAACTTTCGATCTGCTCAAATGGCACCTCGGCAAGGCTAAACAAGTCGCCCTGCCCGTTTGAAACAGCAGGTTTTGCCAAAGTAGATTTCGTTAGCTTAGCCGTTTGTATTCCACCGGGATTTAATGATAAGTCAGTAAAAACACGCTGAGCAAAAGTGCGGAATTCCAATTCATCCAAAAGAGCTTTAAGCCTTTCAACATCAGGTGGATCGAGGTGAAGATGAGTTTCATTAAACTCAATAGGAACATCCAGAATAATGGTTGCCAGTTGTTTCGAAATTATAGCTGACTCACGGCCATTTTCAACTTTATTCCGCAAAGTTTCATTTTTGATGTATTTCGCGTTTTCGAGCACGCCTTCTACGGATTCATATTCAGCAATCAGTTTTCGTGCCGTAACCTCCCCTACTCCCGGAATTCCCGGAATGTTATCCGAAGCATCGCCCATCAGGCCAAGGAAATCGATAACCTGGAGCGGATTTTTTATCCCGAATTTCTCACACACTTCGGGAACACCCATTATCACAGGTTTTTCACCGGCTTTGGCAGGTTTGTACATGAAAATATTCTCACTTACCAACTGCCCGAAATCCTTATCCGGGGTAACCATATAAACCTGGAAACCGGCCTGTTCGGCCTCTTTGGCCAAAGTGCCGATAACATCGTCAGCCTCATAGCCTTCCACATAAAGTGTGGGTATATTGAATGCCCGAATAAGTTCTTTAATATAAGGGATTGAAGCGGCCAAATCCTCAGGCATAGCCTGCCGGTTTGCTTTGTATTGAACGAAATCGGTATGCCTGGCAGTTGGTGCCTGGGTATCGAAAGCCACGCCGATATGCGACGGTTTTTCGTTCTTCAGCAGTTCGTACAATGTGTTTGCAAAACCCATAATGGCCGAAGTATTCAGCCCTTTGGAGTTGTAGCGCGGTGTGCGCTGCATAGCGAAAAAAGCACGGTAAATTAACGCCATGCCATCTAACAGAAATAATTTTTCCACGGTGGTTATTTTGGAAGGGTAAAGATAGGAAGAAAGTTGATGTCGGATGTTGGATGTCGGATTTGCTATATAGGATGTTTCCCTAAATCCTAATCCCTATATCCCAACCCCTTATCAGAGCGTAATCTTCCTGTTTGTGTACCACGAATAATCGGTTGCAATAATTTCGTAATCCGTTTTAAACAACTTGGATGAAATTATAAAATCCGCCGTTGAACGGTTGCAGGCAACCGGAATATTGTAAAGTACTGAGATACGCTCCAATGCTTTAACATCCACTTCGTGCGGATGTGGCTCCATAGGATCCCAGAAAAATATCAGAATATCGATTTTGCCTTCGGCTATCATGGCACCCATCTGCTGGTCGCCGCCAAAAGGGCCCGATTTTAACTTTGTGATGCTTATGTTTTCAAGTTTATCTTCATCCATTCGCGAGGCAAGTGCTTCGCCTACCATGCGACCGGTTGTGCCTGTACACACTATTTTATGGTCTTTCAGTATTTCCCAGTTCCATTGCACCCATTCCACGAGGTCTTTCTTACAGTTATCGTGTGCCACGAGGGCTATATTTTTTAGTTTTGCCATTGTTTTGATAAGTTAATAGGTATAGGGTTAAAGGTTGATTTACGAATAAAAAATTCTTACCAGTTATAAACCTTTCTCACTTGTATTTTCAGGTTGCAAAGATACGATTTGTTAATGGAAGCAGATGGCCCTATAATCACGGACAACGCTATAAATCAATTTCCTTCCAATCTGCAGAATAAAACAGGATTATTATTTATACCCGTAAAACTCTGCCCTTTCCTTTATTTTTAGCAAAACATCATCAATAGTTGACTGTAATTCCGGTGGAATTCTCAATACTAAGTTCTCATCCTGAGATTTATTCAATAGCAAACTGACATAATACAGCACTGTGTACTTTTGCTGTAGCATTTGGCCGAATTCTTCATTTAAAAACAACCGTAATACAAGATTTTTTTGCTGCTGAATGAATAATTCAACGAAAAACTCGTTTAGATCATCACCCTTACTTTCATTAACAATTTTGACTATTCTATCCTCAAGATTGTTAAAAATTCCGTTCCAGATTTCAATAACCAGTAAATTTTTTTGCACTAATATTTGAGTTTCAGTTTCTATTGCTTTATTCAAATATTCCAAAGCCTTTTCTCTATTTGAATTTCTTTCATAATACAATAAGGCTATATTATTCAGGGCTCGCACATCATTATATTCAACTGCCATCAAATAGAATTTTTCTGCATCGGTATATTTCCCGCTATTATTGAATAAATTAGCTATATTGTTCATTGCATTAACATCAGCCTTTTTAACTGCTAATTTATAATGCTTTTCTGCTTCAGCAAATTTTTCTTGATTTCCATAAAGTGATGCGGGATTATTAAAAGCGTTGCTTTCTCTTTTTTCAATTGCCATTAAATAATACTTTTCAGCTTCTGCAAATTTTCCCTGATTGTCATAGAATAAAGCAATATCATATAGTCCATAAACATTTCCATATTCAATTGCCATTAAATAGTATTTCTCTGCTTCAACAAATTTCTCTTGTTCTTCATACAAAGAAGCAATATTAAACATAGCATCAACATTTCCTTTTTCAATACCTAGTAAATTGAATCTCTCTGCTTCCTTTATAACTTTTTCTTGATAATAAAGAGATCCCAAAATTGCAAACTTAAACCCGTCCTCTTCATTTTCAATGCTATTCACAAGCACTATTGCTTCTTTAAAGTTTTTATCCTGAACCAAAATTGAAACCTCATCCATTATATCATCAAATTTTTCAGGTAGTTCTAAAAGACAATTTTTTACTTTTTTATCTCTGATTTTTTCAGTTAGTTCAATAATTTTATCTCTTTCAACTAAAGAGATGTACCTGCTTTGGCTCAACGCTTTAGAAAAAATAAGGGCTTTGTTCCAACTGATTTTATTGTTTTTTAAATTATCAATATGCTCTTTCGAAATCGCTTTAAAATCAGAAGCATCGTACCAGTTTTCAAGAAAAATACTTAGCCATTTGGCTTTTCGTTTTTGCTCGGGATTGCCTTGTGTAATAATAAGCCACATATTAAAAAAGCGTTCCGAAATGCGGTACAAATGGTTCTTTTTATTAGTTTCAATTTTATCTGCAATTCCTTTTTCAACCAATGTTTTTAGGTTGGCTGAAACTAATTTGCTCTCCATCTTAACCTTTTCAACCAATTGCTTCGTAGTGCAAGCTTCCCAAATAAAAGCCATTTCCAAAACTGTTTTCTTTAATTGAGCCGGAAGACTATTCAAGCGTTCCTGATACAAAGGAGTTACATTATCCATTATTTTTTTCAGATACTCGTAACTATTCGAAGCCTCATTTTGCAACACCATCTGAATAAAAAACTGGAGCGTACGTGGAAGTCCGTCAGTAAGCAACCTGATATTTTCAATTTTACCGGGATTATTGTCGATAAATGTTCTGAGTTTAGTAATCTGCATCACATCACTCCAATGGTACAGTAATTTTATAATTTCTTCCCTGCTAAGCGCCTCCAGTCTGTGCCGACGGAAGAATTCGTAAAAAGGCATATCATACCGCCAGAAATGTTCGTCCATCCGGGTACTTGCGGCAATTATCTGAATATCATTATAATTTATAAGAGTTTCTCTCAACAAATTTCCGTCATCGGTAAAATTTTCAACTATTCTGTCGAAATTGTCCAATAGCAACACAATTCTCTTTTTGTGTTTTGCACACAACTCATGTATTAGCTGGTATAAATAGCGGGTATAATCCTGATTATTGCTGAATCCGGCATACTCCTTTATAACAACTTCTATTTCTAATCGATGTTTTAGTTCCTCAATTACCTGTTCCCATAAATCGAACAAACGATATATACCAGCTTGCTCTTCGGCCAGGTTAATAGCGATATACTTTTTATTTAGCTTATTATTTTCAATAATTTCTATTTCAATTCGCTTCATTAAAGTTGACTTACCACTGCCCCTTCTTCCCAGGACAAGCTCGTGCTGCAAAGGATCGTTTGCTTGTTTATTTAAAAGCGAACTGGTTATAATTTCAAATTCAGCCAGCCTGATAATGAAATTGTTCTTTATAGAATCAAAATCACTGTTAGCAGATTGGTATACATTTAACTGGTCAATAAACCAATTTCCGGCTTTCAAATTCGTGTTATCCATTGTAAACAGGGTTATTACGTTTCCAGAATTCTTTTAAGAACGGCGAAATAAATACATATTTCTGGTTTTGTTCCGCGATGTAACCATCGTGTTCAAGGTCATTTACAAAATCCATATAATCATTCACTTTATTGTATTTGGTAGCTTTATCGTATAATTCCTGAATAGAAATGTTATCCTTATGAGCTACATGAATGAGTATTTCATTTACAAAGTCGAAATCTTCTTTCGGCAAATAATCTGAAAGTCGTTGTTTCCAGTCTTTGAAATAATCGTTATTTTTAATTACCAAATCAAACGCGGCATCTATACTTTGTTTGCCAATAATTGGATTGTTACTTTTTTTCGCTGAATTATGAATAGCATCAAGCATTATATTAAAAAAATAGGGAACATAATATTGAATCTTTGTAATTAAGTATTGCTTCAACTCAGGACTATATTTAATAGTTGCATCTTTCGTTACCGAATCAATGTATAATGAGACTTCATCTTCATTCAAAGGCAAATATTGAATTTTGTTTAGATCATTAATATCCGAACTACGACCATTAATTAGCTTTACCACATAATGTATCCCAATTGAACCTGCAAAAACAAATTGGATTTTTTTAAAGTCAGTTTCTTGTCTTAGGTGTCTCAGGTTTTTGATGATATTTAAAGCCATTCCTTTTTTACCCTTCTTATACATTTCATGAAGTACTTCGGGTAATTCATCAATAAGCAAGACAATATTCTCCCCTTCAGGATCAAGTTGAGGAATTAAAGAATTTATTTCTGACAAGTAATCAATTGCTTTTTCGTCTATTTTAAAGCCACTTGTACTTATTTCTGAAATCCTCATTTTTTTGAAGTAATTCTCAATCAGGGTCTGGTTGCTTTTAAATCTGCTTAAACAATGAATAATAAGCTCATACAAAGTTTTATAAAATCGTTCTTCTGTGTCAATGCCTTGTACATTACGAAAAATAAGTCTGAAGCCAGATTTAGGATTTTCCGCAATGTACTTCATAACAGAAGTTTTACCAACTCTTCGGGGAGCTGCAAGCAGTATATTATTTGACTTCTTAATTTCTTCCCAAATATCACTTTCAATTTCTTCTCTTTTATAATAATATTGCCCGGTTGCTTCTTTGCCAATAATAATTTTGGGTGGCTTCCAATCCTGTTTCATTTTGACAGTATTTTAATTGTTAATCATATTTGACAGCAAATATACTGCTAAAAATACTTAACAGTACAATTACTGTCAAATATTTTTTATTTTTTTGAAAAAATAATTTTGTAAAACGAGAGCACATTTACATGTAAGTCTTTACTGGCAAGCCATATGGCTTATTTTTTTTAACGATTTAACTGAATTATTCATAGGTTTAACCGAACATTAAAAGCAATAAAATAGACACTCTAAATATCTTAAGTCCAAAAATCCATTTTTTTACAATTCTATAAATTGAATAAAACATCTAAAACGCTATGTATCAATAAAACTGAGAATCCTTTTGAATCAATTCTTCTGCTCCCTGATCACCAGCATATAAAAATCATTATCAAGAGGAAGGTAACCGTATTCGTAAACAAAACGGTACGAACTGCCTTTTTGCGTAATATACAAATGAGTGAAGTAATTGAAGTTGAAGCCTTTGTTGACCAATTTATCCTTGTGAAGGTTGATTTTTCCTTCCTGCGGGATAAGTTCAGAAAGTATCCGGCGGTTTTTGCGCAGGATGTTGTTAATATTCCGCACATAATTGGTGGTGTCGCTGTTGAGCCTGTTGTTGTAATTATTCCGGCACATATCCGAACAGAATTTCTTATCCATTCTTCCGGTGATAGGTTCTCCGCAATCGAGGCATACTTTTTCCATAAAATGCAAAATTTAAATATTGGGTTACGAATCGGGATTTCTTGTAAATAATGGATAAAGATATTTATTTTTTAATTGCAAATGTTAAATCAATTAAAATTAAGCAATTACATGAATTTTACCTGTATTTTTTTCTGCTTACAATCGACAACAAACGTTTGTAAATATTTTTATCCGAATACAAATAATTAATAACCGAATCACCCGAAAAGGCCACCATACCTTTGCTTCATCAAATCGGGAATAACCTGATTGACTTACAAAACACATTTTGAAATCCTTATTAATTAACCTTTTAAAACACACAACACCATGAACACATTACGCAACTCAGTAAAATTAATTGGTCGCTTAGGCCAGGATCCGGAAGTAAAACTTTTGGACAAAGGAAACAAAGTAGCAACTTTCTCGCTGGCAACCAGCGATAGCTTCACCACCAAAGACGGCAGCAAGCAGGAACAAACACAATGGCACAATATTGTTGTGTGGGGAAACCTGGCCGGCGTTTGCGAAAAATACCTGAAAAAAGGCAAAGAAATAGCCATTGATGGCCGTATAACCTACCACACCTGGGACGACAAGAATGGCACGAAGCATTTCAGAAGCGAAATTATAGCCAACGACCTCCTTTTTATAGGTTCGAAAGGTGAAATAAATAAAGCATAATCCAATTATTCTAAACCCTAATCCCCAACCCTTAAATCCTTATAAAAATGAACACACTACGCAACTCAGTAAAACTAATTGGTCATCTCGGACAAGATCCTGAGGTAAAGAACCTGGACAACGGAAACAAATTCGTAAAATTCTCCCTCGCTACCAGCGATAGCTTCACCGCCAAAGACGGCAGCAAGCAGGAACAGACTCAATGGCACAATATTG
>JBBSDC010000038.1:0-29945 GCA_038249705.1 Bacteroidales bacterium | reverse complement strand
GTTCCCCCGGTAATTAAGAGCGTTTTATCGTTGAGCATACCTTTATTTTATTAGAGCTGTTTATTAACAAAAATTTATTCAAAGCGTCAATATTACTTATTTTTCTTGTTGTATCCATATCCGTAACCATACTGGTCACTTTTAATACGGTTATCGTTTAATACCAAACAAATATTATCAATGTTTTTATGCTTCAGATCTTTTAATACCATCGAAATAACTTTCTTCTTCGAGTAGTTATATCTTACAATAAGAACTTTTAAATCAGCGGTTTCCATTAACAGAAAGCCATCGGTTACCTGAGCTAGCGGCGGAGTATCAATAATAATGTATTCGTATAGATCTTTAAGTCCTAGAATCATTTTTTTTGTTTCTTCAAGAGCCAATAATTCAGCAGGATTGGGAGGTATCGGTCCGGAATTGATGTAATCCAGTTTACTATCGGGCGAATTCAAAATAATTTCCTGCAGGCTTACCTTATTAATAAGGAATGAACTCAATCCGATTGATGATTCTGATTGTTTGTCGAAATAGGATGCATGCTTTCTCAAATCAAAATTCAGCAATATAGTCTTTCTGCCTAGCTGAGCATAACTCATTGCAATATTCAATGCATTGAATGATTTGCCTTCACCTGTAAGGCATGAAGTTACCATAATAACTTTATGGCTGGCACCTTTCATCGAAAAATCGAGGTTAGTGCGAAGTACTCTATATGATTCAGCGATCGCTGATTTTGGGTATTCAAAAACTACATTATCAGTTTTTTTATAATTATGCAATATCTTTCCTAAAACTGGTATATTAGTCAAACGCTCAATGCTCTCTTGCGATTCAATTTTATTATTTAGCGCTTTTCGGGTAATAAGATAAGAGAACGGCAAGCCTATTCCCAATAGCAATGCCATAATATAATTTTTCTGTGTGTTAGGCGAAACAGGACTTCCACCAACCTGCGCAGCTGGTTCAATTATTATATCATCAGGCAAATTTGAGGCCTTGGTTATTTTGGCTTCAGCCCTTTTCTCCAGAAGATAATTATAAATTGCATCGTTCAACCTGTATTTACGTTCAAAACCGCCAAGTTGTTGCTCTGTTTTAGGCATGCGGCTTATCTGGCTCTCGATTTTAGAAATCCGTTTATTCATTTCATCAATCGAAATATCAGTAGTTTGCCTAACTGCAGAAATATTGTCGGCAATTGTTTTCTTAATATTATCTATTTTGATGGTGAGTTTTCCAACTAATGGATTCTTTTCCTGCCTATTATCGATAAGATTGGAGCGCTGTGATTGAGAGGCGATTAGCTCGGTCATCAAGCTGGTTAAAATCTGGTCAGGAATACCCATCGAAGCTGGAACAATCATATTTGAAAAGTCATCATTTTTCTCCAGATAATCAGCTACATAATCATAATAACGTTTTCTTGTTGTCAATTCAGCTCTTTGGTTCTGAAGTTGAATATATTGAGCCGAAATACCTGTAGATTGTTCTGCAACATTCAGTATCTGATTCGCTGACCTGAATTGCTGCAAATTATTTTCAGTCATGCTTAATGAATCTGAAATCTCTCCTAATTGCTTTTCGATGTAGTCAATTGTAATACTAGCAATGTGATTTTTCCTTTCAAGATTTTGATTCGAATATACTTTCATCAACTCATTAACAACATCTTCTCCTTTCGAAACTGATTCAGATAAAAAGGATATTTCTACGACTGTTGCCTTGGGGTCTATAATGTTAAAACTCAGTCTTCCTTTAAATGAACGAGCTATTGAGTTTTGGTCTTTAAACTCGAAACTATAGATTGAAGCCTCCTCATCGGAAATTTTCCTGTTGCTGTCTATGTCAATTATGAATGCCAGATCGGGGGTTTCAATAAGTCTGCCAGGGGAACCTATACTTCTATAAGACCAGTTTTCTTTCTGATACTTATATACTTCAGTACTAAAATCATAAAAATTAACTTTTTCTGATTCAGCTTTAATTTCAAAATTACCTGATTTATTAAAAGTAATTTCGAATTTGACATTTAATGGTTGAATATGGTTAGGAGAAAATAAAACTCTGAAAGGAGTGCTTTTATATGCATCAATTTGTTTGAAATCTACTTTCCGAAAGTAACTAACAGACAGGTTGATATTTTTTACTGTTTTATCAATTACTGGCAATGATTGGAGCACCCAAAGTTCATTCTGAAAATTTTGATTATCACCAAATAAGCTGCTATTCAGATAATCATTCATAGAACTGGTATTTGATCCATCCTTATTTTCTTTTATTAAAACTGAAGATGAAACCTGATATATTGGAATAGAATTATAATTTTTCACAAAAGCGAAAACCAGTGCAACAACTATACTAAAAATGAACAGTTTATAATTCCTCAGAACTAACTCTGCAGCCTTTTTCAGGTCATTATCTTCTTGCAGATTGATATTATTTATGCTTGACATTCTTATTTTATTTATGTGGTTAATTCATATATGAATATAATAAAAGAGTAAAAGTAAGAGTAGATAAAATAAGTGCAAAAGGAAATTCAGGTGTTCCCCAAACACGCTTTTTGAGCGGCTTTACAATTACAAGATCATTTGGTCGCAGGTAATAATACTCCGATTCTAGTATCTCAGGTCTAGTTAAATCCAGAGCTACTATCATGTTTTTACCATTTTCGTTTCTGGTGAGTATAACATCTTTTCTGTTGCTATATTTTGTCAAATCACCGGCTAGTCCAAGCGCATCAAATATTGTCAGCTTTTCCTGTGCATATGCAAAGTGTCCGGGAATTCTGACTTCACCCAAAACAGAAATGTAGCGATTGACTAATTTGATAGTAACACTGGGTTGACTTAAGATATTAATCAGTGAATCCTGCAGCATTTCTCTCACCTGCACCAATGTTTTACCTTTGACATATACATTGCCAATGATAGGTAACAATAAATATCCTTTCGAATTGATTGAATATGATACCAGGGAGGCACCGTAAGGATCCATACTTCCACCATTATTTGCTTGAGTATTGCCTGCAGTTGTAAAAACATTAGATGCTGCTTCATCCAAGCTTGTTACTTGTATATATAACTCATCATTAGGTTTAAGAAGATAATCAGGAACTTCTGCCTCTTTAAACGATTTTGGAGTTCGCTCATCTTTTTGAAGATATTCAAGATCTCGTTGAGATACGCATCCCGAAAAAAGTGATAATAATATCACTATTAGGATTATATTATACTTTTTCACAAATGGTAGCATGATATCGGCTTTATAAATTTGTAATTGATGGCTATTAGTGAAATGAATCGAGCAATTTAGAACTAGAGGAAATGCTATATTTAGTGTCAATTTCGTGTTAAATTATTTAAGAACGCGAATTAAAACTTTTCTCTGTCTTCGTTACAATTATTTCGTTTTGAATTTGCTGTATAATGTTAAAACAACGTTTTTAATTGAATCATTTATTAAAACAATCTCAACGAAATAAAGTAAAAAATCTTAATCATTTTTCTGAAAAAAAATCCAATTTAGTAACATCTCTAATCTTGTTTTCTGAATTATGACATTGCTTAAAAAGCTTCGCCAATTCAGTCACATAAAATAAAGTGCTGATGATTGAAGATCTTATTGTATATTAATAATAAATATCTAATAAAGAAAAATGTAACACGTGTATTAAAATAATTTTCACATCATTTTCTACATGTAGTTCTAAGTATTTTTTCAGTAAACTCTATATTTGTTTATCAGGCTTTTATTGAATTTAATTTCTCTATTTGTTTAAGTGATTATGATGTAAAGTAATTTATTGAGATTCAACTATTTTTAAAAGGTCGATTTAACCTGGAACTCCAGAATTTGTATTTTTGTTAAGCAGAATAACTCAATTTTTTTGTAATTGTTTTGATCAATACTTCAATCACTTTTCATTTGTACCGTTTTCAACCTACTTAACACAAATTCATGTAGCATTATAAATGATTTAGAAATCTTCTATTTTGTTTGAATTATTTGTATTTATTGAGTTTTGACGAATCAACAAATGTACCATAATCTGTAAATGCATGTATAACAGCTTTATGATACCGACCCACCACTATTCTTGTTTATTATTTTGGAACAGTTGTCCTCTTTTTAGAGTATTCTAGAAAATTTTCCCAATATTGCTCATTGTGTTCCAAAACCGGCCTGTTTTTCATTAAAGATACAATATTACGAATTTCACTTAAATATAAATAATCGATAGTAAAAATCCTATTAAAAATTATTCGGTTTACTTCTCGCAATCATGCTTGTAACTCAATTTACCTCCCGCCAAATATCCCTGAACCAATTCTAACCATTGTACTTCCTTCTTCTATTGCTAATAAATAATCATCAGTCATACCCATTGATATTTCGCAAAAAAGAGGGTCGTATGAAAAATTCCGCGTTCTGAGTGCATTAAAATAATTGAATAATGTATGAAATTCTGATCTGATCTGGGTCACATCAGGAGTAAATGTAGCCATACCCATAACTCCATGAAGTGAAATATTTGATAATTCCTGAAAAACTTTATCGTCAAGCATTTGATTAACTTCGTCAATAGAAAACCCAAATTTTGTATCTTCTTTCGCAATATAAAGCTGCAATAAGCATGGTATAACTCGATTGCATTTAACAGCTTCTTTATTGATTTCTTGTAAAAGCCTGAAACTGTCCACACTATGTATAAGCTCAACAAAAGACGCAATGTATTTTATTTTATTGCTCTGAAGGTGTCCCAGAAAATGCCAGTTAATATCTTTTGTCAAGTTATTGCGTTTTGATTCAAGTTCACGGGCTTTGTTTTCGCCAAAAATCGTATGACCGGTTTTCATGTATAATTCTTCAATCATGGCGGCAGGTTTTGTTTTTGAAACTGCAACAATTTTTACACCATCAGGAACTTTTGATCTTATTAACTTAAAACAATCGGCATTATTCATATTTCATGGTTTGAAATACAAACCTACAAGAATTCATCATAGTATGCAAAAAATGATTTTAACTTCGGTTTTTTGCTTGATCAAATCCCTTAGTTTGATATAAAACATCGACTATTTGATGAAACCTATACGAAAAGACAGAAATTATTAAAAAATAAATTTAAAAATATTCTTACACATATAGATGTATTTCAATTAGTTGCTATTTTAAAAATTATTTATATGAAATATATCACTTTTTTTTCACCAATTTCGTATTACCTATTGTAAAAAAATGGATTAATATGTGAATAGTAGTACCCAAAAAGTAAGTTATTTTATAAAGATTTGGACAGAATCAGGACAATTTCTCCAATAGAAGCAGAGAGATTAGTGTAAAATCTTAAACAAAGCAAGTAGAATAGGTTAGTATTTCTTACATGATGAATAGTTAATAGACTTAATAAATGAATATTTTTAAAAGCAAGAATAGTTATAAATCCGGTAAACTCCAAAAGCGCAGCCTGATCCGGCTACTATATATTTTCCCGGTCACCTTCTTTTTGGTTGGGTTAAGCACAATTATAGCTTATTACACATGGTTACAAATTAATGATTACAATAAAAATGTCGAAAAACTAAAAAGTGAATTCCCTGAAAAACAACGAATTATATTAAAATCAAGAATATTGGGTTTAAAAGATTATATCGCCTGGGTTAAGTCACATCCTGAGCAATATACAATACAGTCAATAAATTCCAAAATTTCGAGTATTGAGAAACTATTCGACAATTATGAAAATAGCACAATCTTTAATAGCGAAAATTTCCCTGATTATATAAGCGACTCTCTCAATGAAATAAATAAAAAGTCAATCATTAAAGTAATTATTCTCAGTAATAACAATGAAGTTATATACCCTGAATTCCCATTTATTAAAAATAGGGCTAAAAATACATCGGATGCAATAGAGCAACAGTATAAATTTGAAAATCATGCACAACTGGAAACTCTTATCAAGCATTCTTACCTTGAAATAATACCATCCGGACCTTATTTAATACTGAAGAAAAGCAAAATTGACAATTTAAATATCGGAATTACATTTGACGCAGGTCAAAAGCATGGCATTATCCAGGAAATGGTTCTGGATAGCTTGAGCAAGGTAAAATACCCAAACAATGAATATGTAATACTAAATACATTCGATGGTTTTGCACTGCTATCAAATGGAAAAAAGCAAATTCCACCCATAAATATAAAAAATAGCCCTGAGGCAAACTGGAAGGATATTTTCAACAAAGAAATTGAATTTGCAAAGCAATTGAATGGTGGTTATTATACCTATTTATGGAGAAACAATCCCGATATAGAGAGGAGCGAGAAAACATCCTACTTTTCTGGAATCAATGACTGGGAATGGATAATTGGTACAGGCTTTTTTACCAGCGACATATTTCCTGTAATTCAGAAACTAAAATCCGAACTGTATACTGATATTAGAAATAACCTGATACGTTTCTTTATATTTCTGGTTATTCTTATAATTCTGGCTCAATTAACAATACGCTATTTTGCACTAAAGGCCAAATCAAATATATTGTTGTTTCTGCATTTTTTTAAAAGAGCTGCCCAAGGAATGCAAATAATTGATTCAAATCAACTTGCATTTTCCGAATTCGATACACTTGCACAAGCCGCCAACCAAATGATTCATGAAAGAGAGAGAATAAAATCAGTGCTTTCTGCCGAGAAGTCACGATTGAGATATATGATTGATGCTATACCTGACCTGATTTTCTTTAAAGATACGGAAAGTAAATTCCGAGGTTGTAATACAGCTTTTGAAAAATATATTAACAAAAAATCGGAAGAAATTGTCGGTCTTACTGAATATGAGCTTTTCCGCAAATCTGATGCTTCAGGATATACGAAATCTGATAAACGTATTATTGAAACGTTACAACCAGAAAGATCAACTAATTGGATTGAATATCCAGATGGTCAGAGATTATTATACTATACGCTTAAAACGCCGTATTTTGATTCGGAGAATAATTTGCTGGGTATTATAGGTATAAGCCGTGATATTACTGAGATGGAGGAAACCCGGCAACGTTTAATCATGGCAAAGGAAAAGGCGGAAGAATCGGATAAACTAAAAACTGCTTTTCTGGCTAACATGAGCCATGAAATTAGAACTCCAATGAATGCGATTATCGGATTTTCCGATTTACTTGCAGAAGATGATTTGCCACAGGATGATAAGATTGATTTTATTGCAAAAATTAAAAGCTCAGGAGGTTCGTTAATGTCATTGATAAATGATATTATTGACATTGCTAAAATTGAAGCAGGTCAGCTTAAAGTGATTGAATCAGCTTGCGATCTTAATGTGGTTTTAAATGATTTAGTTGGCACTTTCGACGAATTAAAGAATGTTTCGGGTAAAAAAGGTGTAAATTTAAATCTTGTAGTTCCCGAAAAAACAAATAACTTTTGGGTAATCACCGATCCGATGCGATTGCAGCAAGTGCTTACCAATTTGCTGAGTAACGCCTTAAAATTTACCGAATTTGGAAGTATCGAATTTGGATATACTATACAGCTTTCAACTCTCACATTTTATGTAAAAGATACTGGAATCGGAATTCTGCGAAGTAAACAGAAACTTCTATTTCAACGATTTAGTCAGTTAGATCCCAGTACTACCCGAAAATATGGTGGAACTGGTCTTGGCCTGGCAATTTCGAAAAATCTGGTCGATTTATTAGGAGGCACTATAGGAATGGAATCGAATCCGGGTAAAGGCTCGATGTTCTATTTTACAATTCCTTATAAACTGGTGGAACATAAGCCGGCTAAAACAGCAAAACCTGATTCGCATAATTTTAATTGGAAAGGGAAAACTATTCTTATTGCAGAAGATATCATGCAAAACTTTATGCTCATGGAAGCCTTATTAAAACGCACTGAAGTAAGATTGCTTCATGCATTAAACGGGCAAATAGCTATAGATATTGTAAAATCAGATCCCGATATTGACCTGGTACTAATGGATATTCAGCTACCAATAAAAACAGGTTATGAAGCACTAAAAGAGATTCTTGAATTCAAGCATGATTTACCTGTTATGAGTTATACAGCATTTGCCTTGCCCCACGAGAGAGAAAAGAGTTTGTCCGCCGGATTTGTTGACTTTTTACCAAAACCAATAAAAGCAGAAACCCTGATTCCTATTTTAGATAAATATCTTCAGAATCAGGGTGCTGCGATTTCTATTTAAGTTACTAACTATTATTCAAGCAGATGCACTACTAGCCCACTGCGAAGCTTTGGTTCGAACCAGGTAGTTTTAGGCGGCATAATGTTGCCAGTATCGGCTATAGTAATCAATTGATCCATCGAAACCGGATAAAGTGCAAAAGCTGCTTTCATCTCACCGCTATCAACTCGTTTTTTCAATTCTCCCAGTCCACGAATACCTCCAACAAAATCAACTCTTGTTGAGGTGCGGAGATCTTTAATATCAAGGATATTATCCAGCACCAAATCCGATAAAATAGTAACATCCAACACACCAATCGGATCTTCATCATTGTATGTTCCTGGTCTGGCTGTTAACGAATACCAGTTGCCATCAAAATACATGGCAAAATTGTGTAAACTAGCAGGGGAATATATTTCAATACCTTTATTCTCAACAACAAACACTTCATTTAACTTTTGAAGTAATTCGTCATTGCTAAGTTTATTCAAATCTTTGACCACTCTGTTGTAATCAATAATTTTCAGTTGGTTGTCCGGAAAAAGTACCGACATGAAAAAATTGTATTCTTCAGTTCCGTTATGGTTTGGATTATTTTTACGTTTTTCGAGACCAACAAGGGCAGCTGCAGCCGTACGATGATGTCCGTCAGCAACATAAAGGCTTGGAATTTCTTTATCAAATATTTCAATAATCCTGGCGATTGTAGCTTTGTTGTCAATTATCCAGAAATGATGTCCAAATCCTTCATCAGCAATAAAATCGTAAACAGGCTTATTATGGGTAATAATATCAATAACTATTTGATCAATACCTTTATTGGCCGGGTAAGTAAAAAAAACCGGCTCAACATTAGCATTTGTAATACGAACATGGATCATACGATCCTCTTCTTTATCTTTCCGTGTTAATTCATGTTTTTTAATCTTGTTGTTAAAGTAGTCTTCAATACTATTACATCCAACTATACCATATTGGGTCCGGCCATTCATGGTTTGTGCATAGATATATAGTTTTTCCTCGGTATCCTGTATCAGCCATTTATTTTCAATAAAAGCAGCAAAATTTTCGACCACTTTATCGTAAACTTCCTTACCATGCACATCTATGCCTACAGGCAGGTCAATCTCCGCCTTGGTAACTCTGAGGAGAGAATAAGGATTACCTGCAGCTTCAATGCGGGCTTCGTCAGAATTTAATACATCATAAGGTCTTGATGCTAATTGTTTTACGATTTCAACGGGAGGACGTAAGCCCTTAAATGCTTTAAGAATTGCCATTGTATACAGTTTTAATTCAATTAATAATTTGCAATGAAAAAGATGCACAAAATAATAGAATAGAATTGAATGAAACAACAGAAAACAAAAAAAAACTGCAATGATCTGTCAAGTCATTGAGTTAATCTCATAATCAGGAAATTCAATATCAATTATCAATCATCATCGCTATCAACAATTCCTGCAGAACGTTGAAGTGAACCAATTAAGGCACCAAGCATTTTAGTCATTTCCATTAACTGGTTCCGCGACTCGTCAAGCTCGTTATTAATAAAAAAGCCTTGTTTCGAAGCCATAGCACTGTGTACAACACATTCGCGAACAGAGCTTTTAGCCATTTTCAAATAATGAATAAACTGGGCTTTGTTACGTGCTGAGCCTTCAGCAATATGTAAAGCAATGGCTTGTGCTGAATTATAAAAATTCGAAGCCAGCGAGATTGAACCTGATTCGGGGAATTTATTTACTTTTCTATATACCCAATCAATATAATCAAGTGCTTTCAGGTATATACGTAAATCCTCGAAACGAAAGAAAGTAGCAGTTTTGTCGAGTTCAGTTTCCATTAAAGTGGTTTTTGGTTTTTAAATATACTAGTATGACAAAAAATAGAGTACAACTTCTTAAATTTTCAGCTAATATACTAAGTAAAGAACACAAATCCAAGAAAGTTGTTTGCATGGATCTGTCTTTTTTTTTTAATCTGTACATTTTTTGTGCAGGTTAGATTTTATAAGACGTGATTCCAATACAAACAACTTTCAAAAAAGATGTGCTAAAAAAAAAGGTAAATAACTGAAATTCTATTTATTAACCTGAAATGAGATGTCGTTTTTAGTAAAAAAGTCAATAATCTGCCTGGCCGCAGCAACACCAGCATTATTATTTGCTTCGGCTGTTTGTGCGCCCATTTTTTTAGGTGTAAAATAGAAACGGCCTAAATATTTTTCAGCAATAAACCCTTTACAATCTGGTTCAACATCCGAAATGTATTTAAAATCAGTTCTCTCAGCAAACATTTTTAACAAGCCTTCTTCGTCTATTACTTCTTTACGGGCAGTGTTTACAAGCGTTGCTCCTTTAGGCATAAGCGAAAGCAAATCGAAATTCACCGATTTCTTAGTTTGAGCATTTGCAGGCATATGCAGGGAAACATACTGGCAAGTCGAATACAATTCATTCAGATTTTCGAGATAATGTATTCCCTCAGCCTCAATAGTTTTTTTATCAACAAAAGGATCAAAGGCGTAAATTTCCATTCCGAATCCCCTGGCAATTGCAGCTACTGCCTTTCCTACATATCCGAAAGCATGCAATCCAAGTTTTTTACCTTTCAATTCAGTACCCGAAGTTCCGTTGAAATTGTTCCTTGCTGCAAAAACCATCATTCCTATTGCCAGTTCTGCAACGGCATTGGAGTTCTGACCGGGAGTATTCATAGCAACAACTCCCTTTGCTGTTGCTGCATTAAGATCAATATTATCATATCCAGCTCCAGCCCTGACAACAATTTTCAGTTTTTTTGCTGCACTGAAAATATCTGCATCTATAATATCGCTCCTTATGATAATGGCATCTGCATCAGCAACAGCATTAATAAGTTCATCTTTAGTTGAATAATTTTCGAGAAGAGCCGTTTCAAATCCAGCTTCTTCCACTATTTTCTTTATGCCGTCAACTGCAGCTTTTGCAAAAGGTTTTTCTGTGGCAACCAGTATTTTTTTCATTGGTAGTTTTTTCTTTCTAAAAAATTAACGAATTAGCTGTTTGCTTTTTCAAACCCGGTCATGCAATCGATGAGTGCCTGTACACTTTCGATAGGTAAAGCATTGTAAGTAGATGCCCTGAAACCTCCAACTGAACGGTGTCCTTTAATACCAATCATACCGCTGGTTTTGGCGAACTCCATGAAAGCATCCTCTTTGGCTTTGTATTGTTCTTTCATTACAAAACAGATATTCATCAATGATCGTGCGCTTTTTTCCGCTGTTCCTTCGAACATTTTACTAGTATCAATTGCATTATAAAGCAGGTTTGCTTTGGCAATGTTCAATTCTTCCATTTTTTGTACTCCTCCCATTTCTTTCACCCATTTCAAAGTTTCTTTCAGTGTAAAAATACTAACACACGGAGGAGTATTAAACATTGAACCTTCTTTAATATGGATTCGGTAATCGAGCATTGACGGGATTGCGCGTTCAACTTTACCCAAAATATCTTCGCGGATAATAACGAAGGTAACACCTGCTGTACCAGCATTTTTCTGTGCTCCGCCATATATCATGGCATATTTGGATACATCAACTGGACGACTAAGTATATCGCTTGACATATCGGCAATCAAAGGAACCGGCGAATCAAAATCTTCCCTAATTTCGGTGCCATAAATTGTATTATTGGTCGTTATATGGAAATAATCGGCCTCAGCCGGTATCGCCCAACCCGAAGGAATATAATTATAGTTTTTATCAGCTGATGTTCCAACAACAGCAACTTCACCAAAGAGCTTAGCTTCTTTGATTGCTTTCTTAGCCCATACGCCTGTTTCGAGGTATGCAGCTTTCTTGTTTAGTAAGTTAAACGGAACCATGCAAAATTGCAGGCTTGCTCCTCCTCCAAGGAAAAGCACATGATAACCTTCAGGGATATTAAGTACTTCCTTGAACAATGCAACGGCTTCGTCAATTACAGCTTGAAAATCTTTACTACGATGCGAAATTTCGAGTAGTGACATTCCAATACCATTTAAATCGAGTATAGCTTTAGCTGTGTTTTCGATTGCAATGCGGGGCAATATTGAGGGCCCTGCGTTAAAATTATACTTTTTCATTTGCGTTAGTTTTATTATTAATATAATGATTTACACACATTTACCTATTGATAAATTATAAAATAACAGAGAAGTTCTGTTGTTATTAATTTCACACAAAGCTATAAAATGTTTCGCTGGACAAGCAAAAAATAAATGATAATTTTTTGGTGTGTTTTCCTCTGGAAAAACAACTGATCGAAAAACGAAATCAGCTAAGATTGCTGACAATTATTATTTAAAGTCTACTTTTTATTAGAGACTTCAATTCCTTCCACTAAAATCCAGAATCCATTCCTGAAAATATATCCGTCGTAAGTATCCCCGGCAGGGACAAAATATTTACGTAAACCTTGTAATGAAGGATCCATGGGTACAAGCCTGTCCATAGCAATCATCCAGGCATATTCCTTTTTAATTTTCTTTCTTTTTTTAACATTTATTGCTTGATAATCATATCTTAACAGCATGTTCGCTTTCTCTGCATACTCGAAAATAATGCGTGGTTTAATTCCCTTATCGGTTTTAAAAACAGGCATTCCGAATGTAATGTTCCCGTAGTCATCCAAGGACAATATATCAATCAGTTTTCGGTTTGATTCGTTCGTAAACCCATCCCAGGCAAGCAAAGTATAAACTGTTTTACCTTCAATTTCAACATCGATTATTTTGTAATAAAGTGCTCCATACCATGTTTGTGGAGTAAATTTGCCTGTAACTAAAACAGAAGGATCCGTATTTAGGAACTCTAAAGGAATAATTGTTGAACTGTCGCGTGATAACTGAAGCAAGCCCCAATACTTATTTGTACCATCCGAAACCGGGACATTCCATGTAAATATCCTAACAAACCCATCCGAGGATACAGCGCGTGTTATTCCAGGAAGCGAATCAAATGGAAGCAAGTATGATTCCTTATTTTCCAGTGCCATCCTAAACTCTTTGAAAAATGCACTACTGGCCGCTAAACGATCCAAATCTGTTTTTTGTTTCCATATGCGGAAACTTAGCTTTCCCAATGTATCCTGTACTGCAGATTTGGGTATCACGGTTTGAGCCACACCGCATTTTGCAGTTAGGAACAAAAAAAGAAACAATGCTGTTACTGAAAATTTCATTAAAACAATTTTCGAAATATTGAGTTTAAATGGCAAAAGTATGATTTTTACTGGTAATTTCGCCTGAAAATAGTAATTCAGAATGTTAGTATTTAAGAATGCATTATGATTCAATTCCCTTCCATAGATGTGCGTAAACGAGCCTTTAGCAAACTCGGAAAAATAATTGGCCTTGCAGCAAATTACAGTGAAACTGCTAATTCAGATTATAATGATGATGTTATTTCATTAAAGAATTCAATTGAAACAGCAGGATTTCATAACCCATGGTTTACACCTTATAACATTTCATTTGCACTGAAAACATGGAGTGAAGCACTGGCAGATGATTCAATTGCCAATTGGATAGCAATTTATGAGCACGATATTATTAAAACTGAGCCAAAACATATTGCAGTAATTATGGCTGGAAATATTCCTTTGGTAGGATTTCATGATTTTTTGTGTACACTAATTGCTGGACATAAATTTATCGGAAAGCTTTCGTCGGGTGATAAAATCCTGCTTCCGGCAATTGCAGATGTTCTTTGCAGGATCGAACCCGGATTTGCAGCATTTATAGAATTTACTGAAAATACAATTAAGGATTTTGATGCTATTATTGCTACAGGGAGTAATAACACAGCCCGGTATTTCGAGTATTACTTTTCGAAATATCCACATATTATTCGTAAAAACAGAAATGGAGTAGCAGTACTTTCGGAAAACGAAAATGAGGAAATGATGCTAAAACTCGGTCTTGATATAAGCATGTATTTTGGCCTGGGGTGCCGGAATGTTTCAAAAGTATTTATTCCTCATGGATATGCACCTGAAATTCTTTTTAAAGCAATTGACCCATATATTAAAGTATTATCCGATCATTATAAATACATGAACAACCACAGCTATTACAGTTCAATATATTTGCTGAATAAAACAACTCATCTTGATAACGGCGTACTTCTTTTAACTGAATCAGAGCAATACTCCGCTCCTATTCCAGTTATTTATTACGAGTATTATAAAGATGAAAAAACGCTGAAAGAAAAGTTAAACAGAGATACTGAGCTAATACAATGTATTGCCACAGAATTATTTACATCAGAAAAAACTGTTCATTTGGGAAGCACTCAAACTCCTGAATTAAATGATTATGCTGATGGAATTGATACCTTAAAGTTTTTAACAAACCTTTAATTCAATTGCTCAAAAAACATACTAACAAAATAATGTTGAATAAAAAGCTGTGAATATTTGTTTGTGAGTAAAAAATGTATAATTTTGCAGCCCTGAAATTTAAGCTGAAAGCATCATGAGAAAAGACATCCACCCAAAGGAATACCGCCTTGTAGTATTTAAAGATATATCGAACGATTTCTCGTTTATGACACGTTCGACCGTTAACACAAAGGAATCAGTTACCTGGGAAGATGGTAAGGAATATCCACTTGTAAAGCTGGAAATATCTAACACATCGCACCCCTTTTACACAGGTAAAATTAAACTGGTTGATACAACTGGTCGTGTTGACAAATTCCGTCAGAAAATGGAGAAATCAGCTCAAATGAAAAATAAAGTTAAATAGACTTTGACTTCATTTCATACGAAATAATGAAGCTATCCTGAATGGGTAGCTTTTTTTTTGCACATTTTAATGCTTTTATCAACAGTAAGTCACATTAATATTGCTACATGAACTGAAGCATGTATCTTTATTGGCTTTATATTTAGCTAAATCATGATCAACTTTATACTCTTTGATGACCATAGCCGTGTTTCGCTCAGGCCACTCACATTTTTCCGGCCGGTAAGTGCAATTCGAATCGGCATACTTACAATCAGTGAAAAATGGGAATTACACCTCCAGAAACCGATTTCGTTTCTTACTGATATTTATTTACAGGAAAAGTATAAGCTCAAAGTGGGTGCTGACAATTACCTGATTAATGGTTCAATACTGCCCAACCAGGATCTTGTTGCTGAAATTATGTCACTCGAAACTGACACTTCGCTTGTATTTAACGATAATGTTATTGCAATTCACTTAACAGCTGAAAACCTGAAACATTTTACTGAAGGATCATCTCCTGAACTTAAAAGCAAACAGGTAAGCTCACATTTTGAAATGATTACAAATACATGGGATATTTTCGGGATGAACAAGAAATGCATTGAAGATGATTTTAAACTTATCACTGTAAACAGAAAATCAGCCAAAGTTTCATCAACCAACCAGGTGCTGGGAAACAATCTGTTTGTTGAGGAAGGCGCAAGCATTGAATGTTCCACAATTAATACTTTGAAAGGACCGGTTTATATCGGGAAAAATGCAGAGATAATGCAAGGATGTCATATAATTGGGCCGGTGGCACTTTGCGAAAATTCGGTATTAAAAATGGGAACTCTGGTTTATAAAGGTTCAACAATCGGACCTTGGTGTAAGGCCGGTGGAGAAATAAATAACAGCATTCTATTCGGATATTCCAGTAAAGCGCACGATGGATTTCTGGGTGATTCGGTAATTGCGGAATGGTGCAACCTAGGAGCTGGAACCACAACAAGTAATCTTAAAAATAATTATGAGCCGGTAAAACAATGGAGTTACGAAGAAAATAAATTTGTAAGCACCGATCTTCAGTTTTGCGGATTAGTTATGGGCGACCATACCAAAACCGGCATCAGTTCGATGTTTAACTCCGGCTCAGTAGCTGGAGTGTGTTCTAATATATTCGGTGTAAGCTATCAGCGTAACTTTATTCCCTCTTTTGTATGGGGCGGTACTAGCGGTTTCAGGAAACATAAACTGGAAGAAGCCATGGAAACAGCAAAAGCAGTTTATGCCAGGCGTGGAATTGAATTCGACGCTGTTGAAGAAAACATTTTTCGTACAGTTTTTGAACTAACCAGCGATAACAGGTTAATGTAATAAGTTGCTTCGGGCAAGCGTTTTTAATTTTGCACTCATTTTCAAAAGCATTTTATGCAATACAGGTTTTATGATTTTTTTAAACTGAAACACAAGCCTCTTTATAAATAAAACCAAACATCAGGCATACTGCTTTATTTATGTAATGGCATGGTTCTTGACTTTGCCTTGACCAACTATAATGAGGCATTAAATGTGCCAAACTGTCACTTTACTTATGGATAACAATATAAACATAGCCGATCTGCATCTTTCAAATGTTATGGAAGATGAAACTGAATTCATCCCATTACTTTCCGCCGAGGATGAAGAAATCATTAACTCTGAAGATGTTCCACCGATTTTACCGATTTTACCACTTCGAAATACAGTTTTATTTCCAGGTGTAGTTATCCCAATCACGGTTGGAAGGGATAAATCTATCCGGCTGATCAAAGAGTTTTATAAAGGAGAGCGTATAATTGGCGTAGTTTCGCAAAAAGATGGTGATATTGAAGACCCCGGCTATGACGATTTGAATAAAATTGGAACTGTAGCTTATATTATTAAAATACTGCAGTTGCCTGATGGCAACACTACAGCCATTATTCAGGGTAAAAAACGATTCGAACTGGGTCAACTTTTGCAATCGGAACCCTATTTTAAGGCAGAAGTCCATAGCATTGACAAAAATGTTTTTACTGCAAAAAAGGATAAAAACTTTGAAGCACTCATAGCATCAATCAAAGATCTTTCAATTCAGATTATTAACCAATCGCCAAACTTGCCAAGTGAAGCCGCCTTTGCTATCAAAAATATTGAAAGCCCTGTGTTTCTTGTCAATTTTGTAGCTTCAAATCTGAACGTAGATATCAGCGAAAAGCAAAACCTTTTAGGAATTCTTGATGTTGAGGAAAGAGCCAACAGGGTGTTAATGTTGCTTACCAAAGAGATACAGATGCTGGATTTGAAAAACCAGATCCAGAACAAGGTTAAAGTAGATATGGACAAGCAGCAGCGTGATTATTTGCTCAATCAGCAGCTGAAACAAATTCAGGAAGAATTAGGTAACAATCCCAACGAGCAGCAGATCAACGAAATAAAAGCAAAAGCATTTTCCAGAAAATGGCCGGAAGCAGCATTTAAAGTTTTCGAAAAGGAAATTGCAAAGCTTCAACGTATGAATCCTATGGCCATGGAGTTTTCGCTTCAGGTTAATTACCTTGAAGTAATGGTTGATTTGCCATGGGAAACATTTACTGCAGACAATTTCGACTTGCATCATGCGCAAAAGGTTTTGGATAAAGACCATTATGGCATGGAGAAAATCAAGGAACGTATCATCGAATACCTTGCCGTGCTGAAACTTAAAGGGGATATGAAATCACCTATTTTATGCCTTGTAGGTCCTCCGGGAGTTGGTAAAACCTCATTAGGGAAATCAATTGCCAAAGCGATAGGCCGGAATTATATCCGTATGTCTCTTGGCGGATTGCACGATGAAGCTGAAATACGTGGACACCGCCGTACTTACATTGGTGCAATGCCCGGTAGGATTATACAAAGCATACGTAAAGCAAAATCATCCAATCCTGTGTTTGTGCTCGACGAAATAGATAAGGTTTCGGGTATGACGGTTAATGGTGACCCTTCTGCAGCATTGCTCGAAGTGCTTGATCCTGAGCAGAATAGTTCATTCTACGACAATTTCCTTGAAGTTGAATATGATTTGTCGAAAGTGATGTTTATCGCCACTGCAAACTCACTGAACTCAGTGCATCCTGCTTTACGCGACAGGATGGAAATTATTGACCTAAGCGGATACCTGATTGAGGAAAAGATAGAAATTGCCCGCAAGCACCTAGTTCCTAAACAAATGGCAGAACATGGTATTGATAAGAAAAAAATCAGTTTCGGGAAATCATTACTTCAAGCCATTATAGAAAACTACACAAGGGAATCAGGAGTTCGTTTGCTTGAAAAAACCATTGCTAAAGTAATTCGTAACCGCGCCCGTTACATTGCTATGAACGAAGATCTGCCTGCAATTATTTCTGCTGCTGAACTGGATAAAATTCTTGGACCAGCTCCGTTTAATAATGAGAAAAGTTATTCAGGAAATACACCCGGAGTTGCAACCGGTTTGGCATGGACGGCAGTTGGTGGCGAAATTTTATTTGTTGAAGTGAGTCTAAGCCCTGGAAAAGGAATATTAACAGTTACCGGTAACCTTGGCGATGTGATGAAAGAATCTGCTAGCCTTGCCTATGAATATCTGAAAGCACATGCAAGTCAGTTGAAACTTGAAAATGAGGTTTTTGAAAAATGGAATGTTCACATTCATGTGCCCGAAGGAGCAACTCCCAAAGATGGACCTTCGGCAGGTATTACTATGTTTACTGCCCTGGCTTCAGCATTTACCAAGAAACCGGTAAATGAAAAGCTGGCTATGTCGGGCGAAATTACTCTCAGAGGAAGGATATTACCTGTTGGAGGAGTAAAAGAAAAAATTCTTGCCGCAAAAAGGGCTCGTATCACTGACATTATTCTTTCATCAGAAAATAAAAGAGACATCGCAGAAATAAAACCCGATTATATCAAAGGAATAAATTTCCATTATCTTACCAATATGATTGATGTTCTGGATCATGCGCTTGTTACTAAGAACTAAAACGATGTAATTAATGACATAAAAAAAACCGGATAAACTCCGGTTTTTTTATTTATTCAGCTTTGATAATTTTTACTGATTCAGCATGATTGGCAGTTCGAAGCACAACGAAGTAAATTCCATTCTTCAAACCATCAGATTCAATTTCAATAAATTGAATTCCGGCCTGATAATATTTTTCGGATATCGTTCTGATTTTTACACCAATACTATTATATAATTCAAGAGTTGCGAAAATCGGTTTTTCTATATTCAAAACTGCTTTTGTATCCGTTAAAAATGGATTTGGAGAAATACTCAGATTTGAATTTTGCTTACTCGCAATTTCATCATATTTACCTGTAATTGTACTCCCGGCTTTGAGCAAAATATCATTATTGGGATCAAATTCAACCAAAACAGGTTCTTTGTCGAATTCAAAGGCGAAAACCTGCCCGTTAAAACTATTAAAAACCCTGAGTAAAGAATCTGATCCGTCATCAAATGAAATTAACAATTCCAAAGGCATCTGGAAATAGGGTAAAAAAGCCTGTTCTTCCTGTTTTGCAGCAAAATGAACCATCCAATTCCCTTTTTCACCAGAGGTAATTCCATACACATTTCTGTAAATCGGATGATCGGGTTTATAAATCCACTGATCGAAAAACCAATCTAATTCCTGGCCTGACTCAACTTCCATCTTATTTTTAAAATCCTCGATTGTAGCCGACTTAAATTTAAAATCTATAGTATCGGTTGCATAAGCTTTTAAAGCGGGAAAGAAAACAGAATCACCAAGCGTATATCGCAGCATATGCATTACACAACTTCCTTTCATATAAGTAATTGAATAATTAAACAGAACATTTACCGAAGGTGTTGTTACAGCCCATGAAGGCGACGAAATTGCCCAATGCGGATTACCGTTGAAATAATTTTGAGCATAACTATACATCTTGTTTTTGTAAAAAGCATATCCCTGCCGGTTCTCAAACCAGTATGCTTCTGTCCAGGTGGCAAAACCCTCGTTCAGAAACAGATCAGCCCAGGTGGCACAGGTTATCATATCACCAAACCACTGATGGGCAAATTCATGCGCTACTAATGATTCGCTCCAGCAATTAGGACATAAACTGGTAAGCGTCTGATTTTCCATGCCGCCCCAGGCAAATTCATCATTCAAAGTTGCAAAACCATTTTTCTCAAAAGGATGATCACCGAATTTTGTGGAGTAAAGAGTAGTCATATCACCGATTATACTTTTTATATAGGAAGGATCTTCGAGGTTGTTGTAATAAAAACGTATAGGAATAACCTCCGATGTATTGGGATTCGTCCAGTTTACAATATCAAGATTAAAATTATTGCTTGCAGTAAGCACTGTAAGATAGGTTGCAACAGGATCGCGGCTCACCCAATGATAACTTATTGTATTACCATCAACAATTGAATCCTGAAGCTTGCCATTAGATCCTAATCTGGCTCCAACAGGAACTTTTGCTGTGATATCAGTAGTAGCTTTGTCGCTGGGTTTATCATAACACGGAAACCATTTACGCGCTCCCTCCGGTTCGCTATCGGTAAAAACAAAACCATCGGAAGCATAAAAAGCGCCATCATAAATATCAGCATGAGTATAAAAAATATGAACTTCTGCCTCTTCGCCGGGATTGTAGGTTCTATCGAGTTGGATTGTTAATTTATTAGCAACATGTGTAAAAGAAATTCCATTCGATTGAACTCCGTTAATATTTAAAGACTGATTGTTAGCATCGAGGACAATTTGATTTAATGCCGTATCCACTCTGAAAAGCACTTTCACATCAGCTTCGAAACCATTAGGATATGGAACCTTCAAACAATTTACCAGATCGATATTTAATGTGTATTTGAGCACATCGAATGCATGTTTGGGAGCATTAGGCGAGCGGAATGAATTCCCTACCAAGTTGGTACTTAGCGATTTTTTATAAGAGCACATTTCGGCACCATTAGAAAAGGTTTTATGTTGTGCATGAAGACTTGCTATGCAAAACGCTAGAATTGTCAGAGTGAAAAATATCTTTTTCATGGTATTGTTTAAGTTTTTAAAGACAAAAATAGTCATTTCTGTTCTATCGGTAAGAAAGTTCTCAGTACTTAACAGTCAAAGCCGTAATTTTGATAACTTATTTAACAAACGATGAAATTTCCGGTCATTTACGTTTTCCTCATGCTTACGGTGCTTGTAACGTCGTGTAAATCCGGGCATTTCGAAAATGATGGCCGAACTGTTTTCCGATATAATGAATCGGCAGGAATAACTTCGTTAGATCCGGCATTTGCTCATAATCAGGCTAATATATGGGCTGTTAACCAATTATTTAACGGACTTGTGCAACTTGATGACAACCTAAAAGTAAAAGCCTGTATTGCCAAAAACTGGGAAATATCTGATGATGGTCTGCAATATACTTTTCATTTGCGCAGCGATGTACATTTTCATAATCATGAAACTTTTGAAGGTAAAACCGGAAGAATAGTTATTGCCGGAGATTTCGTATTTAGCTTTAACCGGTTACTCGACGATAAACTTGCTTCACCCGGAGCATGGGTTCTGGCCCAAGTAAATAAGGAGAATGGTAAGTATTCAATTTCCGCCCCCGATGATACAACGCTGACTATCAGACTAAAATCACCGTTTCCACCGTTTCTTGGTTTGCTAAGTATGCAATATTGTGCAGTTATTCCTCACGAAGTTATTACAAAGTATGGCGTTGACTTCAGGCAGCATCCCGTGGGAACAGGACCATTCCGGTTTGGGATGTGGAAAGAAGGCGTAAAACTGGTGATGCTCCGCAACGACGACTATTTTGAAAAAGGCAATGAAGGTCCCCTGCCCTACCTTGATGCTGTTGCAGTAACTTTTATAGTTGACAAGCAGTCAGCTTTTCTGGAATTCATGAAGGGGAACCTTGATTTTGTTTCGGGTATTGATGCCAGTTATAAGGACGAACTGCTTACTAATAACGGTGAACTGCGTTCAAAACATTCGAAAAATGTAACAATGACGAAGCAGTCGTACCTGAATACAGAATATTTAGGAATACTTATTGATACCAATTACTCAGTATCTGCAGCAAGTCCACTGAAGAACAAACTGATAAGACAAGCCATAAATTATGGATTCGACAAAGTAAAAATGATGCGTTATCTACGCAATAACATTGGAATAGCAGGCACTTCAGGGTTTGTGCCAAAAGGCATGCCCTGGTTCGATCACCAACAAGTACAAGGGTATAAGTATGATCCGGTAAAAGCAATGCAACTTCTTAGTGAAGCGGGATATCCCGCAGGAAAAGGTTTACCTCCGGTTACACTTACTACCAATGCTTCATACCTCGATTTGTGTAAATTTATTCAGAGCCAGCTCGGCGAAATCGGAATACAGGTAATAATTGACGTTACACCACCTGCTACTTTACGCGAAATGATTGCTCAATCAAAAGTTGTATTTTTCCGTGGGTCGTGGATAGCAGATTATCCTGATGCAGAAAACTATCTTTCGCTTTTCTATTCGCCGAATTTTTGTCCGGCAGGGCCTAATAATACCCATTTCTCATCCAAGGCTTTTGATAAACTTTACCAGGAATGCATCCGCGAAAGCAATGATTCAGTGCGAGGAAAAAAATACATGATGATGGATAAACTAATGCTGGAAGAAGCACCTGTAGTGGTACTTTATTACGATGAAGTGCTTCGGTTCAGTCATAAAAATATTCGCGATTTAGGCTCAAATCCGCTGAATCTCCTTAATTTAAAACAAGTAAAAAAAAGACATGACCCATAAAGACTTAAAAAGAATAAACCCGAATGAAATCAGTCAGAATCCATTCGAACTCATTGACGATGATTGGTTTCTGCTTACCGCAGGTGATATGAATTCATTTAATACCATGACTGCAAGTTGGGGCGGAATGGGAATTTTGTGGAATAAACCTGTAGTGTTTTGTTTTGTACGACCACAGCGTTATACTTTCAAATTTATGGAATCGAATAAACTCTTTACCATGAGTTTTTTTGATGATCGTTTTCGCGATGCATTGAATTTGTGTGGTAAAGTATCCGGAAGGCAAACCGATAAAATGAAGGCAACAGGATTAAAACCCATTGAATCGCCCGCAGGATCAGTTTTTTACGAACAGGCAAAACTTATGATTGAGTGCCGGAAGCTCTATTTTTCGGACATATCGCCCGAAAATTTTCTGGATGAAGGAATTGCTGCAAATTATCCTAAAAAGGATTATCACCGCATGTATGTTGGCGAAATAATTTCCTGCTTCAATAATTTAAAATAGGGTTCAACAGGTTACTGTTAACCGAGGCTATATCAATACAAAGCATTTTTTTATCTGAATAAAGCACTTGTTTAAAAATTGAGTATTTTAGCAGGTTCCAAAAAGAAAATCCTTCTGGAAGGTACATTGTTGAGTAAATAACTAAGTATCATTGAAAATAATCAAAAACATACGCGAAAAATTTGCTAAGGCATATCTGCTTAAGCAAATGAATATAATGAACCGGGTACAAAAACCGGTAAATCTGGAAACAGCACGAACTGTAACTTTGCTTTATTACCTCCCTGATGAAGCTATTTATAAAAAAGTTGAATTAATTTTAAACCGGTTGAGCGAATTAAACCTCAAGACCAGAGTTGTCTGTTATACCGACCTTAAAATTGTCCCACATTATTTTATCCCAAAAATTACTCAGGATATAATCACAGCTAAAGATGTCAACTGGCGTTATCAACCACAAAAGCCATTTATACAGGAGTTTATTGACACTGAATACGATATACTGATAGACCTTAGTTTGAATGATTATTTACCATTGATGTACTGTTCGGCATTGTCGAAAGCCGGACTCAAAGTTGGAAGGTACATCGAGGACCAACAGTCATTTTACGACCTTATGATACATGCAGGTCCGGATGAAACAATTGATTCATTTGCCGATCAGGTAATCCATTATTTAAGCATGATAAACAACTAATCGTATGAGTTCAAAATTCAGAGGAACAGGAGTAGCTATGATTACGCCGTTTCATAAACAAGGCACCATTGATTTTACGGCACTTGAGCGACTGATCGAGCACCTTATCCAAGGAGGAGTTGATTACCTGGTTGTTCAGGGAACTACTGCTGAAACAGCAACATTAACCAGAGAGGAAAAAAATGCACTTGCCGGTTTTGTTGTCGAAATAGCCAATAAAAGAATTCCCTTGGTTATCGGAATCGGAGGCAATAATACACAGGAAGTTATTAACAAAATCCGTTCGAATAACCTCGACGGGTATGATGCAATACTTTCGGTAACACCATATTATAACAAACCACAACAACGCGGTTTATACCTGCATTATAAAAATGTTGCCACTGTTAGTCCGCTGCCGATTATACTGTACAATGTTCCGTCGCGTACATCGGTTAATATGAAACCTGAAATTACCTTACAGCTGGCTAATGAATTCGATAATATTATTGGAGTTAAAGAAGCTTCGGGCAATATGGAACAGATTATGGATATTATCCGCAAGAAACCAAAAGATTTTCTTGTAATTTCGGGCGATGACATCCTTACATTGCCTTTATTGGGAATGGGAGCCGATGGAGTAATTTCGGTTGTAGCCAACTCTTTTCCTAAACAATTCTCCGAAATGGTTTCGCTTGGCTTAAAAGGTGAAATGCGCAAAGCCCGTGAGATACATTTTAGGCTTACCGAATTTACAAAGTCTGTATTTGCTGATGGCAATCCTTCTGGGATTAAAGCAGCACTTGAAATTCAGGAAATTATATCGAATAATGTACGCTTACCTCTTGTTAAAATTGAAAAAGCGCACTATAACCAGCTATCAGCACTTATTGCTGAACTTCAACCCGTTATCCAAAATAGCAATCATTAGGAACCACGATCTTACTCATCATCCAAAATAGTCCCCTAAAAAATTTAAAAAACCTCTGTTCAATAATAAGTTCCAAATTTTTATTTTGAATAAGAGATTGCCTAATAAACCATTAAAAGCTTATGAAAAGAATTTTACTACTAATCTGCTTTCTTTCAGCAATTAGTATTTTATCAGCGCAAACAATTATTAATGAGTATGCCCGTGCTCAACAGGAACTAACCCGCCGTGGGGAAGTATATTTCAGTTTTCAAATTACCGACCGTACTCAAATATCGGAACTAACCCAGAAGCTATCGATAAGCAATATAAAAGGGAACACAGTATATGCCTACGCCAATACGGATGAGTTTGCTGATTTTTCGAAGTATAAAATTCAATATGAAGTACTTACGGCTCCGTCGGAACTTATAACAGTTCAAATGTCAGATAATCCGGCGCAAGTTCTCACCTGGAATTATTACCCTACTTATCCTGCCTATGAAACTATTATGCAACAGTTTGCAGCAGATTATCCGGCAATTTGTAAACTCATTACTATAAGCACACTTGCAAGTGGGCGGAAAATTTTGGGGCTGCGCATTTCGGACAATGTAAATATACAGGAAAATGAACCGGAATTCCTTTACTCATCATCAATTCATGGCGACGAAACAACCGGTTATATTTTAATGCTTCACCTGGCGGATTACCTCTTAACAGGCTATGGAACAGATACACGGCTTACAAATATGGTTAACAACTTTGATATAGTTATCTGTCCGCTTGCCAATCCAGATGGCACATACAAAGGCGGCAACAATACAGTAAACGGCGCAACCAGGGGAAATGCAAACAATGTTGATCTGAACCGGAATTACCCCGATCCAAGAGCCGGCCAACATCCTGATGGAAAAGCATGGCAGCCTGAAACTGTTGCTTTTATGAATTTCGCAGGTTTCAACAGTTTTACAATGGGAGCAAACTTTCATGGAGGCACAGAAGTACTGAATTATCCCTGGGATACCTGGGCGAAACTTGCCGCTGATGATGCCTGGTGGATTTATACCAGCCGCGAATATGCTGATACAGTTCATGTTAACGCTCCTTCAAATTATTTTAATGAATATAATAATGGTATCACAAATGGCCACGCCTGGTACGAAATAACCGGTGGACGACAGGATTACATGAATTTCTACCGCAACTGCCGCGAATCGACTCTGGAGATCTCTGATACCAAATTAGTTCCTGAAAGTCAGCTCATTCCACATTGGAATTACAACTACCGTTCACTTCTTAATTATATAGAGCAGTCAGGCTATGGCTTGCATGGATTGGTATCCGATTCGATGAGCGGGGCACCTTTGTATGCCAAAGTTTACATTTCGGGATTTGACCTCGATAGCTCACATGTTTTTACTGATCCACAAGTAGGCGATTATCACCGCTTATTAAAAGCAGGATCATACAATGTAACTTATTCGTCGCCCGGATATTATCCAAAAACATTTACTGTTTCGATAACCGATAAGCAAACCACAATCCTGGATGTTCAGCTTTATGATGGCCGTCTTGAAACTAATTTTATGGCTGAAACAACTATTCTTGCTGTCGATCAGCCGGTACATTTTATGGATAAGTCGGCAGGGAACCCTCTTTCCTGGTCATGGACTTTTGAAGGAGCTACACCTTCAACATCAAGTGAAATGAATCCGATTGTAAGCTACCAGCAACCGGGCACTTATTCAGTAAAACTTGTTATTTCGAGGAATGGAGCAGTAGATTCGTTGGTTCGTAATCAGTATATTGAAGTAAAACCATGGTACCTTATGGCTGATAAATCCTATACCGTTTGCGATGCGCAGTTTTTTGATGCCGGTGGCCCGAATGGACAATACACTGAAAATGAAGAGAGTGTTATTACTTTTTTGCCTGATGAAGCAACTAAAAAACTTACTGCTATCTTTAAAAGCGTTGATATTGAAGAAGGTGGTCAGGATTGCACGAACGACAAACTATTAATTTACGATGGCCCGTCAACTGCTGAAAATCTGATTGCAACAATATGTGGAAACATTGTTCCTCAAAAGATTACAGCATCAAATCCTGTAGGTGCTTTAACTTTTCAATTTCTCTCAAATGCTACAAATCAGGCAGCTGGTTGGGATATAACCTTAAGCTGCGATTCAAATGTTGGTATATCCGAACTAATGCACCCGGGAATTTCCGTTTATCCTAACCCAATTATTAACGGACATGTAGTAATACAATCGGAAACTAAAATTCAGAGAATAATAATATTGGATGCTACAGGTAGATTTTTGCACTCTTCAACACCATTAGCAAAACAAACCTCTGTTGATTGCACTTGGTCATCAGGTATTTACATTTTGCAGATTCAAACACAGGGTAAATGGATTAACAGGAAAATACAGGTAATAAATAACTAAAACTTTTTTGTACAACAGGAAAATGCCCGAAGAATTTCTCCGGGCATTTTCATTTAATAAATAAATTGAAATTTCATCTACATCTTATCCATTTTCGAAATCCCAAATGGAACAACTACTTTGAAGCTGAAATTCCTGCCCATATCGTAAACGCCGCTGCGACCGGTCGCAAAGTTTTCAGGCGCATACTTTAAACGGCTCAGGTGACTTTGGTAGGCGGCATCAAGTAAATTGTCGGCAGTAATAAACAGAGAAAACAATGTTTTTTTACTATTCCTAATATCGCCACCGGCGCTCAGGTTCAATAGAGCATAGCCGGGAGTTGCTGTTTCGGTTGCATATGCAGCATAATAATGATTTTGTTTGAAATAATATGCAACTCCAAATTTAACAAATACATTTTTAAAGTATTTCCCAAAATTGCCCGAGGTTGCCTTTAAATCAGAAGTAAACTTAGCCGCAGGTGTAAGTGGCAGGTATTTTGAAGAGTCGGGTTGATTTTTCAATACGGAGTTTACATACGAGAATGAATTTTCAAAATGAATCCAATCAAGAGGATGAGGATGAATATCAATGGTTAATTCGCCACCAGTGAGGTTAGCATTTCCTGCAGCGTACTTAAAAACGCTGTACCCATCGATAATAGAATCAGTACCTGAAACATTTTCGAGTTTGCGTAAAAAAATAAAATTATTGATACTGTTGGTAAACAAATCCAGATCGGCAGAGATGTGTTCGGAGTTAAATCCAAGCGCATAATCGAGTTGCAGACTGCTTTCGGACTTCAGTTTCGGATCGCCCAACTCGTAGCGGAGGGTTCCTTCATGTACGCCGTTTGAACCTATTTCTCCAATATTCGGTGCCCGGAAACCACGCGAAACATTTACTTTTGTGAAAAGTTTTTCCGAAAACTGGTAGGTTGATCCGAGGCTTCCTGAAAAGCCTGAAAAAGTTGAATTGAACGCAGTAAACTGGTGATACGAATCCTCATCAGGAAAAGCAACCGGCTGGCCTTCGGCATCAAGGTAAAGATCTTTACCATTCTCGATCCTGGTATCAAATCGCAAACCGCCACTTATTTCCAGTTTATCGTATGATTTACGGGCAATTGCGAATATTCCTGCATCAAACAAATTATACGCCGGAACCAAGAATTCAGTACCTTTATTCTGGGAGGATTGTTGCATTCCGTTTACTCCAAATGAGATATCAATACCATTATAATCAGGAAGTAACAACCGCAGATCATAATTATAAGTATTCAAAAAAAAGTATAATCCATACACATCCGGTGACAGAATATCCCCAAACTCCTTGCGCCTGTTCTGTTGCCAGCCCAGTGTTGATTTCAAAGTAGAGTTGCCAAGGATAAAACTATTATTCAAAACAGCTTTATAATGATTAATTTTCTGATATGGAGTCTGAGATTTATAGGAAAGGAAATCATTATTTGTAGCAAGGGCAAAATCTTCGGCATTACCATCCATAATAACCGGTTTAATGAACTTTCCCGAGACACTGTCGCGCTCACCTTCAACAATTCCGGGAACCATGTTATAAATACTCAGGTGCAAGTGCGAATATCCCCACGATTTATTTAAACCCAGAATTGCAGTGCCGGTGGTTTCCTTAAACCCCGAATTCAAAACATATCCATCGTATTTATTCTGATAGGCATGTGCCATCTTATCGCTGAAACGGACATCCCATATAAACCCATGTTTATTGCCCGCTACATTTGCCGAAGCCCCAAATAAACCATTATTGGTTTGGTATTCAGTTAAGATTTTTCCTTCAATAACTCCTTCGGGCAAAGTTGGTGCTGCAATAAAATTAATTACTCCGGCCATGGCATCGGAGCCATATGACAAACTTGCCGGACCTTTCAATATTTCCACTTTACTAACTGCAAACTCATCTATTTCAATTCCATGTTCATCGCCCCATTGCTGACCTTCCTGCCTGATTCCATCGTTGAGTGTGATAATTCTGTTATATCCTAAACCCCGGATAACCGGTTTTGAAATACCAGGACCGGTTGTAACCTGCGAAATACCAGGTTGTTTGGCAAGCGCATCAATTATATTTGAGGATGAATTTTGCAACAACTGTAAAGACGGGATTATGGATATGGGTGTAGGAGTGCGGTTTCGCTCAGCAGCTTTTGATAATCCGGTAACAACTACTTCGTTGAGTTCGGTTACGGATACCTCCATTCTATAATCTTTTACATTCACTAGGCTAAGGTCAACAGTTTCGGCTATTAATTTGTAGCCGATAAAAGTTACCTGAACCAAAACCTTGGTTTTCGGTAAATTATCCAGTTTATAGGTTCCATCTGCTTTAGAAGTTGTTCCTGTTTTCAGATCGGGAAGATAAACGGCAACACCGGGAAGTGCTTCGCCTGTTTTGCTGTCAGTAATTTTGCCCGACAAGCTTGTTTTTTCGATCAAATTATTACCTGAGATTGCTATCATGTTGATTGACAATAATATAATCAACATGATGAAAAATATTTTTTTCATTTCGTTCTGATTTAATAAAATTAAAAATAAGAGATGAAAGAAATCTCCATCCCTAAAAATATGCCTTAAAATTATAATCAGG
>JBBSDC010000037.1:0-30252 GCA_038249705.1 Bacteroidales bacterium | reverse complement strand
TTAAACGAGTATAATCCGACATATTCCGGCCAATTGAAGGCATACGCTCAATAGCTTGTATGCTGAGGTTAGTTTCAGATCCAGTACGATTGCCGTCAAAAACATTATTACGGTTTCCGAGAACTTCTATACCTGTAATTGTTGCAGCCTGTTGGCTGAGAGTAACATTAAGTTTCAATGTCTGTCCCAGATTCAGATATACTTCATCCTGAACAAAATTTTCGAATCCAACATAAGACACCGTTATTTTGTAAGGACCTCCAACATTCATATTAGGAATGCGGTAGTTGCCATCAGGATCGGTAGTTGTTCCATACTGCGAACCTGAAGGCGTATGCAATGCTAAAACCGTTGCTCCGGGTAAGGTTTCGCCATTTGCGCCTGAGATTACTCCGTTTATGCCGGAGGTAGTAACTTGCCCGAAAACAAAAGTCACACTCATCATAAAGATTGAAATAAGCATAACCTGCTTAATAAATCTTCGAATTAAATTATCAGCTTTTTTCATAAAGGTAGATTGGTTTGGTTAATTTATGGTTTGGTAAGAATATACAGGAAAGAGGATTTAATATCCGCTGAATGGATTAGATACTCATTGAAAAACGCTGCAAAATTAATTTAAAGACATCAAAGTGAATGACCTGGTTGTTAAGAAAACATTAATTCTTTTAACAAATACTATGAAACAAATTTATTAAAATGTTTAAACCTGAATACAGAAAGTTATCAACATTTTTCCTTGTTTTGTTAAAAACAACTTCGGCTATTTATTCATACCTTCATAAATAGTTTAACAAAAAGAGTGCTCTTTTAATTGATAAATCAAATATTTCATTAGAGCTAAGCCGTGTTGAAACATATTTATACGTTGAACACAAAGAGTAAAAGTTTCTAAAATTACTCCAAAGTTTATAGCAACGATTATAGCAACGAATATTTGTATCCGTTTTTTGTTAGAATGCTAATGAAAACTTTGCCTGTACCAGGAGGATGCTTTTAAAAAACAAAACGAAACTATTTAGGTCAAATTCAGCATTAGGAAATTATGAAACCGATAAAGTAAATGTAACAGCAGGAATGCTTGCTTAACTTGCAACTGCCGAAGTGCTTGCCAGTTCTTCACTCCTGCTTTTAAGCCTGTAGCTGAGCATTAAAACCGAAAAAGCAATAATTGCAATAACCAGGAAACTTTGCGAATAACCATCAGCTCTCAATGTGAATGATGCTACAATAATTCCAATTAAGGTTGCACCGGTCATTTGCCCGGTGCTGGTAAAAAGAGTTATAATACCTTGTCCCAATGCCCTTTCCGATGATTGAACCTCATTGAGCATAATATATCGTAAGGCAGATCCCTGGAGCATTGCCGACCCAAGTCCCATAAGCATTCCGGCTGTATAGAAATTAACTTTCGAAGCTGAATCCATGTAAAAAACAATCAATCCGGAGCCTGCAAAAAGAAGTCCGGCCATTACTATAGAGCGCGAACCGATTTTGTCGATCAATCGGCCAGCTACCGGCGAACCGATTGCAATAGCCAGCACAAATGGGATAAGCATAAAACTGGCTTCGGATGTGGAAACACCAAAAACATTAACAGCCAGCTCAGGAACAAAAATAGTGACAGCCTGAATAATTCCTGTTCCGAAAGCTACAATCCCAACTATGCGGATTTGCTTTACATCAAACAGCTGAATTTTCACTACCGGAGAAGGCGAGCGCTTTTCAATAAAAATAAAGAGCGGCAAGGTTATCATTGTAATTATTAAAAAAGGATAAACCTCAATGGAAAAAATTCCTTTAAAGCCTTCAGCAGCATCGATATTATTGATACCATAAGCAAAAGATGAAACCAGAACAGCAATCAGAACCATTCCCATCCAATCAAAATAAGGTTTCAGCAAACTCTTTTTCGAAGGAAGTAACCGCCATGAGTAAAAAATCACAACGGCAGCAATAGGAAGATTAACCAGAAACAAAGCATTCCAATCGAACCATAACAATAGAACGCCGGCTATAACCGGCCCGATTATAAAAGCAATTCCAAACACCGCACCTATCATTCCGAGTGTACGCCCACGCTTTTCCGGCGGAAAAATATCGCCAATCACAGCTGAGGCTACAGGAAAAATACCACTGGAACCAAATCCTTGAATGGCACGCCCTATTAGCAGAAAAGTAATATTGTCGGACATGGCAACAACGGCCGAACCAAGTGCAAAAACCGCAACCGAGAAGATGTAAATATTGCGTCGTCCGTAAAGGTCAGATAGTTTTGCAAGCAGAGAAACCCCAACCAGATTGAACAGAACGTAAATACTAAAAATCCAGCTTAGCGAGCGATGGTCAACTTTAATGGTTTGTTCAATAGCTGGTATAGCTGGGCCTACAATCGAAATATCGAGGGCTCCCATCAAAACACCGGTAAAAAGTAATGCCAGTATTTTACCGTTACGATGTTGCGTCATAAAAAAAGTTTCTGAGTCAGTGGAGAGAATTCATAAAAAAAATGCCGGACTAAGCCGGCAAAGATAATTTAAAATCAGTGGCACTTATCTGCCTTCATAAATGGATAAGTGTAATCGGTAGGTGGTATAAGTGTTTCCTTTATTGTACGCGGGCTAATCCAGCGCAACAGATTAAGGTGGCTTCCGGCTTTATCGTTGGTACCACTTTGGCGCGATCCGCCGAAGGGTTGCTGACCAACCACAGCACCGGTAGGTTTATCATTAAAGTAGAAGTTTCCGGCAGCATATTTAAGTTCATCAGCTGCTTTTACCAGTACACCACGATCCTGAGCAAAAATACAACCGGTCAGGCCATAAGGCGAAGTTTCGTCAACCAAACGGACAGTTTGATCGAAATCTTTATCTTTATAAACATGAACGGTTAAAACCGGACCGAAAATTTCCTCAGTCATGGTAACAAAATGAGGATCATGAGCCTGGATAATAGTTGGCTGAACGAAAAAGCCCTTTGATTTATCCCCGGTACCACCGAAAACAACTTCTGCATCGCTGGTATTTTTTGCTTTGCTTATATAGTTAGAAATATTATCAAATGATTTTTCGTCGATAACGGCATTCATGAAATTGCTGAAATCGCGTACATCACCAACCTTGATTTCCGCAAGCATTTCCCCAACCCTCTTTTTCACAGCCGGCCACATACTTTCAGGAACATAAGCTCTTGATGCAGCTGAACATTTCTGTCCCTGGTATTCAAAAGCGCCACGCACCAATGCTGTTGAAACTTCATCAACTCCAGCACTTGGATGAACAAGAACAAAATCTTTACCACCGGTTTCACCAACTATACGTGGGTACGAACGGTAATTCGAAAGATTGGCAGCTGTATTCTGCCATAGTTTGTTGAAAGTACCATTACTACCGGTAAAATGCAACCCTGCGAAATATTTATCTGCTAATACCTGGTTGCCGACAGCTGCTCCCTGACCGGGAATGAAATTTATAACCCCATCAGGCAATCCGGCTTCTTTAAAAACCTGCATCAGAATGTAATTAGATAATATAGAAGTAGTTGCAGGTTTCCATATGGTAGTATTACCCATAAGTACAGGAGCCATATTCAGATTAGAAGCAATGGCAGTAAAATTAAAAGGTGTTACTGCAAACACGAATCCTTCGAGCGGACGGTATTCGAGGCGGTTTATTATTCCCGGATCGCTATGAGGCTGTTCGTTATAAATATCAGAAATATAGTGGGCATTAAAACGCAGAAAATCAATAGTTTCACATGCGGCATCAATTTCGGCCTGGTAGGCGCTTTTACTCTGCCCGAGCATTGTTGATGCATTTATCAGCATCCGATATTTTTTCGACAGCAGTTCTGCAGCTTTCAGTGTTACCGAAGCCCTTTCGAACCATGAAAACGACTCCCATTCGCGGTGTGCTTTGAGAGCTGCATCAATTGCCATTTTTATTTCTTTCGCACCGGCCTTGTGGTAACGTGCAAGCACATGCCCATGGTCGTGAGGCATTTTTACGGTATCTATATCGTTGGTATAAACTTCTTTCCCTCCAATAATTAAAGGAATTTCCATTACGTCCGAACTCAACCTGTCGAGTTCAGCCTGCAAGTCTTTGCGATCGCGCGATCCGGGAGCATATGTCCTGACCTGTTCGTTAGCTGGATAATCAAAAATAAAAACTGCATTATTCATAGCGAGGTTCAATTGTTTTTTTTAGAAAAAGAAATGGGTGGTTAACGAAATGTTCGAATTATAATAATGTTTGATATTGAACATGAAAACATATGGAATGTTCAGTTGTTTGTACATTTACATCAATGTTTACAGGCGACAATATGGAGTATAATAAATGAACATTTTAAAGAACTAAAATTTATGAATTACTTTATCATAACAGGAACATCGCGAGGCATAGGTGAAGCCCTGGCAAAAACAATTATTGTACCGGGAAATACTCTTTTTGCGGTTTCCCGAACAATGAACGAAGACCTGGTGGAATATGCTTCTTCGCTGAATGTGCCCATATTTTATCACGAAGCCGATCTTAGTGAACGGGATCAGGCAGAATTGTTTATCAATAGTGTTTTTGGAAAAATACATCTGACTGATAATGATAAAATTGTACTAATTAATAATGCAGGAATGCTCGAGCCAGTTGCTCCTGTTAAATCCATTGATTTTGAGATGGCCGAAAAGCATCTGAACCTGAATTTACTTGCCCCGTTTATATTGAGTTCAGTTTTTCTGGCTAAAACAGAAGCTTTGCCGATACCTAAAGTGATATTAAATATTTCATCCGGTGCATCATCGCATCCATTCAAAGGTTGGAGCGTATATTGCAGCTCGAAAGGAGGTTTGGATATGCTCACCAAAACTGCAGGTCTTGAACAAAGCACGGAGAAAAATCCAGCCACAATATTTGCCTTAGCACCCGGTATTATTGATACAAACATGCAGCAACTAATAAGGAATACGGATGAGAACCTATTCCCTGACCGAAACATATTCATACAGCTCCATGAAGAAGGTCAACTTTCGAAAGTTGATGATGTTGCCCGAATTATTCTTGATGTGATTTTTAGCCCGGCAATTGAAACAGGTTCTGTGTTAACTATTGATCAATTAAAAGAAATATAATTCATTGATAGTTTCTGAACACCTGTTTTATTTACTTTTGATGAAACTATTGCCTGATGCTTGAAACATTAAAAACCATTGATGAAAATCTATTTCTTTTTCTGAATGCTCAGCACAACTCTTTCGGGGATACTATCATGTGGCTTTGCAGCAGTATGCTTTTTTGGACACCACTCTATGTATGGTTTCTATGGTTATTGTATAAAAAATATCCCAGGCATTACTGGACAGTTTTAGTGGCTATCGTACTAATGATTACAGCATCTGATCAGTTAAGCAACCTGGTTAAAGATAGTTTTATGCGTTTCAGGCCAACACATGAACCACATTTACAGAATTTGGTACATACTGTAAATGGATATCGTGGTGGCATGTACGGGTTTTATTCCGCGCATTCGGCTAATTCGTTTTCTGTTGCTTTTTTTGTTATTGCAGCGGTTACAAAAGGGCGCAATTATCTGATTTCTATCGCATTGATATATGCATTTTTAACTACTTACAGCCGAATCTATCTTGGAGTTCATTATCCTGGCGACATTTTAACAGGAGCAATAATGGGAGTTGTTGCCGGTACAGCTTTTGCATATATCCACTCTAAATTTCGCTCAAAGTACCTGAAAACAGGAGCTTAATATCCGTAAATTTTTGCCGTAAATTTCGCAACATTTACTTTATAGGTGCATACCTCACGCAATGAAGGTTCATTATATGTGAATTCTTTATCAGTATAATGAGACATAACCTGATTCATAAATTCAACTTTATTTTCAATATCATCGATAAACTCAACTTTGCCAAAAGCCAATACACTACGGTATTTCATGCTATAGCTGCATGCAACGGACTCGCTCTGGTTACGCAACTGGTGATCAGTACTGAATGCAATACAAACCGATGGGTTTTTTCGTAAAATGTCAATTTTATGCCCTTTTTGAGCGGAGTGCAGAAATATTACTCCATTGATATAACCGAAATTAAACGGAAGAACATAGGGCAGATTGTTTTCGTCAACCATACTTACATAACAAACCTGACACTTATTAATTATTTCGTCAATTTCAGTCTGGTCAGTAATAAAACGGTGGTGCATAAATTTAGGGGTTTTGAGTATTGTGATTTTGAATACAACTATGGTCATTTCAGGAAGCTGGTTTCCTATCTGATTTCGGCCTGGCAATGGCCTCGAGCAGCCAGGTAATGACAGATACAATGATTGAAAACAAAACAGCGGTAAAAAAATTATCAACAGTAAAGCCTTCGAGAGCAAAATCAGTAAGGAGAATAATTGCTGCATTGATTACAAGGAGAAAAAGTCCAAACGTCAAAAGAGTAAAAGGGATTGTTAGAATTACCAGTATCGGCCTTAGGAAAGCATTTAAAAAACCGACAACAAATGCTACCAGAATAGCCGTTGGGAATCCCCGAAGATAAACGCCATCCAGAATATAATCCCCAAAGAAAACGGCCAGTGAAGTAACAAGTAATTTCAGAATGAATTTCATGTAGTCCGGTTTGAAAAGTGTTTACAAATTTACAGAAAAAAGGAAATCGGCAAAATATTGCTTTTCAAGAGGCCGAAAACCTACGCGGACACCAAGATCAACTGGAAATACAAACCGGAGTAAGTGCATGTCGGAGGTTAATTCAACCCCTGTAGATTGTAGTTGCCGGGTTTCATGATGTCCTGATGCACTCCCACCGTCAAAAAACACATTTGCTTTTAATCGTTTAAAATAGATTAATGGCCCTAAAGCAAAATCAGGGTAAGCAACAGGAAATTTATAGTTCAAAGCAAAAAGCGCCAATTGCTCAGCATTAATATAATTGTATCCACGTGGCAGATTAATTTGATTGCTGTAGGAATAACTACCTTCATATTTATATTGCAAGTTCAAATCAACCCTAATACCATGATGCCTGATCAGGCCGGGGAAATAAAACCGGGTTCCGACCGAAACAATGCTTCCCAGATTATTATCACCCAATGGGGAGTGCCGGTAACTACCTGTGATAGACTGCCCCCAACGTGGAAACAAATCTTTAGACGATTGTTTTATAAGCCGGTATGCGTAAAAACTATAATCAAGCGACTGAATGGTGCCGGTAAGTCTATCCTCATCGGGCAATGTATTAATGGTGATATTATACCACGATGTAAAAGCCTGTAAGCGAAATCCTTTATAATATTTACCACCTGTAAAAATTAACGGCAAGGTTAAACCTCCACTAATAATTGTTTCGTTAAAATTATACCTTACAGAACTATCGCCTCCAGTATATGCTGCACGAGCACCTTGGGATATTTTTAAATCAATCATCGGATACCAGGCCTGCCAGCTAAAATCAAGTGTAACTTTTCCTGTGTTTTCGGCCATATCATATTTATAACCGATAATTGTGGTAGCTGTGCTCAAGTCATTTTGCGACATAAATGAAATACCGGCGCCATTTTCGCCGTCCATATAATTTATGTAAGCCGGTGCCCAGCTATGAAAATTAAAAATATGCAAGCCTTTTTTATAGGGTTCTGATTGGTAAGTTAAAGTTGTATCCGACTGGAAATCAAAATCAACGGCTTCCTCGTCAACAAGGTGTTTATAAAGCGACGGAGAAAAATCCACAACTTCATTTATCGGTTTCCAGGATTCAGGATTAAAATCAGCTTCTACCACACTGTAGCCGTCAGAGGTATAATTTGAGTAAACAATTCTTTTACCATCAGGACTTAGGTTGGCATTACAGGCACCGAACCTGGCTGAGGTAACCTGATATACTTTTTCGGAATCTGATAGGTCAACTGCATAAATATTTTCGATACCGGAATATGAGCCATTAAAAAGCACATATTCACCGGCAAACACAGGGTTTGCAATGTCAGTATAAGTAGCAGGAATTATCGTTAACACTTCTTTTTTCGCCACATCATTTACGACTATACTTTTACCATGGGCATCCAGTTGTGTAAAAACCAACATTGTTCCATCATTTGACCAGGAAGGAGTCATAAAAAAATCTGTCAAAGAAGTAATGATGGTATCAGTTTCCTTTCCTGTCACTAAACTGATTATAACAAGAGAACTTCTGTTCTCCGGACTAACGGTAATCGCAGCTATTGACTTACCATCGGGCGAAAAAGCCGGCGCGAAATAACGCCCTTTAGCTGTTAACTCTCTGGTTTTTCCGGTTTCACCATCAAAAATTCTGATTACCGAAAAGCTACGTTGTCCCCAGCGAGGGTCGTTGATTGATTCTGTCCAGGCAAGCTGAAAGTGCTTGAAGGATTTTTCTCCTTTATTGATCTTGGATAAATTAGCAGAAGCAGGCAGGTTTTCTATTGAATAATTTTCAGATGACAAGAAACCGGGTGTATTGACTACTTGCTTAAACCCATTAGGAGCAATAATTACAAACCGGGTTATATCATCTAAACTGGTAAATTCAGCAACCACTAATGTATCATTCAGATAGTACGGAAATTTATAGTTTTCGTATTTCATATTACTTTGAGCACTTATTTGCACATATGGAGTTTTGAAAGTATTTACATCCTGATACTTCCACATGCTATCCATATCATGCATTGATATGCGGTACAAATTCTCCTTCCCATATCCTGTTGCTTTCTTTAATCCTTTGTTGAAAGGTGTAATAATGTATGGTTTTCGGGCCACTGCATCAAGTGCGCTCACCCAGGTCTGATAGCCATACTTTCGTCTCACATTTGCTACCAGCGAATATCCCAAAGCATATTGGTTTGGGACAAAAGATTTATAGGAGCCCATAGCAGCCTTATCATAAGTAAATGCACCTTTTTCCGAAATCTGAGTCCTCAGAAGCATTTCAAAAGCTGGTAAACGGCCTCTTCCCGAATGGCTGAGAGATGTTTCGGTACATACTGCGTCTCCTTCCATAAACCACGAAGGAACAAATATTCCGTTTATTGATGCAGCAGCCTGTTCGCCCATGAACCATGATAAAACCTTTGTAAATCCCTGGTTTGTTCGGTCAAGCTGCACCACATGCCTGTATTCATGTATTACGAGCTGATCGATCCAATCATGAGCATAAGTGTCCTGAGGCGGGGAAGTAAACAACTCTATTCTCTTAGGAGCCCACACTGTAACTGCATTAGGCTCAGTATTATAATTGTGAATGATGATCGGGATAGGCTTAGGCTTATATGTAAGTGTTTTGGTAGCATTTGTATAAACGAAATCGAGAATGCTATTCATTTTTTGCGCTCTGAGCTCGAAATTCACGGGATATATAATTCGAAAGTCATGAGTTTTGATCTGACGCCATTTTAACGAAGACGGATCCTGACCGATGTTATAGTATTGTGCTGTTAACAGCATGGGGAAAACAGCTGACAACAAAAACAGAAATAACATCATATAACGGGTTGCTGGCATGCTACGGGTTAGTTTTAATCACAAAAGTAAAAAAATAGCGGGAGTAATTTCTTACTCCCGCTAATATACATTAAGATGTAAAATTTAGATAGTGCTAAACTAAATTGTAATCACGAAATAATGTACTTAATTCGTCAAAGCTAAAAGGCTTTTGTGCATATCCGTCAACACCTGCTTTCATGCATTCTGCTTTATCGGGATTGGTTGTGATAGCTATTATGGTCGTATGACCTTTTTTAAGATATTCCAGTTCCAGTTTGCGTATTTCTTTCACAGCCTGCAGACCATCCATTTCAGGCATCTGAATATCCATTAGGATGAGATCGTACTCTTTAACTTTGAATCTGCTAACAGCTTCATTCCCGTTTTTCGCAACATCCACTTCGTGACCATTACGTCTTAAATAAAATGTTGTGATCTTCTCAATCATTTCATCATCTTCTGCCAGCAAGATATTCAACTTTCTCATCAGGTCTATGTTGTTAAAATTTCTCATTAGTTTTTTTTCATCTTGAAAATTAGTGTCTTACAAACTAGTTTACAAATATTTTTTTTGTCATTTTGCTTCTTCCATTGGTTAGCTGTAGTATACAAATACCAGATGCTATAGTATTACCGGTCGACAGAATTATTCCCTCAGAAAGTATTCCTTTTGCTGATGAAATCATTTTCCCGTCAGTTGTGTATAATTTAGCTGTATAAATATCGTTTTCTGTTCCGTTTATTCTAACTTCACCAGGATACACTACTACTTCCGAAACACCATCTCCTTGTTGATCAACGTCCTGAGTTGAATTAAAATGAATTTTAAATCTATTGGAATTCATTTCGGTAGTATGGTAGAAGCTATATACTGAATCAGCCCGTAAATCAATAAACAATCCAAGTTCTGTATCTTCGAGAATAACAGGGTAACGGTATTCGAAATTGAAGGCACCAGCGGCGGAAACACTAAACATTCCACTTTTAACACATGTGATATACAAAGGAATTTCAAGCGATGAGTTTACTGTTGGTATGGTATTTAAAGCATATCGTATGTCATCATCCGAACCAAAAAAAAGTGAATTTGACGTTGCGCTACCTTCAAATTTGATTGCATCAAGATTATCATCAAATCCAAAACTCGAATTTGCTATAACCCTGAACATAACTTCATCACTCATTCCATCACTGTCAGTAAGTTTAAATTTAACGGAGTTATTCTTTAGTGCAGTTTTTGAATCAGTGATATTTCGTACACATGATTTCTCATTAATCATTAAAGCACCTTTTTGAGAAGCTTTTACAAAGAAACCTTGCATGGGCGAAATATATCTGCTTCCATTATTAATGGATACAGCATCATCGCCACCAGGCATATAAACTGCGAAATTCCCTGAACCTGATGGATCAGGATAGTATATTGCGGATGCAATTGAACTGCGCTGCCATGCACCATTCTCATTGTTTTCCCAATCTATATAGGAAGGGAAAGGATTACCTGTGAGATTAAGTCCATTTCCTTCGTTTGAAATCGCAAAAGACTTCGAAACATTAATAGGGGTTCCTTCGAAAATTCTGGTTTCATTATATACTGAAAAAAGCTCATATCCCTGCATGGAAACAATTTCGTCTTCTGTTGGAACAATATATTCGCCCCATTGCGAAGCGGTTTCATCATACGAGCGCAGATACATATTTAAAAACGTTCCAGTTACGGCATTGCTTACCGGCGAAGAAATAAGTGCATTTTTTCCTGCTACTACAGGATATTCAACCTGAATTTTACCAGAAACGTCACCATCAAAAAGTAGGGAGGATTTTACGGAAATGGTATTTTTTAACAAAAGCTTACCTCCTTCAATTACTGAGATATTTCCTGATATATCAATAACAGCCCCAGGATTGACAATAAGTACAGAACTCTGGTTTATATAAAGGTTAGCACAATTTGCAAAATCAGCTACAATAGGATTATGAGATGATGAGAGAACCGAAATATTAGAGTTATTTGATGGGACTACATTAGCTGACCAATTGATTGGGTCGGCCCAGTTGCTATTAGAAGTTCCGATCCAGTTGCTTTCAGAAACCAGTGAACCACCTGGAATTAAAGATGCCTGCGATAGACTAAAAACAGAACCATTACCCTGAAATTCAACGGATTTAATAGTTCCTTTACCGGTAAATCCTGTCAATAAGGAACTTGAAAAAATACCATTTACAATAAGTCTGCCGTTTATTTCATGAATAAATAACGAGTTGTTTGTAAACGAATTATTAACAGTAATTTTTGCATTTTCATTCAGGAAAAAAGATGCATTATCTTCGAAGCTGAGATTGTTTGATTTTATCTCACCGGAGCTGATAAGCAATGAGTTACCTGTAAAACTAAGGTCAAGGTTATCTCCACGTAATAAGCCTGATGAAACTACCTCCAGGCACCCACTTTCCGAAAAGAGAATATTAACATTCTGAATAACTGAAGTTTGAACAATAATAGTATCATTTGCCTGAGGTACAAACGCGGAAACCGGGCCGCCCGACGTTAATGACCAGGTACCAGCTGTATTCCAGGCTGAATTATTTCCTTGCGAATAGAGTTTTAATCCATCTCTGCCATAGCAATCAGGTGTAAAGAAAAATGTCATAGTAAATACTATGATCATTGTCCCTGACAAAACAACTGATTTATACTTATTTAGTGGCATATTCATGGGTAAAACCTCTGGAGCTGATGGTAACTGTCTGGTAAGTAATTTTTGACTTGAGGAGGAATGATTAGGAAAATCGTGCCATCCACGGCAAAAATTAAAACAAACAATATGCCTGATTTCCATAACATCTGATAATCAGATACATACAACCAAACAAGTATAGTTTACTCCATTCAACTGTCCCATTATGAAAAAAGGAGGCCTTTTGTTGAACGTTTTTGAAAATAATATATCGAATTTGAAAATCTCAGTATAATATTTTATATAGTGAAACGAAATTATAGAAAAGTTTATCTAAAATTCTGGTTAAAAAAATTCCATATAGGGTCATCGGGAGTGTCAGCAATAATTGAAACTGGATTCAGTGTAACCGGATGAATGAAATTTAACTTTCGGGCATGTAAATGTATGGAACCGCCTTCATTAGAGCGCGGAAAGCCGTATTTAAGATCTCCCTTAATGGGACATCCTATTCCAGCAAGTTGAGTCCTGATCTGATGATGCCTGCCTGTTTCAAGATCAATCTCCAGCAAGTAATAATTGTCGCTGCAAGCGAGCACATTGTAAGAAAGGATAGCTTTCTGAGCATTTTTATTACTCTCAACAGTAAGAAATGATTTATTTTTTGCTTCATCACGCCTGAGGTAGTTCACCAGCGTATCCATGGTGTGGGGTGGTTTATTTTTAACAACAGCCCAATACGTTTTCTTAATTTCCCTGTTTTTGATTAAGGCATTGAGCCGTGTAAGCGACTTGCTGGTTCGGGCAAAAATAATAGCTCCACTCACGGGTCTGTCGAGGCGATGAACAACACCCAGAAATACTTCGCCTGATTTGTTATATTTAAACTTAATATATTCTTTTACACGATCAGCCAGAGTTATATCGCCGGTTTTATCGCCCTGTACGATTTGCGAAGGAAGCTTGTTGATAACAATAATATGATTGTCCTCAAAAAGTATATTCTCCACCTGCAACTTATCGAAGTAATCAATATGTTTAATATTGCTCCTTGTCATTGGGGAAATCTAATGTTTTCACATCAACAATATAATTTTGGACGGCAGAAACAATATCCTCACTTAGGTTCATATACCGGCGAAGAAACCGCGGCGAAAATTCCATTGTGATACCAAGCATATCGTGAAGCACAAGCACCTGACCATCAACTTCTTTACCAGCGCCAATGCCAATAATCGGTATTTTTGCATTACGGGCAACCTCTTCTCCTAATCGGGCAGGAATTTTTTCGAGCACAATACTGAAACACCCGGCCTTTTCGAGTAATCGCGAATCTTCAACAAGTTTTCGGGCTTCTTTTTCTTCAGTTGCTCTTACAACGTATGTACCGAATTTATGAATGGATTGTGGTGTTAAACCCAAATGGCCCATTACCGGGATACCGGCTGAAAGAATCCTTTCTACTGATTCAATAATTTCAACTCCACCTTCCATTTTTACTGCATCGGCACCTGATTCCTTCATAATTCTGATTGCCGAGGACAGTGCTTCTTTCCAGTTACCCTGGTAAGTACCAAATGGCATATCAACAACTACCAGTGCTCTGCTTACAGCTCTCACTACGGATGCTGCATGATAAATCATATGATCAAGAGTAATAGGAAGCGTACTGCTGAAACCTGCCATAACATTGGAAGCTGAATCGCCAACCAGTATAATGTCAATTCCTGCCTTATCAAGCAGCCGCGCCATAGAATAATCGTACCCTGTAAGCATTGAAATTTTAATACCCTTATGCTTCATTTCCTGTAGCACATGGGTGGTAATCTTCGAAACAACTCCTGATTTGGCTATCATGTATAAAAATATAGTATGGATGGTTTTGCCTGGCATTAATAAAATCAATCCTTCAAATTAACAATCAAGTTCATTTGTTTGGCTCACAAAATTACAAAGAAATACATTCAATCGTTATTTGATAGCGTGCAAACTATCGTGAATGCAAAATATACTTACTTTTGCGGATTGAATTATAACATCCCAATCACTGATAATGAAAAAAATATTCCGATTATTTCTCGTTTTGATTGTTGCCGGCCATATGCTGTCGTGCGAAACAGATTTTGATGTAATTGCTGATTACAAAGAAGTAGCTATAGTTTATGGCTTATTAAATCAAAATGATAGCGTACAATACCTTCGGATTAACAAGGCATTTCTGGGTGATGGAAATTCGCTAACCTATGCCCAGGTTGCCGACTCATCCACTTTTGGAGCTGATATAAATGTAATTTTAAAAGAAACAACACCAGGTGGAATTACGAAGGAAATTGTTTTCGATACCATTACCTTATCCAATAAACAAGCGGGTGATTTCTATTCGCCTAATCAATTATTCTACTATTCGCTGGAACCATTGAACCAGGAAAACACTTATGAACTGAAAGTTACACACAAAAAAACAGGGTATGAAGTTAGTTCAGTAACAAGGTTGGTACATAATTTTAATTTTACCAGACCATCACCAAACGCAGTAAAAAAAAGTTTGAGTTTTAAAAGATCAAGTACTCAGCAGGGTAAGTTTATATGGGAAAATGCTAAATATGGAAAGAGGTACCAGTTCAGGTTTTATTTTAATTTTAAAGAGTTAACGACTGGATCGGGCGATACTGTTTACCGCAAAATTGATTGGGTATTTCCTGAAGTTACTTCTGAAAAAACAGATGGCTCAGGCGAGAGTTCAGTCGGATATTCGAATGAACAGTTCTACCTGCTTTGTGAGGATAAAATTCCTTATCCCGATGCTGATGCAGAAGCTGCTGTAACAGCGCGTTTTGCATGGTTATGTGATCTGGAAGTTACAACTATTGGCGACGAATTTAACGCATATCTCGAATCAAATTCCCCTTCAACCGGAGTTCTTATTGACAAACCGGTTTACAACAATATCACAAATGGGTTTGGACTATTTTCCTGCAGATATCAGATTAACATGCTTATTCCACTTGCCGCCGAAACAGTGCAAGACCTTTCAACTACTACAAACCTGAAATTTGCAAAGCCTAACTAACCGAAAGGTGGTAAGTTGTTTTTGCTAACTGACCAGCTGATTGGATGTGAAAGAGCTGTTGTATAAACAGCTTAATGCAGCTTGAAATCCCATCAAAAGTACTATCTTTTCTGCCGTTTTGTCAGCACGAATTTCCGGCTGTCATTTTTCCTACTACAGATGAATGAACAAATTTTTACTTAATACAAATTTTGCATATAGCAGTAAAACAATCACTTAATATATAAATAATCCAATTTTTCAGTTTCAACATTCCTCTTCCAAACTGTTTTTAGGCCATGATGAATCATTTGTGGCATAATGATTGAACAATGGTTTAGTCACGAAAAACAAGTTATTAATTGAAAAAATAAAATATAATGGGAAAAATAATTGGTATTGATCTTGGAACTACAAACTCTTGCGTTTCCGTAATGGAAGGCAACGAACCGGTAGTAATTCCGAACAGTGAAGGGAAACGCACAACTCCTTCGATAGTTGCTTTTACCGAAAATGGCGAACGTAAAGTGGGTGATCCGGCCAAAAGGCAATCTATCACCAACCCTACCAAAACGGTTTCGTCAATCAAACGGTTTATGGGTGAAACCTATGACAGGGTTACTAAAGAAATTAAGCGTATGCCTTTTACTGTAGTTAAAGGTGACAATAATACTGCACGTGTTAAAATTGATGACAGAACTTTTACTCCACAGGAAATTTCAGCTATCATTTTACAAAAAATGAAAAAGACTGCTGAAGATTACCTCGGACAACCTGTAACCGAAGCTGTTATTACTGTTCCTGCTTACTTCAGCGATTCGCAGCGTCAGGCTACAAAAGAAGCTGGTGAAATTGCCGGACTTGTGGTAAGGCGTATCATCAATGAACCAACTGCAGCAGCTTTGGCATATGGATTGGATAAAAAACATAAAGACATTAAGGTGGCTGTTTACGATCTTGGTGGCGGAACTTTTGATATTTCCATTCTTGAATTAGGTGAAGGCGTTTTTGAAGTTAAGTCGACCAATGGAAATACTCACCTTGGTGGCGATGATTTCGACCATCGAATTATCGACTGGTTAGCTGAAGAATTCAAAAAAGATGAAGGCATTGACCTTCACAAGGATCCAATGGCAATGCAGCGTTTGAAAGAAGCTGCTGAAAAAGCCAAAATTGAACTCTCAAGTTCATCATCAACAGAAATCAACCTTCCTTATATTATGCCGGTTGACGGAATGCCAAAGCATCTTGTACGTACATTGACCAGAGCAAAATTCGAACAACTGATTGATGATTTGGTGCGCGATACCATCGAACCTTGCCGTAACGCAATGCGCGATGCTGGTCTTACTAATGCTGACATAAATGAAGTTATACTGGTTGGTGGTTCAACCCGGGTTCCTGCAATTCAAAAGGCAGTTGAAGATTTCTTCGGCAAAGCCCCATCAAAAGGAGTTAATCCTGATGAAGTTGTAGCTATAGGAGCAGCAATACAGGGCGGTGTTTTGTCCGGTGATGTTAAGGATGTTTTGTTACTTGATGTAACACCTCTTTCATTAGGAATTGAAACTTTGGGCGGTGTAATGACCAAACTTATTGAGTCGAATACTACCATTCCAACCCGTAAATCAGAAACTTTCAGCACTGCATCCGACAATCAGCCATCAGTTGAAATTCACATTCTGCAGGGCGAACGTCCAATGGCTACAGGCAACAAGAGTTTAGGCCGTTTCCATTTGGATGGCATACCACCAGCAATGAGGGGCATACCACAAGTGGAAGTTACTTTTGATATCGACGCCAACGGAATCCTTCATGTATCTGCAAAGGACAAAGGAACCGGGAAATCGCAACAGATTCGTATTGAAGCATCTTCGGGACTTACCGATGCTGATATCAAGCGAATGAGAGAAGAAGCCGAACTGAATGCTGAAGCTGACCGCAAGGTGAAGGAAGAAATTGATAAAATCAATACAGCAGATTCATTGATTTTTCAGACAGAACGCCAGTTGAAAGAGTTTGGCGACAAACTTCCTGCTGATAAAAAAGAACCAATTGAACTAGCTCTGAATAAACTCCGTGAAGCCCACAAAAACCGTGATATTGCTGGTATTGACAGTTCAATGGCCGAATTAAACAGCGTATGGCAGGCTGCAAGCGAAGAAATGTATAAAACAACACAAGAAACAAACCAACCGGGTGCTGAACAACAAGGTCAACCCGGACCCGATCAGGCAAAAGCATCTGATCAGGAAGTTACAGATGTTGACTTCGAAGAGGTGAAATAATCAGCTTACCTGTTAATATATGCAAAAGGCTGTATCAAATTAAGATACAGCCTTTTGCTTTTGCAAACCTTTTTTTTGCAGAAAAATCATGTTAAATTAATTAAAAATGTTATCTCGAAGCAAAAAAAAAGTAATATTGGTAGTTCTTTTAACAGAAAAATTAATTTGAATACATACTAATACATAATCTTATGAAAAAACTATTACTCTATGGCTTGATGTCCTTCATTTTCATCTTTGGATTGAGCATGAACGGAAAGGGCCAACTTCTTTTTGAAGAAAACTTTAGTTATCCTGTCGGAAGTCTATTAACAGCAAACGGATGGACAGCACACTCCGGAGCAGGGACAAATTCGGTTGCCACTACAGCAACTTCCATTTCATATACAGGGTATCTGTCCTCAGGTATCGGTGAGGAAGTATCACTGGTTGCAACTGGCGAAGATGTCAGCAAAACCTTTACAGCTCAAAACACAGGTTCTTTTTATGCGTCCGTCCTTGTAAATGTTACAAGCACATCAGCTACCGGCGACTATTTCTTCCACTTAGGAGCAGCCTCGATGGGAACATCATTTAAATCGCGTGTTTTTGTAAAACATGATGGAGGAACTAACCTTGCTTTTGGAATTGCACATACCGGAGGTTCATCAAATCCTCCTGTTTATACAGCATTCAACTACGCTTTAAACACCACCTACCTGATAATCGTTAAATACACTTTTGTTGATGGCACGGCTAATGATGTAGTTTCGCTTATCATCAATCCTGTTATTGGCGCAACTGAGCCAGCAGCTACAGTTACAGCCGCTGATGTATCGCAATCAGATCCTGTTGACATGGGAACTGTTGCTCTACGACAAGGTACAATCGGAAATCTGGTCAATGTCAAACTGGATGGCATCCGGATCGGATCAACCTGGGCTGTTGTTGCCGGAGGCACGGCATCAACCAGTTTAACCGTGGGTTCACCAGCAGCAGGCGCAGCGTGGCGCCAGGGAACCACCCACAATATTACTTGGTCGGCTTCGCTTACCAATCCAAACGTAAAGATTGAGTTTACCGATAATGCTTCAGCAGGCACTCCAACCTGGACAACACTTAACCCAAGCATAGCTGCATCAACAGGTACATGGGCATGGAGTATTCCGGCAGGTCAAGCTTTGAGCAGCGATTGCAAAATCCGCATTACTGATATACCGGTTACCGCAACCGGTTTGAGTGGTATATTCAGCATTGTTTCTCCTCCTGCCCAAATAGCAACTTTGGCAGAACTCAGGGCTGTAGCTCCCGGTATTGAATACACATATGTAGGTCAGGGGATTTTAACTTTTCAGCAAACATTCCGCAAGCAGAAATACATTCAGGATGCTACTGCAGCAATTCTTATAGACGATAATGCAGGAAAAATCACTACAACATATGCAATTGGTGATGCGATCACAAATATTACAGGAACAGTTGCCGTATTCAATGGAATGACACAGTTTACCCCGGTTTCGGACCCTGGTCCGGCAGCATCAAGCGGTAACAGCATTACTCCTGAGGTTGTTACCCTTGCTCAACTATACGCTAACTGGGATAATTATGAAGCCGAAATCATTAAAGTGCCCAGCATTACTTTCGCAAGCCCAAGCGGTAATTTCGCAAATGGAGTTATGTACCCTGTTACAGACAATGCCAGCACAGGAGCTGATTTCAGAACTACCTTTTTCGATGTGGATTATATTGGCACTCCAATACCTGTAGTAACACAGGATCTGGTTGTTATCCCTAATTCGCGCATCGACGGAGATCATATCACAAGCCGAAATCTGGGTGATATGGTTTACAATTCGAGTAACAACATTATGATTACTGAAATCATGTACAATCCTATTGACGGAGGTAATGACACCATTGAATTTATTGAACTATTCAACACCGGTTCGGCAAGTGTTAATATGAAGGATTGGTATTTCTCGCAAGGTGTTAGTTATGTATTTCCTGATATCAGTATAGCCCCAAATTCATACTATGTTGTTGCACGCGATGCCGCTTCAATGCAAAATACATTTGGAATTAACTGTGCACAATGGACGGATGGCTTCCTTGACGATGCCGGAGAACCAATTGTACTTAACGATGCCATCGGTCAGGTTAAGGATAATGTTTACTATCTGCCAACTGCACCCTGGCCAACAACCCCTAATAACGGAGGACCATCACTCACTTTCTGCAACACAACACTCGACAATTCATCAGGCGAAAACTGGTCAGCTTCGAGCAACCAGGTAGCTGTTAACGGATTAGGAGAAGCAATTTATGCCTCACCAGGCTCGTCATGCAGCAGCGGTGCTAACCTGGTAATTACCGAAATAATGTTTAACCCACCCGAATCAGGAACCGACAGCCTCGAGTTTATCGAAATATATAACCTCGGAAATTCAATGAACCTTGAGGGATTCCATTTCTCAACAGGTATTGTGTTTGAGTTTCCATCAGTTACATTGGCTACCGGCGAATATGTGCTAGTTTCAGTTAACTCATCTGCAATCCAAAATACATTTGGGAAACCATCATTGCAATGGACATCAGGCGGATTAAGCAATTCGGGCGAAGCCATTACGTTGAAAGACAAATATGGTGTTACAATCGATGAGGTAACTTATGCAAATGCTGCTCCATGGTATCCTGAGGCTAACGGCCAGGGTCCATCTTTAACTCTTTGTGATCCTTCAAGCAATAACGCACTTCCTGTTAACTGGAAAGCTTCAACAGAGTACATTGCCATGAATGCTGCCGGTGACAGTATTTTTGCCACACCGCTCGGAGGTTGTGTTAATCCACCAACTGTTGCCAATTTCGAAGCAACCCCAACATCGCTGCTCGAAGGTGAAAACGTTCAGTTTACTGATCTTTCGACCAACAACCCAACTGCATGGGAATGGATATTTACAGGTGGAACACCTGATGTTTCAACAGATCAAAATCCATTGATACAATACAATGCTTATGGTATTTATTCTGTTACACTTAAGGCTACAAATGAATTTGGAAACAACACAATTACGAAAACAGATTATATAAGTGTTGGCGTTGATGGAATCATTAGCCTGCCTTTGGTTCTGGCAGTTTATCCAAATCCAACCAATGGAAAATTGTTTATCACAAATCCTTCGGATCAAACTCTTGAAATCACTGTATTTAACACAATTGGCAAACAGGTTAATTCAACTACATCGGATGAAAGTGTTATTTCACTTGATATAACAGGTCAGTCAAAAGGAATGTACATGGTAAAAATCGCCAATAAAATGAATCAGGATGTTCTGGTATTGAAAATCATACTGAAATAAATTCTTATGAACCATAATGAAGAACTGGCAGAATTACATACAGATTTGTACGTTTTTATATGCCGGTTCTTCATTTTTTTTAAAAATCTTCAAAAAAAAAAAATCAAGAACATGAAAAAAACATTTACTTTTCTCACAATTATCCTCCTTTTAGGATGGACAACTAAAGTTAATGCGCAAGCATATACTTTTGCTCCGGGGCAACTTACTTATACCGAAAGTTTTGATGGTATGGGAGCCGCCGGCACTATGTTTATTAATGGCTGGACATCAATCCGCTATGCAGGTACCGGAAGCATCGGAGATGTTCTTCCGCTCACGGTTACCGATGGTAGTGCCAATGCCGGTGCAATATATAATGTAGGTAGCGTTGGGGCTGATGACCGTGCATTCGGATCATTGGCTTCGGGAAGTACAGTTCCTTCTTTCGGGGCAGTTTTGCAGAACAATACAGGTTCGGGAATTACAGCTATTGATATTACAGGTGTTATGGAACAATGGCGTTCAGGCTCCAACAATACTGTAAATGAGGTATATCCTTTTGAATATAGCCTTGATGCATCAAGTCTTGCAACCGGAACCTGGGTAGCCGTTACCAGCTTCAACCTTCTGGAAAAAACAACAGCCTCGGTTGCTGCCGAAGCACTCGATGGCAATCTTGCAGCTAACCAAACAGTTATCAGTGCTACAATCACTGGTATCAGCTGGACTTCAGGCTCGGCACTTTGGATCCGCTGGTCGGATGCCAACGATCTTGGAAGTGATGGAATTTTATCTATTGACAATATGGTAATGACCGTTAGTACAGGCACTGTAACTGCAGATCCTGAACCTACAAATTACCCTACTTCTTTCGTAGCTTCTTCAGCAGGAACAAGCATTACCACCAGTTGGACTGATGCAACAGGAACACAATTGCCTGCTGCCTACCTGATAAAAATCAGCACCAGTTCAAATATTACTCCACCGGTTGACGGATCATTTGAAGCTGATGATCTCGATTTCTCGGATGGTAAAGGAGTGAAAAATGTATTATTCGGACAGGAAAACTTTGTTTTCGCCGGACTAGCCCAGGGAACAGCATATTCAATAAAAATATTCCCTTATACCAATGGAGGTACTCTGGTTGATTATAAAACTGATGGTACTGCGCCTTCGGCATCAGCCAATACCCAGACAATAATATTATCAACTAAATTTGATACTGATCTTTCGCCATGGACTGAGTTCAGTGTTAGCGGAACCCAGATATGGACTCCCGATCTTACTCACGGACTTAATGGTTCAGGATGTGCCAAAATGAGTGGATTTGAAGGTGGTGCAAGCTTCGAAAACGAAGACTGGCTTATTTCACCCGTCATCGATCTTACACATATCACAAATTCAAAATTCCAATTTTACTCTGCGTACAATTATACAGGTAATCCTTTGTCAGTACTTGTTTCTACTGACTATACCAGCGGCGATCCAAATGTTAGCGTAACATGGACTGATATTTCGGCTTTAGCGGTATTTTCGCCAGGTGGCTGGGCATGGACTCCTTCGGGTTACATCAATCTTGGTAAGGACGATGCGGCTAATGTTCATATCGCTTTCAAATACTCCAGTAATGCTACCGAATCGCGTACATGGGAAATTGACGAAGTAGTTGTAGCCGGAAACAGCGGAGTTGGTATAGGTGAAAACGAAAAAGCAAATTATACAACAAGTATTTATCCTAATCCAAGCAATGGATGGTTTAATGCTGAAATGCCGGTTAACAGCAAATTTGTTATCACTATTGCAAATGCTCAAGGCCTTCTGTTAAAAACAATGAACGCTGATGCGAAAATATTAAAAGTTGAAACAACAGGTCTGGCCAGCGGACTATATTTTGTTACTTTAACCAATACGGCCAATGGACTGAAAGAAGTTCACAAACTTTTAGTCCGTTAAAGCTTACAAAAGCAGATTAATGAATAAAGGCTGGCATGAAAATGGCAGCCTTTATTTTTTATTCAATCAATAAATAAAAAATGCCCGCTGAATTGTTAATTTTGGTGATCGAAATATAGTTTATGAAAAAAATAATTGTAATAACCATACTGGTATCTGTTGCCGCAGTGCTATGGGCACAGAATTCCACCCCCTTGCGGCTCGAAATCCCCGCTCCTGTTGGCAGTGATCCAATTAATTATGTACAAGCAGGAAAATATGGTGCCTGTGTTTTTTATCCCACCAATAACGAAAGCGGCAAGGACAGCATAACCTGGTCAATTATGATGGTGGATGAAAATCTTAAAGAATCCTGGCGCAAACAAGTTCCACTTCATGAAGATGTAACTTTCCTAAAAAGTTTGTCAACAAATGAAGCTATTTATTTGCTTTTTCATGATACAAAAAGAAAAAAGGACGGTAATATTTTTGTTTTCATGATTATACCCCGGTTAAATATTATTACCGAACACAAGGGCATAATCCCTGAAAAAGCTGAAGTTGTGGATTTTGAGGTTTCGAATAACATAGCATTTATTGGGTTCAACAATCGCAAAGGGCAGCCAGGAATTATAGGTTTCTCGCTGGTTTCAGGTGAAAAAAGAACTTATGACATTACTACCGAGAAAGATGCTTTGTTGCTCGACATATCAATTGATACTACACGAAAAGATATTTTTGCAACCTATAAAGTACAGTTTTCGTCATCGCGCAATCGGTTGTTTGTAAACCAGTATAATTCGCCAGGAGCACTTGTTAAAACTTTTGATTTCCCCGAACAGGCCGAACAGCGCAATTTTAACTCGGCACAATACATTCCCACAGGCGACGGAAAAGGAATTGTTGCCGGAACATACGGCTTTAATGTAAGCAACAACAGGAGGCAATACGATTATTATGATTATTATTACAACCGGTATTATTATAATTATTATTCACCATATTTTATGCGGCAATCAAACTACGATGCCAACGAAGACAAAACGCCGGTGTCGGACGGATACTACACGGCTAAGGTAAACAACAATATAGCCGAAGGTGTTAAGTATTACAATTTCGCAAATTTCGCAAATGCTTTCAAATACATAACCGATCCCGGCGCGTTGAGGGTAAAAACAAAACCTGTTAGAAAGGCTGAAAAGAATCAAGAAAATGAACCTTCGGAAAATACCGATGATAAGGAAAGAACTATGAATCTGAGGTTGTTAACTCATGATGTAATTGTAAATAACGGACAATTTATCATTCCTGCCGAAGCTTATTCGCCCGAATACCATACGAATACCCAAATGTCGTACGATTATTATGGAAGATCTTTCCCTACATCGTACCAGGTTTTCGATGGATTCCGTTATTCACATGCATTTGTAGCAGGGTTCGACAGCAATGGAATGATGCTGTGGAACAACGGGATGGAAATGCGTGATATACTCACAAAATACCTGAACAGGAAGCTAAACTGTCTTTTCGTAGACGATGAAATTATCCTCTATTATAATGCTAATAACAAAGTTGCATTTAAAACAATACAGGGCAGCACTGTTGTCGAAAACACATCATATACCACTCTGGCTCCCCAGCGCGGAACGGATCAGCATCTCAATGAATACCTGGGAACCATTGAACATTGGTATGATGATTATTTTATTGCAACCGGATACGAATCGATACGCAATAATTATCTCGAAACCAATAAACGCAATGTATTTTATATGAGCAAATTGGCTCTCAGGTAGTATATTGCAGTTGGAGTTAAAACAAGCAAAACTGATCACGTTTTTGCACTTTACTGAATATTGATTATTACCCAACCGAAAACAAAATATCCTACTTAAAATCAAGAAAATGAAAATAAACTTTCAAAGAATTCATTTACTGTCGTTGATTTTACTTTTAACCGTAAACTCCATGAGGGTTAATGCGCAATGGAATACAAATACAGCTCAAAATCTACAAATCTCAGGGCTGGAGGTAGCTGACATGCAATCGGCACCAACTTCGGACGGGAAATTATGGGTTGCTTTTTTCAGTCCTAATGGAGGCAGTTACGAAATGAGAGCTCAATTATTTGATGCTGAAGGCAATAAATTGCTAGGTGCTGATGGAATGCTGGTAAGTAATCAGCCAACCGGTACAGCTACATTTGTATTTAATGTTTGCACCGATGGAGGAAATAATTTTATTATCGGCTGCCAGGACGAACGTACTGGCACCATGCAAGCAATTGTATATAAAATTTCGCAGGCGGGCGCTCATTTATGGAGTCCGTCCGGAGTAATATTGGGAGAAGGGCTTGCGCCTTATCCAACAGCTTTAACCAATACCGAAATTGCAGTTGTATGGAACGGCTCAGGGAATACTCTTCAATTGCAAAAAATAACAACTACAGGGTTACTGGCTTGGACAACGCCAATTTCCATTATGGTGGGCGGGAGCTTTACAACCCGCGGTCAGCTTGTTGCTAATATGAACAACAAATTCACTATGGTGTATCAAAAAAATGCAGGGGGAATTTCGACTAACCTCTATGCTCAGATGTTTGACAATACAGGAACAGCTCTTTACGCACCTATGCAAATATGTAATCAAACAACTGCCGGATATCGGTATTATTCCATCACAGCAGAAGCTGATACCACCTATTTCGGATATTACAGTTCAACAGGATTCCGTTTCAATTCATTTTTGCAACGAATAAATCCGGGTGGAACCATCCCTTACGGCATGAATGGATCAGCATTTAATACCAGTACAGGAGGAACCGATAATTACCAGATGACTACCAATATAAGCCTTACACCTGGCTCATCGTATGTTTGGTCAGTATGCTCATTTACTGATCCCAATCAAACAAATTATGGCGTTTATATTCAGAAATACCTAAAAACAACAGGAGCAAGGCAATTCACTGATCAGGGAAAAGTTGTGTATCCATTAAGCCCGAGCCGCAATATGCAGGAAGGCAAATTGCAATTACCCGGTGATGCTCCAATGTTTATGACGTATGATAACTCGTATAAAATATATGTTACCAAACTTGATGCTTCAGGCAATTTCGTATGGCCATACAGTCGAACCGAAATAAGTTCAACAACTTCAGCAGTTGGAAAATCGAGGTATGATTTTTCAAAAGTGGGTTCCAACCGATGCACCGGAATATGGACCGAAAACCGGGGTTCGGGTGAAATAGGTTATATACAGGGCATATCCAATGGAGGCTTGTTTGGCATTGATGTAACCACTCAGGGAAATATACCGGCTACAATTACAGTGCCAGTAGGCACACTTCAGTTGGAAACAACCATTTACCCATCGTATGCTAATCAGGACGTAACGTGGAGTATAAGTCCGGGTACAGGTGTCGCTACAATTAATCCTTCAGGACTTGTAACGGCTGTTGTTAACGGCACAGTATGGGCAAAAGCAAAAGCCGTTCAGGACATTACAGTATGCGATTCAATTCTGATAACAATCTCAAACCAGGTTATGCTACCGCCTGATGTTATCACTTTGCCTGCAACAGGTATATGGTTAACAGATGCAATATTACAAGGATCGGTTGATGCAAATTATTTCAGTAGCGCAGTAACATTCGAATGGGGTTTGACTGCCGCTTATGGAAACAGTATAACGGCCACACCGGCGCAGGTAACAGGTAATTCGGTTGTTACGGTAATTTCCACTTTAAGCGGCCTAAATCCCGGAACGACATATCATTTCCGCTGTGTTGCTACCAATTCCGGTGGCACCGGCTATGGAGAGGATGTGACTTTTACAACCCAATGTTTACTTTCAGGAACCGTTGGTGGAATAAGCGGAAGCCCGGAAGTTTGTGATAATGCAACCGGTGTTGTATATTCCATTAACCCAATTGGTGGCGCAACCGGGTATATCTGGTCCATTCCTCAGGGTGCAACTATTGTATCAGGTAACAATACAAACTCAATATCAGTTGATTTTTCATCAGCGGCACAATCAGGAAATATAAGTGTTTATGCTACTGACGGAACTTGTTACAGTAACACTTCGGAGCTATTAGCTCTAACCGTATCCAATACGCCGGATGCAGCAGGCAATATTTCAGGAAACCAGATTGTTTGCGAAGGCGACCAGGGAATAGTTTACTCAGTTGTACCAATACCCGGTGCTGATTCATATACCTGGACTGTTCCAACAGCTGTAGTAATAACTTCGGGCGCAAATACGAATACGATCACAGTAAACTTTGTACCAGGCTCAACCTCGGGGAATTTCACTGTATTTGCAACCAATGAATGCGGTTTTGGAGGCATTTCAAATCCATTGGCAGTTGATATTGCGCCACTACCCGGAAATGCTGGAGTTATATCCGGTCCGGACCAAATTTGTTCGCCTGCTAATGCAATTATGTATTCAGTGGCTCAGGTTACCAATGGATACGGATATGTATGGAACCTTCCGTCCGGAGTGCAAATCGTGAGTGGTTCAAATACAAACCAGATCACCGTTAATTACACCGCGGGAGCTGCTTTGGGTGATATAACCGTTTATGCAACAAATGGCAACTGTTACGGACAGCCATCGCCGGCATTTACAGTAAACGTTAACCCAACTCCGGCTGCACCGGTAATCACCCAACATGACGATACGCTGATTAGCAGTGCCAGTAACGGAAACCAATGGTACCTCGATGGAGTTGAAATTCCAGGCGCTACCGGACAAAAGCATGTGACCGTTCAAACCGGAAATTATACAGTAGTTGTTACGCTGAATGATTGTGTTTCAGCTGTTTCGAACAGTATTCTTGTTTTGCCGGTTTCGATAAGTGATTTTGCAATTGATGCGTCATTCGAAGTATTTCCAAACCCGAACAGCGGAAAGTTCACTATTAAAGCTGAATCCAAACAGAAATCGGAATACACCCTCGAAATATATAACAGCACCGGAAACAGTATATGGAAACAGGAAAATATCCAGATTGACGGATCATTCAGTACTTTGGTTGACCTAAAAAACACTTCTTCAGGTTCATACCTGGTAGTTCTTCGTAGCGGCAAGAACAGTAGTACCAGAAAAATGACAATTAAGTGATAATTACTTTATTCCTAAACGGTGACAGGCTTCCATACTACGGGGGCCTGTTTTTTTATGTCCTGATGAAAGGTCCTTATCAAGACCGAAACACAAAAAGCAATCAGGCTGAAGTCCGGTAAAACGGATTTCAGCCTGAATATTTTCTGCCCTATTTTATAAATTTTACCTCCGTAAATTAGCTTACCGGATGAGATGTAAAAAAAAAACTTCACAAATTACCTGGTGATTCTTATTTCGACCCTTCGGTTAAGAGTACGGCCTTTCGCTGTATTATTGTCGGCGACAGGTTTACTTTTGCCAAAGAATTTTTTATCGATATTTACTGATTTCATTCCTTTCTTTTGCAAGTAGCTAATGACATAATCTGCGCGTTTCTCTGATAAACGCAAATTATACTCCACTGATTCGCGCGCATCTGCATGACCCGCGATTGAAATAACTGCTTCGGGATGTTCATTCATATAAGCGGCAATTTCATTCATTTCAATGATATATTTAGCCAGAGCTACCCATGCATCAGTGTCAAAATAGACTGTTTTTTGCATCACAGCACCTATGATTATGGCAGGACAGCCATTGTTGGCAGCAACTCCAGCTTCATCGGGGCAGTTATCCTTATTATCAGGAATTCCATCGGTATCGGTATCTGGGCAACCCATAAACTGGGCAGGACCTTTAACATCCTTGCAAGGATCTGTATTATCAGGTATCCCGTCACCATCTGTATCAGGAACACCAGCAAATTTCGCAAGGCCAAATACCGTAGGCCATAAATCTTCACTGTCAATAACGCTATCACCATCAGTATCAGGACAACCTTTAGTCTCTTTTTTACCTACAACAGTCGGGCAGGCATCCTCCTGGTCAGGTATGCGGTCACCATCCGTATCAGGACAACCTTTAAACTCCATTGAGCCTGCAATTTCCGGACAAGTATCTTCTATATCAGTAATTCCATCATTGTCTGTATCCGGGCAACCGGAAAATTCAATCTTACCAGGAATTTCGCGACAAAGATCCTTTTTATCTTTCACCCCATCGTTATCCCTGTCTCTGGCACATAATTTAATATTTAATCCGACTGAAGCATAGCTATAATGATCCCTTTTTTTAAGATTATCAGAAAAATCAAGTGTATTGTCATTAAATGTGATATGATCGCCATATTCGAGATTTAATGAAAAAGTCGGATTCAACCTTATTGAAGCTCCCAGACCTATTGGGGCAAACAATTCAGTTTGGGCTGAAGGATGTTCATTAGTAATTTCTCCGGTAGTTTTATCTTCAAGCTTAGAAGTAAAGGACGTTAGTCCAATTCCACTGAAAAGATAAATATTGATAAACCGTTTTTCATTATATTTAGCGAATAGCTCGTTTATATTTAATGTGAGATTAAAAGAAGCATCCCATAAATCGCTGTTCAGTATCAGATTCTGATCGTTGCGTTCACTGTATAATGTTGATTTCAGAAATTGTCCGCGCATACTAAAAGCCGGACTTGCCTGGCAGCCCATAATTAACCCGAACCCAGGTTTATAGTACTTGTTCCAGAAATCGTTTTCATTAATATCCCCGTAATATTGGCTAATCCCAGCATTAGGTTGCAGGTAAAAATGCCCTACAAATGGCTTCCTGCTGTTTACTTCCTGCGCAAATACATGGTTAGGATTTACTTGAATTGCAATAAAAAATAAAGCAAAAATTGTTATCCGGTAGTACAACTTTTTCATAGTATGAATTTTTAAATTTTTCAATTAACACTCTGATCTTCCAAATCAATCTTCCAAATTCGTCTCTTATCACTGCTTATCCGATAGTATCCGAAAATTAACTGTTACCTCAACACCGTTCCTGTATTATCTGGGTTGAAGTCGAAAGCAGAGTAAATATTCAATTTTAAAAAATCTCTCCTTTTTCTTTATTCACACTCAGAAATAAATATCTGAATGAACAACATTTTTTAATATTTGGAATAGCCTTACAAAGTTAAAAGTGATGCTTTATATTTACTGTAGTTGATAAAATCAAAAAAATGTAGATGAACATGTAAAAAACTTGTAGTGAAATTTACTACATAAAGAGTTCTTTAAAAAAAATTTTCATTTTTGCCGGAAGAACTGTATAACATATTTATAACCCGGAATATTAAATATTGAAGTAGAATATCGGCGAATCAGGTATACTCTTGTCACATATTTCAGTGTAATTTATATCATAACCATAACAACCGGTATAAGTACTTATTTAATGCATGAAACAAATCAGGCTGAACCCCGATAATCCGGAATTCAGCCTGATAAATAGTAAAAAAATATTTCAGTTAATTAATTTTT
>JBBSDC010000036.1:0-30587 GCA_038249705.1 Bacteroidales bacterium | reverse complement strand
AGCTAGAGTATTCCCAATCACTCATTTCCTTTACTAAACCTGCTTTTACAGGATTTTGATGAATGTAATTGAAAGCAGTAGCCGCATAATCCATGGTTTCCAGTAATTTAGACTTTGTCTTTTGCTGAAATAAACTACCTGATCGGTTATTTCTATTGTTGATTGTTTTTGCGTAAATACTTTGTAAAAGCTGAAACCCATTTGTTATTGCAGGCATTTGGTTCCCTCCCCAAACTATACGTTCAAGGCTATTTTCGTTAATTTCGACAAGGAAATGAAAATGATTAGGCATCAGACACCAAGCCAGTATGCTACTGCGCGATACAATATACTTATTGCAAAGTTCTATGAAAAGTTGATAGTCGTGATCATTGAAAAATAAGGACTGTTGGTTGTTGCCTCTGTTGTAAATGTGATAGAGTCCGGGTTCGTAGATTTTCATAGTGTAATAGTTTTATTTTTACATTTTCGCCTTGGGTTTTATGTGTACAGACACCCTGCGGGTGTGCAGACACATAAAACCCTGCGGGTGTGACACATAAGCGCACTTCGGTTTTTTATGTGTACAGACACCCTGCGGGTGTGCAGACACATAAAACCCTGTGCAGACACATTCTACCTGAAATACATCCGGCTTCCTTTAACACCTCTCCTATGAAGGTAAATTTGATTTTCGAGGAAGTAATGCTCAATTTTCTGAGCTAAACCTGTTTCATAATCAAATGGTTCGAGGAGAAGGTAGCCTTCGCCGGATTCTTTCTCCAAGAAAGCACGAGCTGCTTGTTGAATTTTTTTGCCTCGTGTTTCGAAAAGTTCACGAGTGAGATAATACATTTGGTTTTCAATATTTTCCTGGCCTTCGTATAACACATAACCCAGACTGTTCACGTATTCTTTCGCTTTCGAGTTATTGTGTAAAACTTTAATATTCGATTTATTCCAATTAAGGTAATAAAATCCGGCATCAAGCAGGCAGAGTGAAGCAAGTACCGGAACGATAGTGTTTATATACGATTCGTCCCATAAAAACAGACCTGATTCGGATGTGCGAGCTTCCCAATCCATGTTCTTATCGTTTAACAAACCTATTTTGGCGCCTTTATATTCAATTAGATAATAGAAGTTTTCAAAGTTGTCGATGCTCTCGAACCACTTTTGCTGCATCTCAGGAGTAATTTCTTCACGGAATTCCATAAAGCGACGCACTTCTTCTGTATTGCGCTTTTCGCGCACAAATTCAATATCTTCAGCCCTCAGGCGTGATAATGTTATGCCGTATTTACTGATTTTCATAGCTCATTTAAGTTTTAAAAAGTAACATGTATGACTGTTAATAACAAGTCATTTTCAAACTTGTTAAAAAAGTTAAAAATCAAATATAAGGAATTAATCGATTCGTTTCAATGCAGTATTTTCTTAATTGAATACGGAGGTTTTTTATTCTGAACCTGATAAATCCGTGTAAGGTATTCCCCTATCAATCCAAGGCAAAGCATAATGATACTCGTCGAAAACAGAATTGCTACAATCAGCGATGTATATCCAAGCGGAACATCATTCACCATTTTGTTAATGATAAAGCGGATACCTGCAATAAAACTCAGCACCGAAAGAATAAAACCGCCATAAGTCATGATGCGCAAAGGAACTGCGGTGTAATAAATTACGATATTGGCTGAGAGTTTAAACAGTTTCCATGTGGAATAACCCGAGCGATGAACCGAACGTTTTTGATGCTCTACTTCCGTGAAAGCGATATTGCTTGTGTACCAGAGCAATAGCTCATCAATATACATAAAGTGTTGCTGATGTTTCAGGATATTGGCAGCCAGATTTTTAGTCAGCAACCTGAACGATGAACCCTCGCCCGGCGACTGTAAAAGGATTCGGGATGATTTTTTAATAAAATAACTTCCAAGGTTACGCACCAAGGAATGTTTTTTCTTTTTTCCGAAGTAGCCATAAACCAGGTCAGCATCTTTTTCGAGGTAAACTTGTATCAGTTTAGTTATTTCTTCTGGCGGTATTTGTAAATCGTCGTCAATAGTAATAATCAGTTCACCTTGTGAGTGTTCAAGTCCGCAGAAAACGGCGTTATGCTGTCCGAAATTCTTTGCAAGTTTTATTGCCGTAACCGTTTCCGGGTATTGTTTTTTCAAATTAACAAGCACTTCCCAGCTTTTATCCTGGCTGAAGTCATCAACGAAAATCATTTCGAAACTATAACGCGCCTTAGTGAAAACAGCAGCCGTGCGGTCGTACAATCCAACCAGGGTTTGTTCGCTGTTGAAAACTGGTACTACAATGCTGTATTCCGGGTTCATTTCAGGAATTTTGTTTAATTATTGTGTTGACAATGTGGTAATGTGTAATCAAGACTGCTATGTGCTAATTATAAACAATTGACGCAAAATCTTACACTTTTCATTTATAATTCAGTCATTGCTAAATGGTGGTAGTCTATTCACTCTTCATGGCGCATAGCGCCACCATGCTAAAGCTTGGTTTCCGTTACGCTCCAACTTCCGCTGCGCTACAGCTATTCACTCTTCACTATTCACTCTTCACTATTCACTCTTCACTATTCACTCTTCACTATTCACTATTCACTCTTCACTCTTCATGGCGCATAGCGCCACCATGCTAAAGCTTGGTTTCCGTTACACTCCAACTTCCGCTGCGCTACAGCTATTCACTATTCACTATTCACCTATCCGCCTCCCAGCACCATATTGCTCCCTGTCACCCATTTGGATGCATCCGAAAGCAAGTACAATATAGCATTACTCACGTCCGATGGTTCGCCGAAACCAAGTGGCATCATTTTTTCAAATTTCTCAAGCACTTCGTTACTGATGGTTTTGGCGGCATCATCAACCATAGGGGTACGCACAAAGGATGGCGAAACACAGTTGGATCGGATTCCTTTTACTGCCAGTTCAATGGATAAAACCCTCGAATAGGCCTCTAACGCAGCTTTACTGCTTCCATAAAGTGCGCCGCCGTAATAGGGATATTTTGTGGTGATCGACGATAGGAAAACTATGGAAGCACTGGGTGCAACTTTCTTTTTCTTTAGTAATGCAGCCGTAAGCAAAACAGGAGCCATGTAGTTGATGCGCATTACTTCCGAAATATCGTTGGCGCCAATAAATTTTGCCGGCAAATGACCTGTGACTCCAGCTGAATGTACAATTCCGTTCAGTACAGGCAGGCTTTCGGCAAGTGTAACTAATGAGTCAAACTCAGTAAGATCAGTGATAAACAAAGTATGACCCTCCCCTTTTAGTTGCTGGATAGTTTCATTCAACCTTTCCTGGTTGCGGCCTGTTATAACCAGTTTTGCACCGGACTCACTCAAGGTTATAGAAGCTTGTTTCCCGATGCCTGAAGAAGCTCCGGTAACAAGTATGGTTTTTCCTTTAAGTGAAAATTGTTCAGGCATTTATAGCAGGGGTTAGGGGTTTGGGGTTTGGATTTAGGGGAGGGAAGAAGGATAGTTACGATTTACGATTTACGATTTATGAAAAATCATTGAAATGCTGGTACTAATAATCGTCAATCGTACTTCGTAAATCGTCAATAATCAATCAGCTCAGGGCACACTACCTTGTCCATTTCGAGGGCAACGCTACCCCATGAAAGGCCTACGCCAAAGCCACATGTAAGCAGTTGAACTTTACGGGTTGTAATCTGCTCACGCAATTGATGAACAATAGTTAAAGGAATGGATGCCGAGCTGGTATTCCCGAATTTGCGAATCGTATATGGAGTTTTCTCTTTTTCAATTTTCATCATTTTGCGGATGGTTTCATTCATCAGCAAATTGGCCTGGTGCATTACAAAATAATCGAAATCGGCAGTGGTTTTCGAAATTTCCTGCATTAGTTTTTTAGCATTGGGGACTACTTCGCGTAAAGCGAAATTAAACACATCAATCCCATTCAGTGCAATCTGGAAACGGGTACGGTAAATGCCTGTTCCGTATTTTTTGTAGTCGAAAGATTTCTTGCTGATGAAATTCCTCAATCCGCCATCGGGAATAATAATAGCGTCATATCCCGATCCATCCGATTCAAGGTTGAAATGTATTGGCGCGGCATTCTCATCAAGTTCAAAAGCCGTTGCTGTGGCTGCATCGCCAAACAAAGGATAGGTACTTTTATCGCGGTACGAAGCAGTTAACGTTGATATATCGCCAACACAGAGCAACGCTTTTTTAATGCGTGTTGCCGACATCATGCTGGCGATGGCCGAAATGCCATATACCCAGCCTGAGCAGCCCAGCCCGATATCGTAAGCAACACAACTATGAGGCAAGCCAAGCCGATCCTGTATAATTCCGGCTGTGGAAGGAATAATAAAATCGCGCGACTGACTAATAAAAATAAGTAATTCAATGTCATTTTTATTCCATCCCAGGTCAGCGATAAGTTTTTCGGAAGCGGCATAGCAAAGATCGGAAGTGGTAGTTCCCGGTTCGGCAACACGACGGTTTTCGACACCCACGGTTTTAACTATCATTTCGCGGTCCTTCATCGAAACCCATTTGTAATCGAGGTTCGAAACTTCCTTGCGTGGCGCTGCCGCGGCAATGCCTGCAAGTCGTACACCGGGGATGGAGAAAATTGCCATTACATCCTGCTTTTTACAATTTCGAAAATATCGTTCACCGATTTCGATTTCTGAATATCTTCGGCATTAATCGATACATTGTACTCGGTTTTGATGAGCGCTATCAGGATCAGGGCATTAATCGAATTCCATTCGAATGCTTCGCGGAAATTACTTTCCGGTTTTAACTTTCCGGGTTCCAGGTCTTCGAATTCTGCTTCAATGTTTTTAATGAAATCTTCAATCATTGGTAGTAGGGATTTAAAAAATAGTGTGTGAACGTTAAGGGGCAAATTTATACAAAAATATCCGTTAAAGCGATTAACGGAGCTTTGTTTTGCATTATAAGTTCTTGTTTTGCTTATGTAAAGACTGCGGGTGGTAGTAAAGAAATTTTTCGGCTCGTGTTTCCCAATAAAGATCTATTTCCTTTGTATTATGGGGAATAATAGCTTCGGATCGTTTGTTAAATGCTTTATTTACTGATCGTAAATTTGGTTGCGGCTTCCTTGGTATGATCCTGAATTTTTAGAAAATAGATTCCGTTAGGTAAGTGATTGATATTTATAGCGTTTAGTGTGCTTTCTAACAATGAAGTAAACATTTTGCGACCTGTAATATCGAAAACATCCAATTGCGATCCAGATTCGAAACCAAATGATGTGGATAAGTTGATATATCCGTTATTGGGATTGGGGTAAACAGATATTCCCTCTTTTATTTCCTCTTTTTTCTTCGTTGGGGTGTAAAGATTGCCTATTCCTGTGTCGCATTTACGAACACTATACTGCATAGTAGAATTTTTCGATGTAAGCACATCAGTATAATAAATAAATGCGCTGTCGCTGAAAACAACTGGTTCAGGGTCAGTGCGTATGCCAATTGTACTGTCACTCACCCGCCTCATGAGGGAATCAGAAGGATCAGCCGAAGCAATCCATATTTGCGCAGGCAATCCATCCCTTCCGGCACTTGACTGCGCAGCCATAAACGATATGTAGGATTGGCCACCGCAGGTAAAAGGCTCGGGCGAAGTAATATAATTATAGGGTTCGGGTAAAGGGCTGTTGAACTGCTTGTACAAAACCCAGAAATCGGGGCTTATTTCCTGCATGATCTTTAAGGTTTTGAATCCATTGGTGCGGTACATAAACAAACGCTTATTGGATGCAGGATCGTGCCACATAAACGGTGCACCGATAGTATCATTAGAAATTGGGGTAAAATAGGGAAGGCTACAGGTAGTTTCAATAAATCCAGGGTGCAACGATTTATAGGTGGCACAGCATATTTGCTGGTTGTCGCGGGCAAAAAATCCTAGCGTAACTTCAGGGTAATAATAACGTGTAAAGAAATTTGTATTACGAACCCAATATATACCTTGGGTGTCAGTAGTTTCGAAGAGAAAACGTGCTACACTGTCAGCATAATTGCTTGTTGCCATTAAATAAATCACGTTTGGATATTGCAAAAGCGTGATATTTTGCCAGCCCCCGATTACCATGGTGGCAACTCCCGGATACCGAATGCCCGAGATTTCCTTGGTATAAACAAGCTGTGTACTCTGGCTGCTTAGCATCCATTCAGGACCGTTAACGCTCTCGCCACTAAATGCCGAAAGACTATTGGTTACAAAAGTTCCTTTTCCATTACTGGGTTTAAAAAGGTGTGTAACAGGGTCTAATCCACTAACCCATAGGTCGCCATTTTCCTCCGATTTCCAGCACACCAGGTTGAGATTTGTGTTGTATTCAGGATCAAAAATGCTTGCCTGTGGCGAAACTGCCAGAACATCTTTTACGATGAACTGGGCAAAAGCCATTGAGCCTGGTAGAAGCCATAATAGCAAAAGGCAAAGCAGTCGTGGCATAAAAAAGCAGAAGGAGTGTTAAAATTTTAGTTGCAAAAGCAAATGTAATAATTTATTCAATCTTTCATAGCCGAAAAATTTAAATTAACTTATAAATCTATGAACCATTATATGTTTCTTTATACCTTTGAGCCTTAGAATAACTATGTCTGTATGCATCAACAAAAAAGAATGCTAATTCTTATTAATCCGGCAAATCAGCGGCGTAAAGGATTACGGATGCGAAATCTGTCAACCTATCCGCCTCTTAACCTCGCTTTAATTGCCGGCTTAACTCCCGATACCTGGGATGTGAAAATTCTTGACGAAAATTTCGATACCATTGTTTTTGAAGATGCTGATTTGGTTGGATTTACTTCATTTACTTCAACCGCGACCAGAGCTTATGAGCTTGCAGGAATTTACCGCCAACGCAATATTAAAACCGTTATGGGCGGTATCCATGCTTCGATGCTTCCTGACGAGGCTTTGCAATATGTTGATACAGTGGTAATTGGTGAAGCGGAAAGTGTTTGGGGAAAAGTAATAACCGATTTTGAGAATAATACACTTCAAAAAAAATACTGTGGTGAATTACTCGAACTTGGCGGTAAGCCAATGCCACGCCATGATTTACTCAGCAAGGAATATTTGTTTTCGGCCATTCAAACTACACGAGGTTGCCCTATGAAATGTGATTTCTGCTCCGTTTCTACCTTCAACGGGAGTCAGTACAGACTTAGGCCAATACCCGAAGTGCTTGATGAGCTGGAAAAACTACCCACAAACCTGGTTTTCTTTTTCGATGATAATATTATTGGGTATGGTAAGAAAAGTCAGGAAAGAGCCATTGCTCTTTTTAAAGGAATTGTTCAAAGAGGAATAAAGATTGACTGGATAGGTCAGGCGTCACTTAATTTTGCTGATAATGAAGAAGTCCTGAAATGGGCTGCGCGCAGCGGTTGCAAGATGGTATTAATCGGGATTGAATCGGAAAAAGATGAACAACTCAAGGAAGCCGGAAAAAAAATGAACCTTCATATAGGCGTGGATGGCTATGCAAAGGTTTTCAGGAAGATTCACCGGCATGGCATCAGCATTCTTGGCGCTTTTATTTTTGGAATGGATAGCGACTCAAAGCAATCACTCTACGATCGGGCTCAGTTTATACTGAAATCGAGTGTCGATGCATGGCAAACCACCATACTCACACCGTTGCCCGGAACCGGGCTATATAACAGACTGAAAGCAGAAAATCGGATTATTTATACCGATTATCCTGCCGATTGGAGTCGCTACGATTTTTCGGAACCGGTAATTGTACCCAAAAATATGTCAACACAGGAATTAGGGTCGGTAATTAAAGATATCTGGTTAAAACTATATAATCGCAAAACTGTACGCAGCCAATTCCGGCGTTCGCTTTGGAATCTGAAAAGTCTGAAAAAAGCCATGTGGGGTTATATATCAAACTATAATTATTATTGCCTCACTTTCGAAGATGAAATACTTTCAGGGGATCCACGCTATTCGCATTGGATCGTTTCGGAAAAAGCTGCCCGCAAAAAAGATTCCTGAAACTATTCGCCCTTACTTTTTTATCTTTGGCGAAATTACACCAAGGCCATTTTCTGATTTCCACGCATGAAACAAAGGTTAATTTACCTCGATAATATTAAAGTATTCCTGATTGCTTATGTAATTACCGGGCATATTGCCGTGAGTTACGGAGCTATTGGTGGCGGACGATGGAGTTACATTGAGCCTGTTAACAGTTTCATGACGAAAGCTGCTTTATCACTTTTCATACTAGTCGCATATTCATTCCTTATGGGGATGTTTATTTTTATTTCGGGCTATTTTACATATCCATCGATAAAGAGTAAAGGTGTTGCGCGTTTTGTTAAAGAGCGGATAATCAGGCTTTCAATTCCGTTGGTGCTTTATTATTTCGTACTTGGGCCACTTGCAAGGTACGTTATAACGCTGGCCAAAGGGGGAGATCAGACATTTATTCAATTTATAACAGAATCCTATAAATCAGGTGTTTACGGTTACCTGGGCGTGATGTGGTTTATTTTTCTTATTCTTTGTTTTTCAGTTTTGTATGCGATTTTTTACAAGTTATTCCCCGATGGCTTGTACAAACCCAAAGATGATTTGTTCCCATCAACATTAAAAATAGCTTTGTTTGTGAGTGTTATCGGATTGGCCAGTTACATCATCCGTATAATTTTCCCGATGGGTGGCGATTTTGTAGGAAGTCGTCCTCTGGGTTCAATGGTGTTTTTCGGAACTTCGTTTTTTCTCGGTACAACCGCTGCCAGGTATCAATGGCTCGATAAAGTGATACTGAAAAATGCAAAGCCCTGGTTTATTTCAGCAATCGTTGTAATGGTGATACCAATATTTTTGCTTCTGATTTTTAAAAATAATCTCAATTTACGACAGATCATGCAACCCGGATCTGTGGCATCGCTATTTTATGCGTATTGGGAAGTAATTAAAACGCTGGGAACCGGTATGCTTGCGATCGTGGTATTTGGTAAATGGCTTAATACCCAGGGGAAACTGGCTGGAGCTCTGGGTCGTAGTGTTTTGTTAGCTTATTTTCTTCATCCGCTTATTTGCGCTTTATTTTTTTATGCGCTTGCCGGAACTGATCTGCATCCGCTGATAAAATTTTTAATTGCAGCGCCTACTGCTCTTTCAGCAACATTTGCTACGGCCTGGCTGCTGCTGCAGATTCCTTTTGTGCGGAAAATTATGTAGTTAACCAATGGATTTATGCGATTAGCGTAATTCCTGTTTATGGGCTTCTTATAAATTAAGCTGTTTATGTATGCTTTGCCTGCTGATCAAAAAACAATCGATGCAAGGATAAGTTGCCATTAGAAATAAAAAAATGCACATTACAGATTTGCTTTTCCCCGTTAGGAGATAAATATCAATAAAAAAATATAGCAACAAAACGGATTCCCCGTTAGGGGATTAATATAAATTATTGAACGTTAATGTCCTACGGACAATTTTGTACTCTATGATCGTGATTCTATTTGTTTTGATTCCCTACGGGAAAACACTAAGACATTTGGTTTTTGTTTTTCAGCAGACCCAATTTAGCGGTATAGCTTGTCAAGATTCGCATCGTATTTATTAGTAAGAGCTTGCCGGTTCAATGTGCCATCACTCTTCAAAAATTTATTTTCTGTTGACCATTCTTCAGCAATAACTATATATTTTACAACCTGATCCGATCCGCGAAAACCGGAATTATATTTTTTTACTTCATTGCTGATAATTGTTTCAATTTCCGCTTGTTTCAGAAGTGCATTATAGTCGGCAGGATTTTCCATCAATCCCTGATGCGCAGATACAATAAAGTTTAAATCAGGCACTATGATAGCAGATAGAAAATTACGGTTATGACCCGATACCCATACATTTCTGAAATATGAAGATTTACAGAAATGCTCCTCAATCGGTATTGGGTTCACATAAAGTCCGGATGATAATTTGAAAATGTCTTTCATAATGCCGGTGATTGAAAGAAATCCTTTCTCGTCAATACTGCCTTTGTCGCCAGTATGTAGCCAACCATCTTTGTCAATCACGGCTGAAGTATCCTGTGGCTTTTTATAGTATCCCGGCATAACACCATCGCTTTTTACAAGCAATTCACCATCATCAGCTATTTTTATGCTCACGCCATTTATTGGGCAACCGGATGTATAAGCCCTGTGGAGATTTTCCTTGTTTACAGTAACAATAGGCCCCGCTTCGGTTATTCCATATCCTTCATAAATCTGTATTCCAGCCGATTTGTAAAGATTATACATCTGCTTTGGCAATGCAGCGCCTCCGCACATAATTACGCTTAATTCATCACCCAAAAACTCTCGCCATTTTGTAAAAACAAACTTATCGGCTAATTTTTGCCACAAATGCTTCCACCATTTATTTTCATTTTTCGGCCCCATATTCAAGGCCATGCGGATAAATGACCTATAAACAATTTGCAAAAGATTATTTACTGGTAGCGTCTTTTGAACCAGCGAAGAGTACATTTTCTCAAGCATGAGAGGAACCGCAAACAGAATACCGGGTTTTACAATCTGAATTTCTTCGAAAATGGTTTTTAAGCCCTCTGAGTAATAAACAGGAATACCTAAATACTGCAATGCATAATTTGAAGTCCGCTCGTAGCTATGTGCCAGTGGCAATATGCTTATGGTACGTGTGCCTATTGTGAAATTGAAAAGTTCGGCGTAATGCAATACTGTTAGTGTGTGGTTTTTATGGGTTAGCATAACCCCTTTTGCTTCCGTAGCAGCGCCGGAAATATAAATAATTGAAGCGAGATCATCAGGCGTAACCGACGCTTTAACAGCAAGTAATGTGTCCGGATCCTGATTTTCTTTTCCGATTTTCAGTAAATCATAGTAATTCATTGCTCCGGGCACAATATCGAAAGTAAAAATGTGCTCAATAAAATCCAGATTCTTACACAGGTTCGAAATTTTCAGGAACAAATATCGGTTCGACACAAAAACAATACGACTTCGTGTTTCGAGCAGGATTTTCGTTAACTTTTCATCATCTATAGCTGGATACAAAGGCACATGCACAGCTCCCACCTGCAAAATGCCCATATCAACAAAGTTAAACTCAGCCCGGTTTTGCGTAATGCTGACAATGGGTTCGCCTTTTGATATTCCGAAATTTAAAAGTGCATAACTTGTGCGATCAGCATAGTTCCGGTAGTCCGAAATTGTATAATCGCGCCACTCACCATTGTTGACCGAAGTGAACATTACCTGCCCTGCCGGGCGGCAAGAGATAACTTCCAGCAGGTCGAAAATCCGCGTAGGTTGAGTATTTGCCGGCATAACAGTGAATTAATTGCCTTGTGCTTTATTATAAAGTTCACGATAGTGATCGGCTTTCGCTTTATCTCCTTTTCCTTCGAAATACCTGGTCAGTACGGCGGTAACTTTTGTGTTATCTGGTTTTACAACGGCAGCTTTTTCGAGCCATATCATTGCGTTAACCGAATCCTGTCGCGCTAAGTAAAAAGAGGCATTGCTAACAAAGGGGACAATAATTTTAGGATGACTTTTTATGATCCTTTCGTTTGTGATAATGGCTGAATCAATTTGCCCGGTTTTATTATAACACATTGCCAGGTTCGATAAAGTTTTTAAGTCAGTGGTATCAATAGTGGCAGCCTTGCGGAAATTTTCGAGCGCAACAGCAAAATTTTCCTTCTGAAAATAGATATATCCCAAATTATACCATCCGGCTGCATAAGTCGGTTTCTCTTTTACCGTACGGCTAAAATATTCCAGCGCTTTTTCGTTGTCATTTTTCATCATGGTGTACATCTCACCCAGGCTGCTCCAGGCTTCAAAATATCCGGGATAAACTTTTACCGTTTGTTCCAGCAATCCAATAATTTTATCGGCCTGCGACTGAATATTATCGCCGTTACCATTGGAATTCAGCTTTTCAATCAGTTCAGTTTTTAGTGTCGTGGCATAAATAAAATTTGCTTTCGCTGAATTTCCCAGGTATTTGATATCATTCGAAAAAAGGCTGAGCTGCGAATTCCAGTCCTTGTTACGGTCAACGGTTTTGGCTGTGAAAGGAATAAGTATAACGAGCAAAGCAAGCGCCACTTTCCATATTTGCTTACCTGTGTCTGGCTTGTCAGTCGAAACTTTCAATAGTTTAAAAAGAAAATACACCACCGCAATACTGAATCCCAGCGAAGCGATATACAGAAACCTCTCAGCAATAATGCCGGCGGGTGGTTTTACGATATTTGCGTACATCGAAATTACGATGAAATAGAAAAAGATAGCAAAGGAAAGGATATGCCTTTCGCGTAGTTTCATCACAGCAAATACGAGTAACCCGAGGTGTAATGCGATGGAAAGTATAACCCAGATGTTGCTGAAACCCACTACAGGAATAGTGTTGTAACCATAATAAAACAGCAGTGGATGCGGAAAAACCAGCAGTTTCAAGTACAATAGCAAGCCATACATGCCGGTTGAAATATGAAGAAGAATATTTTTCTCAAAAGCCAGCGGGTTTTCGAAAAAAAGCATCGGCCGGTTAATTGCAGGAAGGTATAATGTTACGAAAAGTACTGCCGCAATCGAAATTACTATCATGGAACCGGTTATCATAACCAAGTTTTTGACATTTGCTTTCGTGAAAAAGAAAATCGTAAATGGTATAGCTGCAAGCAGCGGCAGGGTCGATGGTTTTGTAAAAATACTCATCAAAAACCATATGGCCCCACTTGCCAGCGGCAGGTAGGATTCTTTTCTCACATACGTCATAAAACTCCGCAAAGCCAGCAATCCGAATAAGAAACTAAGAATTTCCTCCCTGTTTTTCAAACTGGCAACCACTTCGGTATGAACCGGATGCGCTGCCCAAAGCATTACAATCAGAAAAGGAAACCAGGTTGAATAATTCGCCATCAACTTACGCATAATTGAAAAGAGTATCAGGAGAGTGAGCGCATAAAGCAGAATATTTATCAGGTGACTGGTGGCCGGATCTTCCCCAAAAAACTGATGCTCAACAGCAAACATGGCTTTGGTTAGCGGACGATACCCAAAATTCATGTTTCCGCCTTCTTCCGCATTGAGGTTGATATACCGCGAACTTAAAATCTGAGGGATGGCTTTTATCCCTTGATTTACCATCGGGTTATTGTAGGTAACATACAGATCGTCGAGTGAATAGCCATTCTTCATGGTGTTTCCATAAAGCACAAAAGCAAAAGCAAACAAAATGACTTTGAGCCAGAAAGTGGTTTTCGAATACCACTTTGGTAAAAGTTCAGTTTGTTCAGCCTTGCGGACAGTAATACTTTTTTTTACTGGTGCCTGTACTTTTGGTGGCGTTTTTTTCATTTCTGAATAAGGTATTAAAAAGGCTGAAAAACAGCCAGGGCGCAAATTTGCAATTTACCACAATAAATTGAGTCCAATGTTCATGTGATTTGGGAATCATCTTCCTGAATCGACTATGAATGCTTATTTATATCGGTTAGCCGGGAAATCTCCTTGCTGATAACGTTGAAGGATTTTGTACCGTTGTACTTTCCCGCTCGATGTTTTTGGGAATTCGTTCGAACGTAAAATCACCAGTTCGTCAATAGGAATTCCGAGCGTTTTGCGGAACAATGCCCTTAATGTCTGAAGCGTATCAGCGGCTTTCGATTCAGGGATTCCTGCCGCGAAAATAATGATTTTGTCTTTCCCTGCTTTATGGTCAGTTACGCCGCCAAAAGCGACTTTCCCATAACTTATTTCTTCCAGCGAGCAGGCCAGATTTTCGAGGTCGTTGGCAAAGTAATTTTTGCCATTCATAAAAATAATATCCTTGAAACGACCGCTAATGTATAAGTTACCTTCGAAGAAAAACCCAATATCGCCAGTCCTGAGCCATTCGCCACAGAAAGTGCTTTCGGTAGCCTCGGTATTTTTAAAATATCCTGTGGTAATCGAAGATCCTTTAATCTGTATATTTCCGGCATTTCCTTCAGGAAGTTCCACATCCGATTCATCAACTATACGTATCGAAATATCGTTTAATGCTACTCCTACCCCTGAAATATTTCTGCCTTTTCGTGAACTTCCATTCAGCGGAATTTGGATTGCTTTCCGATTCCGATCAAGCTCGTCACTATCGAAACAGGTAATCATTGATGGTTGCATCAGGGGCGTAAAAGAAATTGCTAAAGTGGCTTCTGCCATTCCATATACCGGCATCATTGCTTCCTCGCGAAATTTGAATTTTTTTACAGCTGAAACAAAATCCTCCATTATTTTAACCGAAATAGGCTCAGCACCGTTAAGCATTGCTTTCATTGATGAAAAATTCCATTCAGGCAAATTGGTTTTTCGTTTCAGATGGCGTAAAACCAATGCCAATCCGAAATTCGGACAACCCGTTACCGAAATTCCTGCATCACTTATCGTATCAAGCCACAAAGAAGGGTTTTTTATAAAATCAATCGTTTCAATGTGGTACTGTGAATGTGTATAGAAAATAGGTGTCAGGTGATATCCAATCAAACCCATGTCGTGGTATAGTGGCATCCAGTTACCGGTATTATCCTGATGATTCAAATTAAGCCCGATAGCAATGGAATTCATATTAACTTTCAGGTTTTGATGTGTAAGCATGATGCCCTTTGGTTCACCTGTACTTCCGGAAGAGAATTGGATGAAAGCCAGATCGTGAGGCGATGGTTTTATTATTTCTCCTCTATCGGATTTCGGAAGCTGGGAAAACAGTTTGGTGCAATCCAAAAATTCTCTCCCTGCTCCACTGATAGGCTTGCTGGCTATTACAAGTGGATTGTCCAACTGGTTAAAAACATTCGTCATTTTAACAGCTGCCTGGCTATCATCAGCATGGGAAACAGGCGGTTGCAAAATGGTTGGCACTATCCCGCAAAGGATGCAAGCCCAAAGACTGTTTATCGTTTCGCGGTTGGTTTCGGTTGCTATTATCGCTTTATCACCGGCTTTATATCCCGATAGCTGAAGCCCGAATGCCAATGATTCAACATCTTTCAACAGTTCAGGATACAGTTGACGGTCGGTTGTGCCATCCTCTCTTACGTAATAAATGCCAAGGTTTGGAAACTCCTTGGCAGCATGACGAAGGAAATCAGGAAGTGTTAATCCGCTCATAGTAAGGTTTGATAATTTTGGCAAAAATAAGAGTAATAGTTCTTAAACTAAGTTGGAGAAACTAATTTATGAAGAAGTGGAATTTATAATTCTCTCAATATCATTGGTGAGCTTTACAAATTGTTCAACACTCAGTTGTTCCGCTCGTTTACCTGCAAATTCCCCAGTGTAAATGCCTAGTGGCTTCAATGCATTGTGCAACGTTTTCCGGCGCTGGTTAAAAGCGGTTTTAACAACCTGTAAAAGCATTTTTTCGCTGCAGCCAAGGTCGGTTCTCTTGTTTCTAGTCAGGCGTATCACTGCCGACTGTACTTTTGGCGGAGGTACAAAAACAGTTGGCTCCACCGTAAACAAATATTCAATATCATACCACGCCTGTAGCAATACGCTCAGTATTCCATAGTCTTTTTTGCCGGGAGGTGCAGCAATCCGCACTGCGACTTCTTTCTGAAACATTCCAACAGCTTCATTAACCTGTTCATGGTTTTCGAGTACCCGGAACAATATCTGGCTCGAAATATTGTACGGGAAATTCCCGATAACCGAAAACTGCCCGGTAAACAGACTTGAAAAATCCATTTTCAATACATCAGCTTCAATCAAACCTTCAGCTAATTGCGGATAATTTGTACGTAGGAAAGCCGCTGATTCCCGATCAATTTCAACGGCTACAAACTTCTCGAAATTCTGCTTCAGCAGGTATTTTGTCAGCACACCGGTTCCAGGCCCGATTTCGAGCACTTGTTTTGCTGATGGCGAAAGACTTTCAGCAATCCGGGCAGCTATACTTTCATCTTTCAGAAAGTGCTGGCCAAGATGTTTTTTTGCTCTTACTTCGTACAAAGGGGGAGGGTTTGGGGGTTGGGATTTTGGGGTTAGGGGAGGGTAGAAGGGCGACAAGGAGAGGGGAGACAGGGCGACAGGGCGACAAGGAGACAAGGAGAAGGGAGTGTTACTTTCTTTGGTTTTTGGTTTTTGGACTTTGAACTTTGGCCTTTGGTTTTTGCAATTCAATTCACCTGATCATTCCTCAACGCCCTGAACTGCTTACGTGCTTCAACCACATAAAGGCTTCCGGGATATTGAGTAAGTATACTTTCATAAAGTTTCATCGCTTTGCTTTTATCATTCAATTGATTTTCATACAAGCCTGCCAGATAGAAAGTTGCGTCATCGGCCAGCAGATCGTAAGGGTATTTTTCAATTATTTCAGCGTAATATGTCGCTGCATCCGGATAGTTCCCGTTTTTCGAATTTATTTCCGCTTTTTTAAACAAAACATTATCCACTATTGAATGCATCGGAAATTTTTCACTTATCGAATCGAGCAGAGCAAGCGCCTCTGTATCACGGTTACGGAATTCCAGCAGATCAGCACTTCCATACATGCACAAAGGTTCGGTAAGGCTGTCTTCTTCAATGTTATCGCTGATCATAAGCGAAAGTTCCAGTGCATCGTTAGCAATTAGTTTCGATGTGGCAGCTTTCAGTATATCCAGTTGTGCGCGGGCCCAATCGAATTCGCAGATGTAAAATGAAAGTTTCGCATTGCGGAATTTTGCTTCATGCCCCAAAGGTTCATTCTTAAAGCTTTTCTCCACCTGCGAATATAGTAGGGTCGACTCCCATTGTTCGTCGCTGAAAAGATAAATATCAGCTAATTCGAGTTTGCATTCTGCCTGATCGGCCAGTGTTATTTTCGGAATACTAATAGCTTGTAGAAGGAGTTCAGTTGATGGCTCAATTTCACCAAGATAAAATGCCTGAAGATGCGCCAGATTTAGTATCAGAGGAATAGTGAATGAGTTTTTCCCTAACTCGTCCAGCAGCAGATTATATTCCTGCCTCATTCGAACAAGTTTTGTTTTATCCGGCGAAAACGAATTTTTGTATTGCCTGAATTCCGTATTGATAAGTTCGATCCGGCTGCGCATTACCAGCTCATTATTGGCATTTTTCTTGATGATATATTTATACCCGTCCATAGCGGCATCAAGGCTTTCGTTGCTAACGCACAAACCTGCAAGGTCAAAAACACGCTGCCCGCTTTCGCCGTATCTTTTATCCAACGCTTTTGCCTGTAACAGCGCAAATGGAAAATCTTTTTGTTGAATGGAATGCCAGAGCAGCAGTTCATTGTACAATATTTCGTCAGGTTTCTGCTGGTTTTTTTTAAGTAAAACAGAGCGATAAGTATCATTTTTCGAATTATCGACATCATCGCTGAGCCATGCCTGAAGACGATTTTGTACCATGCTCATTTGTTGCGGATTCGTAGTAAGCAGGATCAGGTATTCGTCAATCATCAATTCAGTATTGCCAAGTGCTTCGTAAGTATATGCCAGCTCAAATGCGAAGGCAGAGGGATCTTTAAGCAGTTCGCGGCCACGCAGATAAGTGCGGACCATAAACTCGGTTTCCCTCCGGTTGCTGAAAGCATAGGTAAGATTATAAATCTGCATTTTATCCGGTTGAAGGTCTTTCAGGCAGTTTTCATAAAGCTTTCGTCCTTTGGCAATATCGCCCTGCATTATATTAAGGTAACCAAGGTCAACCTGGTAACGCGGATCGTAAGGATTAAGTTTCTGCTGTTTCTTTATCGCTTTTTCGGCTTTATCAAATTCCTTGAGTTCAAATAAAGTATTGATATAATACAGGTAATTGAACTGGCTTGGGTTTCGGTTGAAAAGCGGTTCGAAAGTTGACAAGGCCTTATCCAGCTCCCGGTTATTATAATATTGAGCGCCAAGTTGTTCCTCCGTTTGCTGAGCCATAAGCTTTGCCGGGCAAACTGCCATGAGTAAGCCTGTAATGATTAACAGAAGAAGATATTTATGATACATGGCTGTTTTTTATAAGAAAGAGGGGCAACAACTAGAAAGCGGAGAACAATTTCCATTTTCTGCTTCACATTTGCTGAGCGGGATTTGTAATCCCGCTCCATGGAGTTTTGGATTTGCAATCCCGTTTAACAAGCAACTGAGTTTAAGATTTGTAATCCCGTTTAACAAACAACTTAGTTGAAGATTTGCAATCCCGTTTAATAAACAACTGAGTTTAAGATTTGTAATCCAGTTTAATAAACAACTGAGTTGAAGATTTGTAATCCAGTTTAATAAACAACTGAGTTGAAGATTTGTAATTCAGTTTAATAAACAACTGAGTTGAAGATTTGTAATTCAGGCTAATTAACTACATCGTAAAGGGTTTAGTTTCCCGCTACTATCTAATCCATTCAAACCCAGTATAAGGAACCAATGCTTTCGGAATCCTGATTCCATTGGGTGTCTGATTGTTTTCGAGCAAGGCCGCAACGATACGCGGCAAAGCAAGGGCGCTGCCATTTAGTGTATGAGCGAGGCGTGTTTTCCCGGTACTGTCTTTAAAACGCAGTTTCATGCGGTTCGCCTGAAACGATTCGAAGTTTGATACTGAACTAACTTCGAGCCAGCGTTTCTGAGCAGCCGAAAATACTTCGAAATCATAGGTAAGGGCAGAGGTAAAACTCATATCGCCGCCACAAAGACGCAGAACGCGGAATGGAAGTTCAAGTTTGCGCACGAGTCCGGCAACATGTTCGCGCATATCTTCCAATGCCGCATAACTTTTATCAGGATGCTGAATCTGAACGATTTCTACTTTGTCGAACTGGTGTAAGCGGTTTAATCCTCTCACATCTTTGCCATACGAACCAGCTTCTCGACGAAAACATTGCGAATAGGCTACGTTTTTCAAAGGAAGGTCGCTTTCTTTCAGCAGCAGATCGCGGTAAATATTGGTAACAGGTACTTCAGCGGTTGGGATAAGGTAAAAATTATCCAGGTCGGCATGGTACATCTGGCTGTCTTTATCAGGTAGCTGGCCTGTAGCGTATGCCGAAGCTTCGTTAACCATCAGCGGGGGCTGTATTTCGAGGTAACCAGCATCAACACCTTCGTTTACAAAGAAATTGATAAGCGCGCGTTGCAATTTTGCACCTTGTCCTTTATATACTGGGAAACCGGCTCCTGTAAGTTTTACGCCGAGTTCAAAATCGATAATATCATATTTTGTTGTCAGTTCCCAATGCGGGACGGCATCTTCGGTAAGAACCGGAATATCACCTTCACTGTAAATAGTAACATTGTGCTCAGGAAGATAACCTTGTGGCGTTTCAGGGTGCGGAAGGTTAGGCAGGGTGACCAGTAAATCATTTTGTTCCTTTTGCAGCGCTTCGAGTTTTTCAGTCAACTCGCGAGCCGAAACTTTAAGGTCGGCGGAACGTGCTTTCAGGTCGTTGGCCTCCTGCTGGCGGCCGGCTTTAAAAAGAATTCCAACTTCACGGGCAATCTGATTTGATTCTGCCAGATTGTCGTCAAGCAGTTTCTGTGTTTCACGTCTGTTTAAGTCAGCCTCAAGTATTTTTTTAATGGTTTCGCGGGCATCAACCCGTTTTATGGCGAGGCGTTCAATTACAAGTTCGGTATTTTCACGCAAAAGGGATAATTCGAGCATTGAGTTTTATTTTTGTATTATGTTTTTGATTTATATGTGCTTAGTGCTATGTGCTTAGTTTAACGATGTTCAGATTTCTATAGTTTTCAGATTAGCCTTGTTTCCACCACATTAGGCATTGTGCTCTGTGCAAAAAGCACTATGCACTAACTAACCCCTAAGCACTGTGCACTAAGCACCATGCACTAAACATTTCAATCAATCTATCAAATAGCACCATCAAAGTGTTGCGCCTGCAAAAATAAAAAATCTCCTGACTTGAACGATCAGGAGACTTCATATAAGTGTGTTGAACAGCAGTAAAAACTGCCAAAGCGCTTATTCGCCCTGAATAGGATGAACCGAAACGTATGATTTGTCGTTCGCGCGTTTCTTAAACTGAACCAATCCATCGCAAAGAGCGAAGATAGTATGATCTTTTCCAAGTCCTACATTGAGTCCTGGGTTGTGAACTGTGCCACGCTGTCTGATGATGATATTACCGGCCTGGGCGAATTGTCCGCCATAGATTTTCACACCGAGACGTTTGGAATGTGATTCGCGTCCGTTGGATGAACTACCGGCACCTTTTTTGTGAGCCATATCTTTTGAATATTATGAGTTACACTTAAAATTATGCGTTTATCGCTTCTATTTTTACCTGGGTCAGATCCTGGCGGTGGCCGGTTTCCTTCTGGTATCCTTTACGGCGTTTCTTCTTGAAGATTTTTACCTTGTCACCACGTAAATGAGCTATTATGGTTGCTGAAACTTTTGCGCCTTCTACAAGAGGTGTTCCAATGGTTACTGTGCCTTCGTTGTCCAAAAGCAATACTTCGCTGAATTCTACTGACGAACCTGCTTCTCCTTTGAGGCGGTTCACATAAAACTTCTGATCTTTTGCAACTTTAAACTGTTGCCCGGCTATATCTACTATCGCGTACATTTTCAACAATTATGTTTTTTGTCCGTTAAAATGGAGCGCAAAATTACAAAAATATTGATACGAAAACGCATGTACATCAAAATTTTACAACTTTTTTTTATAATCTTTGCAATATCAGGATAAAAATATGATTTTACAAGTGTATTGTGGATTAATTTTTCAGAAAGACGGTTTCACCATTAAGATGTTATTTTTCGTATAATTCAAATTTATTGCCTTCACTCATCAATAGTATCGCTCAACGTCATATAATTATCTTTTCAATTTTCATCTCTCGGAAGCTACTAACTCCATCAACCATCGCGGATCCGATACTCTCCATCCTTATTCCCTTATTTTTTTTCCTGCATTCCAATTTCCTGTGTAATTTTATCCCTTAATTAGTACGTTATGTTTCCACAAAATGAGTATGAGATTTTTTGTGCCGGGAAATTTATTTCAACAGCTCAAAATCACCAGGTAGTCAATCCCTACAATACCACTCTGATTGCCAGCACTTTTCTGGCTGGTGATGCTGAACTTGAAGAAGCTATTTTGGCAGCTGACAAAGTTAAAGAAGTGCTTGCAGAAATGTCGTCGCATCTAAAATATGCTATCCTTCAACAAATCAGCGACGAATTGTTAACTCTCAGGCAGCAGTTTGCCGAACTTATTACATTTGAATCAGGCAAGCCAATCCGGAATGCATTGGCCGAAGTCGACAGATCCATTCAAACCTTTATTGTAGCCGCCGAAGAGTGTAAAAGACTGCCGAAGGAATATATGAGTATCGACTGGACTCCTGCTGGTGCAGGCAAGGAAGGTTTTGTAAAATATTTTCCTGTTGGAATTGTAGCCGGCATATCTCCTTTCAATTTCCCGCTCAACCTGGCTGTACACAAAATCGCTCCGGCAATTGCTGCTGGATGTCCTATCATATTAAAACCTTCGAGCCTTACTCCACTATCGACTTTAATGCTGGCGCAAATTATCAGCCGCACAGAATTGCCCGAAGGCGCAGTTTCAATATTACCCATGGACAGGCAAACCGGAAACAAGCTTGTGACTGATGAACGTATAAGTTTACTATCCTTTACAGGATCACCCGGAGTAGGATGGAAAATGAAACGCGATGCCGGTAACAAAAAAGTTGTTCTGGAATTAGGTGGAAATGCAGGTGTAATTATTTCAAAAGATACTGATCTGGAAATGGCTGCATCTAAATGTGTTACCGGAGGATTTTCCTATGCCGGTCAGGTTTGTATTCATACACAACGGATATATATTATAAGGGAGTTGTTCGCATCCTTTGTGGAACTGTTTGTTGAAAAAGTGAAAAAGCTGAAATCCGGTGATCCTTTAAACCCGGAAACGGATATTACAGTAATGATTAATGAAGAAAATGCAATCCGTGTTGAGAAATGGGTGAATGAAGCAGTGAATGCCGGAGCATCAATCCTGACCGGTGGGAAACGTGATAAGAATTTTATGCCGCCAACCGTATTAACAGGTACAAATGAAAATATGAAAGTGTGCTCCAATGAAGTATTCGGCCCTGTGGTTGTGCTGGAACCTGTAGCAACGTTTTCCGAGGCGGTCAGCCGTGTGAATACAGGACAATATGGCTTGCAGGCCGGTGTTTTTACCGATAGTATCAGCGAAATGAATGAGGCATTCAATAAATTGCAGGTTGGAGGAGTTATTATAAATGATGTTCCCAATTTCAGGGTCGATCATATGCCTTACGGGGGTGTTAAGGACTCCGGATCAGGACGCGAAGGAGTAAAATATACCATTTTGGATATGATGGAACCGCGACTTTTGATAAAGAATTGCTGATTTATTGTAATTTTACAGCCTCAAAACACTTATTTCTTTGGTAGAAATTTATATTACAGCTTTTTAACAGGATCGATGGCCGACAAAGATGCGCAGTATTTAAAAGGTATTAAGGAAGGCGACCGTGTTGTTTTCGAACAATTATTCAGGGAGTATTATCCTGTGCTTTGCAGTTATGCCCGTCGCTATACTCCCGACAAATCCACCGCCGAAGAAGTTGTTCAGGATTTCTTTTGTAAATTATGGGACAAGCACAACGAAATTCAGATTAATACTGCTATTTTCAGCTACCTGCGTAAATCAGTTATCAATCATTGCCTTAACCATACCCGGAAAGTCGAAAAAGAACGTAATATTTTTGATTATGGCGATAACATGGAAGAAATTCATGGTACAGCTGATTATGATTCGAATAATGAACTCAGCGAACATGTAAACAGGGCATTGGCTGAGTTACCTGAAAAACGTCGCGAAATATTTGAACTCAGTCGTTTCGAAGGGCTTAAATACCACGAAATTGCGGAGAAACTCAACATCAATGTTAAAACTGTTGAAACCCAAATGACAAGGTCTTTGGAGTTTATGCGTAAATATCTGAAAGAATTTATCACAGTCATTGCTCTGATAATGAGTATGATAACAAAGCTTTAAAAAAATATTTTAAAAGCTTGTAGGGGTAAAATCATTTTGAAGTGTCTATATAGTGTCAAATTACCGTTAGTGATGTTACAAAACCGTTCAATAGAATTAGAAATAACCCGTTACCTTGCTGGTGAATGCACACCTGCAGAGCAACAGGTTATTGCCGGTTTGATACAAACTGACCCCGATTACCTGATAACCTACCACTCGCTGAAACAAATATGGGATGCTCCCGCTTTTCAGCCTCATTCTATTACATATAATGTGGATGCGGCATGGTTAAATGTAAACCGGTATATTACTGACAATCCACTTACTGTTGTTCATCATTCCTCCGGCAGAAAACCCGTTACATTACGGATTTTAAAATATGCCGCTGGTATAGCTGCTGCTCTTGTAGTAGCCATTTCTGTTTTTCTGATATCGCGCGAATCGAAAGTAATGATGAAAAGCATTGCTTCTGGCAACTCAATATCTTCACCTGTAGTACTTTCTGATGGTTCTCACATAGTTTTAAACAAAGGGTCGGAAGTAAAATTTCCTGAAAAATTTGGTAGTGACGGCAGAGAGGTTTACTTTTGGGGTGAAGCTTTTTTTGAAATTGCTTCAGATCCAACCAGGCCTTTTGTTATTGAAGCCGGTGATGCCCGCATCAAAATTCTGGGAACTTCTTTCAACTTGAAAGCATATCCCGAAACCGGATTAACTGAAGTAGTGGTGAACACTGGAACAGTTCTTTTTTATCATGTGGATGATAACGACAAAATATTAGGGCAGGTAATATTGCATAAAGGGGATAAAGGTGTATATAACAGTAACACCTGCAAACTCGCCAAAATGCTGAATGACGATCCTAATTATATCAGTTGGGAAACCGGTAAACTGGTATTCAACGAAACATCACTCGATAAAGTGATGGAAGTAGTTGGAAAAAAATATGGCGTAAATTTCCACTTAGATACTGCTGAACTTTCCAGATTAAAACTGACTGCTACTTTTGATAACGAATCGCTTGATTCAGTTCTCGAAGTATTGAGTCTGGTTCACAAACTTCAATTCACTCATAACGGAAACGATTACCTGGTTAAACATTAACTGGCTAATCAACAACCGATTTATGCCCGGCAAAACTAAATATCCGGTATTCCTTTTAACAATCATTTTTTTCATCCTTCTGCAGGGCTATTCTGCTATTGCCCAATCGCAACCTTATCTCGATAAAAAAGTTTCGTTCACTTTCTCCGATATGTCGCTTGCAAACGTGTTGCGGGCTATTGGAAACAAAACCGGAATCAAATTTTCATACAATCCCGATATCATTCAGCCCGGCAAGCGAATTAATATGCGTTTCAATAACGCCCTGTTGCGCGAGGTGTTGAAACAGCTTCTCAATGATCCTACTATTTCGTATCGTGAAATAGGCAACCAGATTGTGCTTTATCGTGGCGATCCGTCACAGTTTCCTCTTGAGCCAAACCAGCATCTGATTCAGGGGAAACCCATTGTTGTTATTCCTTCAAAGAAAATTCCTGATACTATATACGTTTATCAACTCGACACCTTGATAATAAACCGAACCGATACAATTTTCCGAAGTATTTCCATCACCCGATATGATACCATCCGGATCATTGATACCGTTTATATGGAAAAAAGTAAAACTCCCCGCAATGGAAGAAAAAACATAAAGGATAATTTTAATACCAATTCAGTAACTCACCGGAAATTTATGGAAGATAATGGCTTCTATACCGGGCTCTACTTCGAGTTGATGCCGGGTGATGTAACGTATAAAAGTACGTCAACCGGTTCGGATGAATATACATCATTAATGAAAAATTCAGTTTCAGGTGAATCATTCAAGTTTTCAACCGGTATTATGGTAGGCTACGATTATCCTATCTTTGGAATTCGTTCAGGGCTTGGCTACACCCGTTTGGGCGAAAAATTCGCACATTCATTTGATATTGTGACAGGAGGGTTTTTTAAAACTGATACCGTAGAGAAATATTATACACTTGTTGCAGCCGATACTTCCTGGTTTTATATTACTGACTCGACATGGATTGAAAAGGATTCGAAAAATTATTCGTACAGTAAGACCAATTCGTACAACTACATTGATATTCCGGTATCATTAAAGCTCAGGTTTCTCCGCAAAAGAGGTTATGAACTATACGCTTTGGGAGGTGTAAATGCGAATTTCCTGATATCAGCCGATGCGATACAGCTAAATCCCGAAAATGAAAATCAAGTTACAACCCTAATGGAAAATGAGCTAAAAAAAGTCCTTGTTTCATGGCATTCAGGTATTGGGACAGCGATTAAACTAAATTCCAGATCTGGTATACTTGCAGAAGGCTGCTACAGGAGCCAGGCTGGCAGCCAATATAAAAGTGACTTTGCTGTAGATAAGCGATATGGTAATTTTAGTTTCAGGATTGCAGGATATGTCAAGTTCTGATAAAATATTTTTTGTATTAAGAAATCCTAACTGATGAGATTCAATTATTTCTAAGTAATAAATTCGTGCAGGAACTTTTATAAACCTTTTACCGATTCAGGCATCAATTCATAAAAAGGCTATTTTTACAGTCCGGTTTTAAAAACTTTACCAGATTAGAACCGTTGAGACCTACTCTCAAATTTATTCGGCAAAACATTTATTCGTACATGCTTAAAAGAAAGTTAAAAGATTGAAAATGCAATCGATCAGCACGGTAAAGCGCTCCGGTATTGCTATATGTATAGCAGTGCTCTCTTTTGTATATTCAGCCAGGGGACAGGTGTATGTAGGGGGAGAGATTACCGCCAACGAAACCTATTCGCCTGAAAATAACCCTTATATAGTTACACAAGATCTTTTCGTGCAATCTGGTATTACGCTAACCATACTTCCGGGCGTACAAATGCTGTTCGAATATGGTACTAGCCTTATCAGTAATGGAATATTGATTGCTAAAGGCTCCCCTGATCAAAAAATCAGTTTTTTACCTAAAAATCCTCAATTACTTACCGGACAATGGAATGGAATTTCTTTCGATTCAAATAAAACATATATGGGCGCTGACAGCTTGTATCATTCCGGTTCAGTTCTTTCAGATGCAATTATCAGCAATGCATCCCGTTCGGTTATACTTAATAAAGGAACAGCTTTGCTTATCGAGGCGGTTGATATCAAATACTGTTCTTTTGGGATTTACATAAATGAGTCGGGGTACAATACCATCCGAAACAGCAATTTTACATCTTGTGATTTCGGTATTTTTATTGCCAGCGGATTTCGAAACCCCGAGAATAAAATTTATGGTAATACTTTTTTGGGAAGCAGTGATGTAGGTATCTTCATTAACAGCGATGCTCAACAATCGTATAAAAATTATATTTTGAATAATTCGATAATAGCCTGTGGTATCGGCTTGCATATCGGGAATTATAGTAATAACGGGCAAGCTAATAATGTAGTTTCATATAATACATTCATTAACAATAAAGATGCAATCAAGCTTTTTCATCGTTCGAACACTATCAGCAACAATTATTTCGTATTGAACCGTAATGGCATTATTTGCTGGCAATCGAACAATAACACTATAACCCGCAACCTGTTTTCACGTAATAAATTAAATGCTCTTACACTTTCGGCAGGTTCGTCATTTAATAACATTACATACAACAGCATGAACTACAACAGCGGTGGTGTAATGATAAATCCTGACAGTTCGCGCATGTCGTTGTTTAACAGTTTTCTTTACAATACGCTGGTTCAAAATACGGATTGGTCCTTCCAGATCACAAATACACCTCAGGGAGCCGTTCAGTTCAATAATTTTATCCTTAATGGCGATTTTCAATCGTTTCGCAATCAAGCCGACAGCCTTGTTCATGGTGAATATAACTTTTGGGGCTCAATACATGAAAGTTCAATCGACAGTATTATTTATGATATCAAGGATGATGCATTACTTGGAGAAGTTTTGTATAATCCGATTCTTCCCAATATTTTAACTACAGCCCCGGTTCCACCTCCTCATAAAGTTATTAAGCAACTGATTGGTGATGATGTGGTTGTTAGCTGGGATAATTTGGAAATTGCTGATATTAGCGGTTATAATGTGTATTATGGTTCCAACAACGGAATTATATTCGGGCAAAGCATACATAACGGATTAAAATCGGAAATTAACATGGGCAGTTTCGCTATTGCTGATACAGTGGCTGTTACGGCCTATGATTTGACAGCTGACGGAATAAATGACCAAACTAATGGGTATGAAAGTGATTTTGCATTTGCTACATTATACCCATATGCAGGCCCTGATACTGCCATCTGTTATAATAACTCATATGTTATCAGTAATGCTTCTGCAGGCAATTCGGGCTACCTCACCTGGTCAACCTCAGGTGATGGCACCTTCAATAATTCTCATATACTCAATCCTGTTTATTTTCCCGGTCCACAGGACAACTTAACCGGATATGTTTCACTTTATCTGAATTCAGAAGAATCTGAATCGAATTACCTGGATGCTGCACTGATAACTTTTCAAGATGCACCTGAAGCTTTTGCCGGTAACGATACTATTATAATTATGGATTCGGCGTTAACACTGCTAACAGCTTTTGCGCTGAGTTATGATTTTCTGAAATGGACTACCTCGGGTGATGGTACATTTGAGTACGATACAATTGATAATCCTACATATACTCCCGGCCAGGCAGATAAAAATGCAGGAACAGTTATACTTACTCTTACAGCATACTCCACTTGTGGTTTGGCCACTGATCAAGTCAGTCTTACAATAAATCAAGGATATTCTATTGAAGGACGTGTGCACGCAGGCATTGATCTGGCCCCGCAAAGCAGTATATTTATTTATCAAAATTCAAATGGTCAGATTCAACCACTGAGATCGGGACTGATAAGCAGCGACGGCAATTTTATCTTAAAGTCATTATTCGCAGGAACTTATTATTTGTATGCTATTCCCGATAAAGAACTATTACCTGGTTTTTTGCCTACCTATTACTTTAATGATGTGCATTGGGCAAATGCTCAAAAGCTGGAAATAAACGCCAGTATATACGATGTTGATATTGATCTGGCCCATTTGCCTCTCCAGCTACCGGAGGGTGAAGGTATGATATTTGGTATCAGTGCATCCTCACAGGATAGCACTCAAGGCTGTGGCGAAGTAACCGTTTTTCTGATGGATAAAAATCAGCATACGATATTTGATTGGTTTTTTATCAGAAAAGGAATGGATTTCAGGTTTATGAATCTTCCGTTTGGTGATTATGTTCTTGCCGGCGAAAAAGCAGGTATCCCGTTTTTTTATTCACAAGTTATAAGCCTTACACCAGCTAATCCGGTTCAGGAATCGGTGGAGCTAATTTGTACTGCCGACGGGTTCAGGTTTACAGTTCCCAACAAACCAGGTTCTGGTTCCGAAAACCTTGATATCACTGTGTTTCCGAACCCATTTAATGATTTTATAACTTTTAATGGATTGCCGGAAACAGGAACATATAGCGTGCATATTATTAATTCACAGGGACTTGTTGAAAATTATTCATTCGATATAAGTGATATTAAAAATAATACTTTATTTTTGCATACTAGGTCTTCCGGATTCTATGTTTTAGAATTATGGAAAAACAATGTTTGTATACTACGACATAAGCTGATTAAACTCTAGGTTACTATCTTCTTAACCGCAATCAGAATTCTATCCTTTTCATTGTAAAAGGGCTTGTCATCTCTCAACCGAACAGAGGTTAAACTAGTTACCACTTACCGATTTTTACTTGTAAAACACTCTGCAAAGGGATTTTAGTAATCAGGATTGATTTCTGATCATTTGTTTTGTAAAAAAAGCATTCATTTTAATTATTTGCAAATAGAAGATATGCAGGTGATTACGAAAAAGATGCAATTTTATTTTAAAAGCTTGTAGGGGTAAAAACGTTTTCAAGTGTCTATATTTTGTAGTACGTTGTTTTAAGCCTGGTAATTTTTTTAATAAAAATAGATTGGTTAAAATAGCTAAATATGAATTATGTATGGAAATCTACATACATACATAGATGTCTGATCTTTTTTCGAAACAGCAGTTAGTTTCGGGAAGAGATTTTTGCGTTTAGTGGTATTTGATTGTAAAAGTTACAAAAATCACCAAAATAGAAACCAAATCAATTAATAATAACTAATCCCTTTAATCTGAAACAAAAAACAGAAACAGAAAAAGAAATCCATGAAAATGCGTATTTGTGATTACGCAGAGTTAAACTAATCACTACCTATTCAATTATTACTTAACAAAACAAAACAAAAATGAGAAAATTCCTTACTATTGTGTTCCTGCTTGCTTTCGCAGCATGGAATTCGTATGGACAGGTTGCCTCTGGTTATAGTTTTGCCTCTACTGTCGGTACTTATACCGAAATTACTGGTGGAACTCTCTGGCAAACTGGCATATGGGATGATCAAAATGCTCTTATTCCAGTAGGCTTCAGCTTTACAGCTAATGGAGCAACTGTAACATCAGTTGATGCAAATGCTAACGGTTATATTCATACCGGAGCGCTTGCTTCATTCAGTTACGCGCCAATTTCCTCTACAGGAATTGCCCCCTTTGTAGCCTCTGCCTTCGGACGGGACATGCAAGGTGCCGCAACGAGTGAAATTCGCTATGAAACATCTGGCGTTGCCCCTAACCGCGTTTTTACCTTACAATGGAAAAATGCAAAGCGTTATGGTGGCAGCTATGCTGATGAAGTATTGAATTTCCAGATCAAACTTTACGAAACCACAAACCAGGTTCAGTTAGTTTATGGTGCTTGTGTGGGTACCGCTTATGCTACTCCTACTCATCCACAGGTTGGCTTAAGAGGTGCAGTTAACACTGATTTCTTTAACCGCACTACTACTACCGACTGGTCAGCCAGCACAGTGGGAGCTTCAAATTCAGCTACTATGACGGTAACTGCTGCCGTTGTTCCTGCTAACGGTCTTACTTATACTTACAGCCTTATTCCTCCGGGAGTAGCTGTTATCGGTTCACCTGCTAATGCAGGAACCGGCATTTTAACAACTGCTACCCTTAACTGGACTGCTGGTCCTGGTGGAACACCATCACAATATGCTGTATATTTTGGAACGGATAATCCTCCTACCAATATAGCTAACGGTACTGTTGTTACAGCACCAACTTACGATCCTACACCGGATATGGCCAATAATACTACTTATTATTGGCAGGTTGTTCCTTCCAATGGTGGTGGTACAGCTGTTGGTGCCCCTGTATGGTCGTTCACGACCTTAGCTGGTTTTGGTTCATTAGAAGGTATTGTTAAAAACTACAACGGTGTACCTGTAGCGGGTGCTACTGTTGCTGCTGTTGGCCCTGCCTCATACAGTACAACCACCAATGCAGCTGGTTTCTACCAGTTTCTTAACATTCCTGCTGCTATATACACAGTAGGCGCACAGGCTGCTTCATACAATACCACCTCAATTGCT
>JBBSDC010000035.1:0-30801 GCA_038249705.1 Bacteroidales bacterium | reverse complement strand
TTTGCACTTTTGTGATTAAACAAGAAGAGCCCCCGCTGAAAAGCGGGGCAGGCTGTGTGAAGGGAGATTTTCACGCACGGTTCCGTGAGAGGCTTAGGGTGAAATTCCTTTTGCCTACTCGACCCTCAAACGTTACCGCCAATGCTAAAAAAAAATCGCAACATAGAAAAACTTGAAATTTTTTTGGTTAATGTTCACTAATTAGCTAACTTTGTGCGGTGAGATAAGAATTCGTCAGAAACATATTTTACTATAAGAACTATTATCTTGACTTCTACGCTACCCTAAGTCCAGAAGTTAGGAAGAAGTTCAACTGGACATTGCAACTAGTTTCAGAAACAGAACGTGTTCCTGAAAAATATTTTTCACACATGACAGGTTCATCAGGACTTTTCGAAATCAGGGTCGAAGTTGGTTCTAATATTTATAGGGTTTTCAGCTTCCTTGACGAAGGAAAACTCATAGTGTTAATAAACGGATTTATCAAGAAAAACCAGAAAACACCAAAGAGCGAAATAGAACTTGCAGAAAAACTCAAAAAACAATACTTCGATGAAAAAGATAAATAAAAACCTGACATCATTTGCTGAGCATCTTGACTCTGAATATGGAAAACGTGGAACTGAAACACGAGAAAAGTATGAAGAAGGTTTTGAAGCATTCAAATTAGGTGTTATGCTTCAGGAACTCCGGAAAGAACATGGAATGACTCAAGAACAGTTGGCAGAAAAGTGTGGCACAACCAAGACATATATTTCCCGAATTGAGAATGATGCGAGCGACATTCGACTTTCGACACTTATGAGAATTATTCGTGAAGGATTCGGAAGACATCTAAGATTAAGTGTTGACATCTGAAAATAAAGCACATGGCGGTAATAAATAGGAATATGAGCGGTCTGCAAGACCCAGCGATTATTACCGGTTGAACTACATCCTTGGTATGGCTATCCAGTCCATAAACAAAAAACAGACCTTCTTCACACATGAAAAAGGTCTGCTTGTTAGATGGATAGTTTTATGCTTATTTTTTAACCGGACCTCTCAGTTCGCGTAATTTAGCATCTGTGGTTTCGGTGTATCCCGAAGGAATTTCGAAAAGTTTGTTCGAAACTCGTCCCGGATTTACCGCTATAGCACTTAGCTGAACAGGAATCCCCATCAGGTTGTATTCAAATTCGAGCATTATTCCACTTATTGACCTTATATCGGTGTTGAAATAGATATTATTTGTCCCTAACTCATCGGAATAATAGATTTTCGATTTGGATGATTTCTCTCCATTCACAAAGTTTATTTCCGAAGCTTTGCAGTTTTGACCGGCGATACTCTTGGTTTCCCGGAGCGGAACAATCATAGGCGTATTTTTCATAACAAAATCTTCTTTCGATTTTTTTACAAAATACTTGCCACTTTCCATTTCTACCAAACGGGTAGCGGTTAGTTCGTCGCCATTTAAAATGTAAGTGTTTTTGCCGAAAGGCAGCACAAATTCAGCCCTTGCTTTGTTACCTGCAATCTGCATATCAATGGTAGTTGGCAACGAAGCAATCATAGGATTGCTTGATGATGCAGGATAAGTAATGCGGTAAGTAATTGTACCGGTGAATTTTTTAGTATTTCCCTGTGCGAAAACTACTGCCATCGGAAGGCAGAAAAGAAGGAAGGCAATAGCGATTTTACGTTTCATAGGTAAGTTATCAGTTTTTTATGATTTACATTGATATGAGTGAACGGAGTAATACTTCATTAATTGTACCATTTTTTTAGGCCGTACAATTTTTACATTTATTTAACAGTACGGAACAATTTGCTCCATCGTATTTTACCATCAAACAGCGTTCTGTTGTTATCGAGCGAAAGCCATACAAAAACAGCTTTCCCAACTATATGATCGCTTGGAACAAAACCCCAGAAACGGCTGTCAGCTGAATTGTGGCGGTTATCGCCCATCATCCAGTAGTAATCAAGTTTAAAGGTGTAGGATGTTGATTCTTTTCCGTTTATAAATATTTTTCCGTCTTTTACATCAAGTGTATTTAATTCATATGCATTAATAATCCGCTCGTACAAGGGCAAATTAGCAAGAGTTAACTGAACGGTTGCACCTGCTTTAGGGATATACAACGGACCAAAATTATCCACATTCCATGCATAACTCGAATCGTACGGGAAAATATAAGGTTGCCAGAATCCGGCAGGTTGTATGATTTTTTCAACGGACTTAACATTTGGAAGTTGTTTCAGTTTGTTAACTGATTCCTGTGTTAACGTTAAAACCTGGTCACCCATTTCTGTAACCTGAACTTCTTCAGTAATATCCAATTGTTTCAGTATCCGGCGGTTGATAGGGTTACCATCTGTTTTAACCATATACAGGAACTGTGATAAATTTGGTATTTCAACCTGTTTTCCATTAATAAAAACTATTTCATCTTTAATCTGAAGGCTATCACCGGGTAAACCGATGCATCGTTTGATGTAATTTTCGCGTTTGTCCACTGGTCGTGCAACAATATCGCCAAAGTTGAATTTGTCATTCCAAACCCTTTCGCGTCCAACTTGCCGCACTAATCCGTAATAGCTCTGGTTTTGCTGTTTGAGAGCAACCGTATCACCATCAGGATAATTGAAAACCACTACATCGTTATGTTTAACGGTAGTTGTGCCCGGAAAGCGGTAGAAAGGCCATTTGACCCATTCAACATATGATTTGGTGTATTTGGTTAATGGCATGGTATGATGAACAAATGGAAATGCAAGGGGAGTGTTAGGCAGTTTAGGGCCATAACTTAGTTTGCTCACAAACAGGAAATCGCCTACAAGCATCGATTTTTCCATTGATGAAGTTGGTATGGTATAAGCTTCTATCATAAAAATACGAATGATTGATGCTGCTACAACGGCGAAAATAATGGCATCGGTCCATTCGCGAACCTGCGATTTTTTGACTTTAACCCTGTTTTCGGGTTTAACGTATTTTTCTTTTTCCGAAATACCCAGGTAAGGAATATACGCATAAGGAACCAGCACTGCCAGCGCCTGCTCGCCTAAATTATTTTTGCCATAACTCAATGCAGTTTGCACAAGCATTAACATGATCATAAAGAAATTGATAAACGGAACCAGCATCAGTATAAGCCACCACCAGGGTTTTCCGATTACCTGAAGCCATATATAGTAATTATAAAATGGTATCAGGGCTTTGTAACCCTTAACTCCGGCATCTTCGAATACCCAGTAATTCAACATTGGAAAAAGAACGATTATAAGCAGTAAAATTGTCATCAGATCCATGAGAGGCTTGATTTAAGTATTGTTTTATGTTGATTGTATTGAAACGCTTGTTAAAATGCCTGATGTTACTTTTATTGTTCTGTATTTGTTTATTTAAGCATTATGTATTTGGCGCAAATATCAGTTAAAAGTTACATGTGAAAGGTACTGGTATCGTTAAAATGTGTTAAAAGCCAGGCTTATACCTAACCCATAATTCAGATTATCAGAGTTTAAGCATATCTGGCATGGTGAATACTCCTTTTCGACCTTGTACCCATGATGCTGCCATAAGGGCGCCCATAACAAACCCTTGTCTGTTCATAGCTTCATGCGTGATGGTGATTATATCAATATCCGAACTCCATGTAATTGAATGTGTGCCGGTTGCATTTCCCTCGCGTATTGATTTTACAGGTATTTCAGCTTCTTTCGGTATTTCCTTAGTGAAAGTTTTATAACGATGGTTGTATTTTACTATATCATTAGCCAGTGAAATAGCCGTTCCGCTTGGCGCATCGAGTTTCTGAGTGTGATGTATTTCAATCATTGAAGGCGCATACATGGGATACGCTTCGAGCATTGATGCCAGTTTGCGGTTGATCTCGGAAAAAATATTTACCCCGATACTGAAGTTTGAAGCATAAAAAAGTGTTCCTTTATTTTGATTACACAAATGCGTTATTGCATCGAATTTATCATACCAGCCTGTTGTACCAACAACTACCGGAACACGACTTTCGAAACACCGCCGCATATTTTCAAAAGTAACAGCCGGAACAGAAAATTCAATAGCCACATCGCACTCTTTTAATAAGTATGCTTTATCAGTCCAATCGCTTTCGTTATCAATTATAAGTCCGATTGAGTGGCCATTTTCAATAGCTTTTTTCTCAACCTCGTGGCCCATTTTACCATAACCAAGAAGCGCTATTTTCATAATCCGGGTTTTAAAAGGTTGATCTAATTATATTGTTTAGTATTATTGATCTGATAATCAATGTATTTAGGTAAATGCAATGAGTGAATCACCCAGTTAGTATCAAAACCTTAATGTGAGGTTAACTCCTGATGGTACTCCAAAAGCAGTGCTTGTGCCCATTACAGGAACCCATGGTTTTACTTGCAGCGAAAGATCATCACTGATATCGTAATCGAAAAAATGGGCATCTACTACAGCGTCCACAACGGTAAGTATATACCAAACACCTGTGAAGATATAGGATACTTCGAGATTCCGGCGGAACTCATCGCGGCCTTCTTTTAATTGTGCTTCGGTATAACCTTTGGTGGCCCAGTCGTTAGGTGGGTCAGGTATTGGGTGAAAAAGATTTGGCCAGATAGGAGGGTACTCAATTTTTTTTGTAACCGATTCATATTGATAAGCATCGTTGAGTTCGCGGTAAATTTTGGAATTTGTACGTATAAAATAAATACAGGTTGCAAAACCGGCATAAACTATCGGGACTTTCCAGTATTTGCGGTTGTATATTTGTCCTGAACCCGGAAGCACCATAGCGTAAATGGTTGCTTTATGTGGCGAATGCTGTTTTTTCAAATCGTTTGTTTCGACTTTATTTTTTATGGCGGTAGTATCCTGCGCATAAAGTGTATTCCCGGTTGTACCAGGTAATATTAGCAAAAGCACTAAAACTAAATAAAGTCCGCAGGCCTTTCGTGATAAAGAAACCGGCAGACTTTGTGCTTGATAATTACTACTATATCCTGATGCTTTAATCACTTTAACTATTCAATTCCTAGCTTGGAAATAATTGCCTGCAAATCGTCGTCCGACACAAAAGGGATGATGATGGTTCCTTTACCTTTTGGCGTACGCTTAAATTCTATTTTCCGGTTAAACCGTTGCTGTATCGAATCTTTCATTGATTCATACTTCAGAGGCATAGCTATTTTACCTGGTTTTGTAACCGGTGCAATTACTTTGTCGAGTTGGCGGACAAGTTTTTCCACCTCGCGGACGGATAACTCTTCGGTAATAATTTTTCGGGTAATTACAAGCTGTTTCTCTTCTGCTTCAACATTTATAATGGAACGGGCATGACCCATACTTATAGCGCCTTCCCTCAGAGCTGTCTGAACTTCGGCTGGTAATTTGAGTAGGCGCATGTAATTGGTAACAGTTGTACGATTTTTCCCAACTTTTTTGCTGAGCTCATCCTGTGTTAAACTGCATTCCTCAATCAGCCTGTTATAACTGATAGCAATCTCAATTGCATTCAGGTTTTCGCGTTGTATGTTCTCGATAAGTGCCCATTCAAGCATTTGCTCATCATTGGCAACTCTTATATAGCAAGGAACTGATTCGATTCCGGCAATTTTTGAAGCCCTGTACCTGCGTTCGCCTGAAATAAGCTGATACTTATCGTATCCCATTTTCCGGACTGTAAGCGGCTGTATAATACCTTGTTCAAGAATAGATTGAGCGAGTTCAGCCAAAGCTGATTCATCAAAATCCTCCCTGGGCTGAAACGGATTGGTTTCAATTTTCCCGATAGCCAGATTTGCGATGGCACCGGCAACATAATTACCTGATATGTCCTTGGAAGTGATATCGGTTTCGGGACTTTCGAGTATAGCACTCAATCCACGACCTAATCCTGTCTTTTTCTGAATTGCCATTAGTCCTGAACCTTTATTTCTTTTTGATCTTGTGTAAGAATGGTCATATTATTCTTTTGCAAAACTTCGCGGGCAAGGTTTAAATAATTCATTGCGCCGGTACTTCCTGCATCATGCATCAATACAGTAAGTCCGTAGCTTGGTGCTTCGGCAAGCCTTGTATTGCGTGCAATTATTGTATTGAAAACCATATCCTGGAAATGAGTTTTTACTTCCTCAACTACCTGATTCGATAGACGCAAACGGCCATCGAACATGGTTAAAAGTATGCCTTCGAAATCGAGTTTCGGGTTCAGCCTCGATTGTACTATTTTAATGGTATTGAGCAATTTACCTAATCCTTCGAGGGCAAAATACTCGCATTGCACAGGTATTATTACTGAATCGGATGCAACCAACGAATTAATAGTTACCAGTCCAAGTGACGGGGAGCAATCGATAATAATAAAATCGTAATCGTCGCGGAGCTTTTCAACAACCTTCCGCATCATAATTTCACGATTTGGCAGATTGATCATTTCAATTTCAGCGCCAACCAGGTCGATGTGAGCAGGTAACAGGAAAAGGTTGGGAGTATCGGTATTAAGGATAATGTTTTTAGCTTCAACCTCTTCGATAATGCACTCGTAAATGCTGGTTTTTATTGTTTTAGGATCGAAACCAACGCCTGAAGTAGCATTTGCCTGTGGATCAGCATCAATAATCAATGTCTTAAACTCCAATACAGCCAGAGCAGCACCAAGGTTGATAGCAGTTGTAGTTTTTCCTACTCCGCCTTTTTGGTTTGCTATGGATATTATTTTTCCCATTCGTAAAGTATTATTAAAAATTTATGTGCTTTGAATACAGTGAGTTATGTGTGTATATACAGGGTTCTCCCGATAGCCCCGCCTGGAGTAATAGCTGGCAAAGGTACAAAAAAGCGAACGCCATTTTGAGCCCGTGTTGATAAGTTTTTATGTTTGGAATTGTAAGCTGCATTAAGGATCAGCAGATACGAAATATACCTGAACTCCTCAACAACGAAATGATTATTCGTTGGTATCCTTAGCCGTATTGTTGTCGGTAATTTCGATGTCAGAAAGTCTTCTTACTTCTTTATAAACCCTTTCAGGTGGTTCTTTGCCGGTTTCAATAAAGCTGAATGCATCCTGAAGTCCATGCGTGAATTTTTCAAAGTCTTCCTGATACAGAAATATCTTATGTTTATCATACACAAATTTGCCCAGCGCATTATCAAATCTCTTTTTGCTTTCTGTAATGGTAATGTAAAGCTCCTTGTCGCGTGTGCTTTTTACATCAAAAAAATAGGTACGTTTTCCCGCTTTCACCGCCCTCGAGAATACATCCTCTCTCGTATCCATAAAATCAAATTCTTCCATCGTTGGGTTGCATTACTGGTTAAAATAATTAATCCTTCATTAGCGCAAATGTAGAAATAATATTTCATTCAGCAACGGGAGTGCCGTAATGAATAATTTTTAGCTTCAGGTTACAGCAAAATTCTTACCTTTGCGGCCATATTCATTAAAGGTTCATATACATTTTATGCTCAGCAGAAGGTTTCTTCGGATTAAAGTAATGCAGGCGATTTATGCTTATCAACAGGAGGGGCCTGAAAGTATCAGTGCCGGCGAAAAGCAACTAATAACCAGCCTCAACAAACTTTACGAACTCTATATTTATCAGCTTTCAATGATTATTGAGTTGTCGGATTTTGCTCGCAGGCGTATTGAAGAAAACAGACTCAAGTTGCTTCCTAATCCCGATGATTTGAATCCCAATCTGCGTTTTATCCAAAACCGCTTCATCAATCAGCTTGTAAATAACCGCGATTACCTCCGGCGTAATTCAGCCTTTAAAATCAATTGGGTTGATGAGGAAGAAATGATACGCAAGCTCTATAATGGTATGCGCGAGGACGAAGGCTACATTACTTATATGAATAAACCCACGGTAAGTTATGGGGATGAAAAGCAGATTGTTCAGCTGGTTTTACTCCGCATGTTCTCCGAGTCCGATCACCTCAGGAGTTACTTCGATGAAAGATATATTTACTGGAACGAAGATTTCGATACTGCCGTAATGATGGTGGATAAAACCATCAAAGCATTCAAAATATCTGATGATGAGTTTACGAGCCTGCCAACATTACTGAAAGACGAAAATAGTAGTGAAGGTAGTGAGGATATGCAGTTTGTTAAACAATTATATCGTAAAACGCTGATAAACAGTTCCGATCTTAACAAAGTGATCAGTGAGCGGGCTGCTAACTGGGATTTGGAACGTATTGCCATTATGGATACCATACTTTTAAAAATGGCTATTACCGAATTGATTGAATTCCCTTCGATACCCATAAAAGTTACTTTGAATGAGTATATCGAACTTTCGAAAGAATACAGCTCACCGAAAAGCAAGATTTTTATCAATGGGGTACTCGATAAACTGATCGTTGATTATAAAGAAAAAGGAATTATTGTAAAATCAGGCAGAGGATTAATGGAATAGTTTCCGACTTATTATGACAATAATCAGGATTACCTGCTTTATCTAATTCATTGCTTTCCGACAACAAACATTCCAGCCCTCAAACTAAACTATCAAGCTATGCATCCTGATTTTATTATCCGTGAATATTCCGGTGATGATTATCCGGAAATGATAAATTTATGGGAAAGCCTCGGACTTGGTGGCTCCCATCGGGGTGATGATAAAACTATTATTCAACATACTCTCGATATGGGCGGAAAGCTGCTGCTGATGTTCGATAAACAAACAAATGCAATGATAGGAACGTCGTGGATAACCCTTGACGGACGACGTGCTTACCTGCATCATTTTGGAATTCATGCTGAGTATCAGGGGAAAGGGCTGGCAAATTCCTTACTCGATTTCTCATTAAAAGCAGCTAAATCAACAGGATTACAAATTAAGCTTGAAGTACATAAGGACAATGAAAAAGCACTGGGATTATATCAGAAGTCAGGGTTTACATATCTTGGGGACTATCACGTATATATTATCCGCGATATTTCAGCAATATAGGTGTCAGGATTCAGCTATTTGTTACTTTTGCACTCTCGAAAATTAATTGCTTTGATGAAAACATTAAAATTTCCAATACTTTTATTACTAATCATAGGATTAACAGCTGGTTCATGCTGTTCGCACAAAGGCGGCAATGATTTGCCTGCCGGAGTAGTATCCAATCCTAATTCCGCTCAGGGAGTAGCGGATCCTGATGCTCTGCCTCTGATCAGCTTCGAAAAGGATTTTCACGATTTTGGCAAATTGTATTCAGGAGAGCAGGTTACTTATTCTTTTAAATTTAAAAATACCGGCAAATCCATACTCGTTATTTCGAATGTGAGTACATCCTGCGGGTGCACGGTTTCTACATTTCCAAAACAGCCAATCGCACCTGGAGAAGGCGCAACCATCGACGTAAGTTTCGATAGCAACGGACGGCATGGCCTTCAATCCAAATCAGTTACAGTTTTTACAAATACCCAACCTCCGGTAACTACACTCCGAATAAAGGCACAAGTAGTTGAACCTGAAGATATTTAAGTAAATAAAAGTTAATTAATCAATATATAAACTAAAACCATAATAATCGCATCATGAATCTACTTAACATTTTACTTATGGCTCCTCCGTCAGGAGGTCAGACAGGTGGCGGCGGAATGGCCAGTTCACTTATTTTCCTGGTACTTATTTTTGTTGTTTTTTATTTCTTCTTCATCCGCCCTCAGGTTAAAAGGCAAAAAGATCAGAAGAAATTCAGGGAAGGCCTCGCCAAAGGACAAAAAATTGTTACTATTGGTGGCATACACGGTCGCATAGCCGAAATGCAGGAAACAACCTGTACCATAGAAGTTGAAGGAGGCGTTAAGTTTCGCATCGAAAAATCAGCAGTTGCTGCCGATGCACAGGATCAGCTAACCGGTGAAACTGCAAAATAGTCTGTTTTGATTATTTTTTCGAAATAAGAATTTGAGAATAACCGTCGTATAATAAATCGGTGAGTATTCGAAATTGTCTTATTTACCCAATCCGGTTTCCGGCATCAAACCTAAAATTTCTGAGGTACTTTAGCCATGGATAGTCAGATTGAAACTAATACCAGTCCAGCCGAAACAGGCCGGAGAGAACACCGATCCCATCCGAGATTGGTAGTCTTTTTGGTCTGTCTTGCTATTAGCCTTCTGATGTGGCTTTTTATTGAGTTAATGAAAGATTATACGGATGAAGTAAAGTATAATATTTCGTTCATCAATCCGCCCAAAGATCTTGTTTTCACTAACAGCGACGACACTTTAATAAGCATTGGTTTGAAAGCCCAGGGGTTTGAGTTACTGGTTGCAAAATATGCCCACAGAAACCGCACCCTCGAAATTGATCTCTCATCGCTTAAATTTCATCGTGCCGGTGATGGATTTACAGCTTTTCTGACATCTTCACGCATTATTGAGCAATTAAGCGGCCAAATTCGTTTTGAAAAAGAAATTACTTCAGTGCGGCCCGATACTTTGTTTTTTAGGTTTTCAGAGATTGTGCGTAAACAGGTTCCGATCCTGATTGATGTTTCCTATTCGATTAATACACAATACGATATATCCGATAGTATAACATTTTATCCCAAATATGTAACCGTTTCGAGTATTAAAGAAATAATCGACACGCTATCGTTTGTCAAAACACAGAAATTAAACCTTCAGGAAATTGATAGCAGTGTTAAGATGAAAGTAGCACTTTTCAAAGGCTCTTCACCAAGGCTTATAAAATTCTCATCCGATTCAGTTACCATACAGTTGAATATTGATAAAGTAACGGAAGCCGGATTTGTTATACCAGTTTCTATTATAGGGAATGGCGAAAACGTAAAGATTTTTCCTGATAAAGTGGAAATTACTTGCCGAGTACCATTATCAGAATATCCGCATATTGAAAAAATGGATTTTGCTGCCGAAGTTGAGTATAACCCGACCTTGAAAGGACAGAAGAAACTCCCGGTTAAACTGGTGAAAATCCCCGAAAAAGTACGAGTTTTAAAAATAGTTCCTGAAGAGGTTGAATTTATTATTATTTCGAAATGAAACGCATAGGGCTCACCGGCAATATTGGAACCGGAAAAACTACGATCGCCCGTGTTTTTGAAGTTTTTGGAGTTCCTGTTTATCATGCTGATGTCCATGCACGTTATCTGCTCGATACCGAAAGCGTGAAACAACAAATTGTAACTCAATTTGGTAAAAAAGTAATAAACACACAGAATCAGGTTGACCGAAAAGCTTTGGCTGAAATTGTTTTTAACGATAAGGAAAAACTGGCTGAACTCAATAGCTTAATCCATCCAATGGTTGAAGAAGACTTTGCGCTGTGGTGCGAAAAGCATAAAAACGAATATTACATTTTACACGAAGCAGCTATTTTATTCGAAAGTGGTTTTAACAAATTGTTTGATTCAACTATACTGGTTACAGCCCCCGAAGAGTTATGTGTTGCAAGGGTAATGAGCCGCGACGGAATTACAAAAGAAATGGTTTTGAACCGTATGCGCAATCAATGGTCCCAGCAAAAGAAGATGGAACTCGCTGAATACATTGTTGTTAACGATGAACAATCAATGGTGATCCCGCAATTATTAGCCATTCACAAGTTGTTACATGACGAAAAGTAAGTCAGTTACTGTTTTACTATACTGAAATTAAACATGGGTGTTCCGAGGGTTCCCATGAGCCTGATCCATACAGGCAAAAGCTGTTCGGTTCCCCTGGCTGCTGAAATATCGCCAAGATCCATTATTCCCTCCCAGCCGAAGGATTTCAAAATTCGGGTAACTTCTTCTTTTGCTTCTGCATCGTTTCCACAGATAAAAACATTGCCTGCATCGCTCAGCAAACCTGGATCGACCATTAACTGGCAATTCATAGTGTTTAGAGCTTTAACTACTTTAACATCAGTAAACTGACGTTGAATTACTTCACCTAACGAATCGGTATTGCAAACGCTGAGCGAAGGTGGCATTCCTTTTGAAAAATCGAGTGGATTGGCAACATCAACAAGTATTTTTCCATGTAAGTTTTCGCGACCGGCCAGTTGTAATGCTTCGAGTGAAACTTGTCCCTGAGTGCAGTTAAAAAGGATTTCACCAAAAGCTGCAGCAGCTTCAAAAGTGCCAAACGAAGCCTGATCACCATTTCGTATTTTCCACGCTTTTGCTTTTTCGTTATCTGCTGTTCGCGAACCCATCATAACTTTATACCCAAGGGCTACCAACTTTGAACCTATTGCATCGCCCACCATTCCAGTGCCTAATATTGCTACATTTTTCATCGCTATTTTGTTTTAAGAAAATATTTAAACAACCGGAGCATATAAAAGTTTAAAAATCATGAATATGCTTAAACCAGCAGAAATCGTTAATAAAACGAATTTTTTGTATCTAACTTAAATGTATTGTTGAAAATCCTATTTTTGCAATGAAATCTAAATCAGATACAGCTTATATGTCAGAAATAATATTGGGGGTTGGATCCCGCGTAAAACATCCGCAATTTGGTAAAGGAGTGGTAGTTCAGATTCGTTCCGATGCTTACGAAATTGGTTTTATCGAAAACGGCGTGCGCCAGATTATGCGCGATTACGAAGGAATGGAAGTAATAGAGGCTGTTGAAACTCCTTCGGATCTTGCTACTTACGAAAAGATTGAGAAAAGCCTGGTAAGAGTACTTCGCCGTTTCAGCGATGTGCAGGAAACCGTGCCGCTTGGTCAAAAATGGACAGGAGGCAAAATGGTGTTGTACCCTGGCGACAAAACACTGAAAGAAAAAGAAGTTCCTATCGAAACCTTTTTTCATAAAATTGTAATGATCCGCGACCGTGTGCGTGTAATGGAGCAGCGCATTAACGGCAGTAACCTTAATGATGAGGAAAAGGTTGATCTTGAGCAATATATCACAAGGATTTATGGTAGTTTAACCACTTTCAATGTGTTATTTAAAAATAAGGAAGAGCAGTTTGTAGGGGATAGGGGTAAAGAATAGTATTGCTTTGAAGACATTTGTTTTTACGTATAGTCTTTTTTAAGCCATTTTGGTTTTAAACTCCGATGGGGTTAAACCTGTATTTCTTTTAAAAGCAACATTAAAGGTTGATTTGGAAACAAAGCCAACAGATTGAGCAATACCCAGTATTGAGTATTTGTCATTTTCCTCCGAAATCAGTAGTCTTTTGGCCTCCTCAATCCGATATGAATTAATAAAATTATAAAAGTTTTTATTATAGGTTTCATTGATAATCTGCGAGATGTATTTAGTATTCGTATCCAGTTTTATTGCAATATCTTCAATTGAAAGCTTATCATTAATAAATATTTTCTCTTCCTGAATAAGACCCTGCAATTTTGAAATAAGTACCTTTTTCTGGTCTTCCCCTAAAGCCGAACCCGAATATTTTTTTATGCTGTCAGTTTTTTCTGCTTGAATAATGCTCTGAATTTCAGTTTTGACCTTAGGATTATCATCGCTAATTACGTCTGAATCAGAAGTGTATGGAGTCAGGTTATCAACTGGTTTTGTGGGTATTTTCAGGATTTGTTTTTGAGAATTTTCGTTCACTTCCCGTTGAAGTAATCCCCGGTATCCTGCATAAAGTGTAATAAGTAGCATAGCAATATTGTATATCGCCTGTGTTATAAAATGTTGCCTGAAACCAACCAGGTAAAGTATATCGTTAAAAACGAAAAACACAGCAAAGCTGATAATCAATACTAAAATCCAGTCGAGATTGATATTCTCGGTGTATGAGAACCTGTTTTCAATATAAGTTTTATGATTTCGGTATAGTTTAACGGATCGGAAAGTATAAAATACAAGTTGTAAAGCAAAAACAAAGACTATCCCGATCATATATATTATCATCAAATAGCTGAACAGGTTAGTGCTGAGCAAATTATATCCGTTTGAGATAAAATTCAACTTTTCGTTATTCGAAGCAAATAAGTAGGGCGTATTCAGGCACGCTATCAGAAGTGAAGGAATGAAATGAAAAAGGTGAGATTTCAGAAAGCTGAAGCCAGGCGTGGTAACAGAAAGTATATAGAGGTAAAAAACCGGGATTAGCAGCAAGATGACCGGAAGGATAAGGAAATACAGCGATGCTACAATTTCGAATGCTTTTATACTGTAAAGAAAGTTGAAGGTAAAGTAAAATGCCATCAGGAACTGAAAAGAACCCATAATAATCCGGGGATATCCAAGCCTGTGTGGGCCACTGAAAAGCAGCAAAAAAGCAAGAATAACCGACTGGTATACAGGTAGTGCGAAAAGTATTTTTACTATTAAATCCATCAGCAATGATAAATCGGCGCTATAATTTCAGACGAAACAAAAGTACTATAATTTCTGAATACCAGGCATACATGCTTACTGGCTTAATGTAAGTTTCAGATAATTAATTGATTATAATCTATACAGGTTCTGATTCCTGAATCCGTACCTGTCCGTAAGCTATACCATCGAAGCAAGTATTTACTTTGTACATTAATTCATACAAAGGAATTATTAATCATTTCAAAACGCAAAAAATAAACCTCATGAAACTCAATTATCGCTTGGCACTGGCTCTGTTTATCTGCATGGTGTTAACTGCAAAACTTTCTCTATCACAAAATTATGTTGAAATAGGAACAGGAACCGTATCAGCAACCATGCCTGTATATTCCTCCTGGAATTACTCATGGAGTTCGCTGATCTACAATCACAATGACCTGGGTACAGCCAAAACCATTACAAAAATTGCTCTGAATTGTATTAACGGACCTAAAACCGTAACAAACCAGAAAATATACGTTAAGCTTGCTTCTACTGATGTGTTTCCGGCTGCAAACTATGAAGATCCGACTAACAATGGTTATGTCCTTGTTTTTCAAGGAAATATAACTTTCCAGACTGGCTGGAATGAGATTGTTTTATCAACTCCTGTTGCATACGACGGAGTGCAGAATATACTCATTCACTGGGAAAACCGCTGGGGAACAACCTATGGCCCAAATTTCAACTCTACATCATCAGTCATTAACAACAATAAGAATTGTGGTAATGACATTATCTTTCCTCCATCTTCTCAAACCGGGTACCTGAATCCATACCCAAGTTCATTGACTAATATGAGGTTTTATTACACCTCAACGGGTCCAGGAACCCCAACAAATCCAATACCAGCTGACAATGCATCGGCTGTTTCAGTTGATACTGACCTAAGCTGGACACTCGGATCCAATACCACCAGCTATGATTTGTATTTTGGGACTGATCCACTCAACCTTCCGGTCGTTGTTGCCAATGCCCCATGTACCGCCGGTGTTTATACTTATACAGTTCCCGGTCTGCTAGCTGATTCATTAATGCATTACTGGAAGGTGGTAGCTAAAAATGGCGCCCAACAGGAGACATCGCCGGTATGGAAATTTAAAACTGAAGTTGTAATTGACCAATTTCCTTATAACGAAGGATTTGAGGATTCAACTGTTTTTCATACCTTTCCGATTGCCAGTGCCTGGCAGGTTGCACCTGATATTTCGTGGTACCAGTACGAAGTTAATGCAAATTCGGGATTGTTGTGTGCTAAAAGTTTTAGCAGCGTACCCGGAAACTTTGCTATCCTTCGTTCACCAAAAGTATTGTTGCCAGCCGGATATTCTATTTCTTATTTCTGGCGCAATACAAGCGTTAATAAAGTGGCTGGTCATGATACTACATTCTTCGAAATTTCGACGAACGGTGGCAATACATGGTTAAAATTAGATACACTGGCACCCGCAACCCAAAACGCTGCTTATGTTCAGCGAACACGCGATTTGAACGTGTATGCTGGAAATAATTTCTTTTTCAGGTTCAGGCATGTCACTGATAATTCGGGCAGTGCTTGCAATGTTTATCTTGATGATATCTCAATTTATTTAACCGGAATTACTCCAACATTAGCAGTAACGCCTGCAAATCAAAATGTTACATCTCCTTTGGGAACTACCAGTTTTACATTGGTATCCAATTCGACTTGGACGGCAATAAGCGACCAAGCGTGGTGTACTGTAACTTCATCGGGTACCGGCAATGGAACTATAACTGCGAACTACACGGAAAATACAACTACCAGCCAACGGATTGCACATATCACAGTGACCGTTAGCGGCTTAAGCCCGGTAGTAGTTACGGTTACTCAAGGAATTGCAGCGGCTACTCTTTCTGTTTCACCTGCCAATCAAAATGTTACATCTCCAGGAGGAACAACAGATTTTACAGTTACATCTACCTCATCCTGGACTGCATCAAGCAATCAATCGTGGTGTACTGTAACACCTTCCGGAACAGGAAACAGCACACTAACAGCTACTTATTCGGAAAATACTGATCTTGCAGGCAGGGTTGCTGACATCACAGTTTTAGTTGCAGGCTTAAGTCCTATTACCGTAACAGTGACGCAGGAAGCATCAACTTCGTTTCTATCAGTAACTCCACCTAATCAGGAAGTAGCTTTTGCAGCCGGAACCACTAATTTTTCAGTTAATTCAAATTTGGCCTGGACAGCATTGAGCGATGCAAGCTGGTGTACAGTTACATCATCAGGTAGCGGAAACGGAACTCTGTTTGCAACATTTGCCGAGAATACTATTTCTACGACAAGGGTCGCTCACGTTACTGTTACTGGATCAGGAATCAGTCCGGTTACCGTTACCGTTACCCAGCAGGGGCCGGCAGCCACTCTCAGTGTTACGCCGCTCATACAGCATGTTACCTACCAGCCAGGTGTAACTACTTTTGCCGTTACTTCCAATACCAGCTGGACTACAATTAGTGATGCAAGCTGGTGTGAATCAACGGTTTCGGGTACTGGAAGTGGAGTGATAAGTGTTGCATATGCACAAAATGAGACAATGGTCACACGTACAGCAAATATCACAGTCAATGCTTCTGGTGCTACTTCAGTGGTGTTGCAGGTTGTTCAGCAACCATCGTATGTTTCAGTAGATGAATTCGCCACCGATGGCGTTAAAATCTACCCAAACCCTGCCAAGGATTTCGTAAATGTACTATTGCCTGAAGTTGCAAAAGGAGCTTTTGTTCAGCTTTTTAACCCATGCGGAACGAAATTGATTGAACAAAATATATCAACTCGTGCATTCAGTATTGATGTATCCGAATTTGCAAAGGGGAATTATATGCTGAGAATATTCAATGGAAATAAATTAACAGACAAAAAAATTGTGATCAATTAATCCTCCTGGTCACAAAAAGAAAAGCACTTACCAGAAATGGTATAGTTTGATTTGAGAAAGAGCCGCAAATGAGAAATCAGATGCGGCTCTTTGGGCTTTATGCTTTAGTATTTTGGCAACAAACAGTAAGCTTTTTATAATGTAGCTCTGAGTGTTACATAAATATTTCTTCCCGGCGCACTGATACCGCTGGCAAAATTGCGGTAATGCTGGTCGAGGATATTTTCAACACCTGCCTGAACGCCCAAATACTTGTTGAACTGGTAACCGGCACGAAGGTTTAATGTGTACCATGCTGGCATGCCGTCTGCAGTTGCATATTGTTCGTTGTCTTCTCCGCTTGGGCTGTAATCCTCGATATGTTTCCATGCATTGTAACGGGTATAAAACTCAGCCGTAAATCTGTTCAGATCCAACTTAAGCGATGTTAATCCAAATATGGGCGGAATATGATCGAGTGGCACATCCTCTTCGGTAACATGACCGTAAGTATAAGTAAGAGTGCTGTACAACGAAAGATTTTTAAGAATCTGAGCAGTAAAATTTCCCTCGAAACCATAAAGTATTGCTTTATCGGCATTCTGCATCGACTGAACCTTACACATATTACCATCAAACATGATGGAATCCTGACCATTATACGTTGAGGCGCGTATTACAAAGGCATCTTTCAACAAAGTATAAAAACCGGTTACCTCAATCTGAAATTTATCAGTAAAGGTTTTACCCACCGAAAGCTCAGCATTGTAAGCATTTTCAGGTTTCAGGTCAGGATTGGGGACAATAGTAATAGTGCTGCTAAAATCGTTAAGTTTGGTAAGGTCATCAATATTTGGCGCCCTGAAACCAGTCGATACATTTGTGGCTACCCTAAGGCCATTGTCAGATAAATACACCAATCCAAGACTACCATTTAAAGCAGTGTTTTTCTGTGTGATGCTGGGATCAAAAGGGAATTTTATCAGATCCATCATTTCCTTGGTATATTTTGCATCTAACGAAACATAATTCATACGCAGTCCCTGTGAAAAGATAAGATTTTCGTTGATTTCCCAGTTGTTGGAAGCATAGGCTGCGAGGCTCATCATTTTATTGCCACCATCGGGATAGCGGGTTGCAACATCGTTGGTAATCTCATTGGTTTTAATATTTTTATTGTAAGCTTTCGAACCAACCAGATTCATATTGCCCTCAATACCATAACGAAGCTCACTGGTTTTGGCTATATTTTTCTTGAAATCAGCGGTAAGCGAAAAAATGTTAACCGTTTCTTCCTGGTGCTTTGTTTTCGATTTTCCGAACTTACGACTTATACGGTCCTCGCTGATATATTGATAAGCTGCGATAACAGTGGCTTTATCGTATAGTTTGGTAGCGTTAAGCCATTCGAATTGCAGGGAAGACAAGGCACGGGTTTGAGGTCCGTAGTAAAATTCAGCATAGCTAAGATTATTTCCTGTCATCTCCGTTAAACGATCGTAACGGGGAACATTCGACGAGTTGGAATACTGCATGTTTAACTTTATGGCATGACCGGCATCAGGTTTCCAAAGTATTTTCGAAAACAAATCGTACTGCGAATAGCCTGAGTTTTTCTGAATTAATGGATCGCTGTTTTTAACAGTAGAGTCTTTTCCATTTATTCTTTCGGCATAGTAGAGGCTTTTGCCCCAATCGCCGTATTTGCTGTCGCGCTTGCTGCCTTCGCGCAAGTCGCCAATGTCCTTGGTACTTCCACCGAAAAGTGCTGCAACCTTCTTGCCACCGACATTCAGAAAGAAACTCTGCGAATAATCCTGAGCTGCCGATCCGTAGCGTAACATGGCATTACCGGCTGTGTAAACTTTATCATTTGTTGAAAGAACCGGATTTCGGGTATAAAAATGCATAACCCCACCCATGGCATCGCTGCCATAAATCACGGATCCTGGTCCATGAAAAACTTCGACCCGCTGCAACATATTCGGATCAATGGTTATCACATTCTGAAGATGACCCGCACGATAAATAGCATTATTCATGCGTACGCCATCCACTACCATAAGTAGCCGGTTGGTTTCCATACCACGTATTACAACGCTTCCGCCGCCCAACTGACTCTGCTGAACAAACACAGTTCCGTTCTGCTGTAGCAGATCACCTGTGGTTTGTGGATTTCCAAACTGAATTTCACGGGCAGGAATGATATCAATCCGTACAGGAAGATCTGTATATCTTTCCTCCGTTTTATTAGCTGAAAAAACTACTTCCTCGAGGTTAATAACAGCTAAGGTAAGAGCTACTTCATTCGTTGCTTCCTTAAGTGAATTTTTTTTAAGCGTTACAGTCTGAAATGATAAGTGTTTGAAAGTGAGATCGTCATTATTTTTAAAGCCTGAAATATCAGCTATTCCCTTATTATCAGTCGAAACAGAGATTGATTTGTCGGTGTTGTAAATAAGGCAATTACTTACCGGTTGCAAGTCGGATTTGTTAACTACATGTACTTTTTGTGCAAACGTCATGCTTGCGCAAAGAAGCAGTATTAAGGTAATTGTTTTTTTCATGTTGAGGTTTAACTATATGATTAATAAAAACAACTTCTCACATGGAATGTAAGAGTTGAAAAGCCGTAGTTTTTCTTGTTGTAAGGGTATTCCCGAACAAAAGAAGCTTACAAATCAAAAATCTAACAACATGATTGGGGTGGAGGGTGAAGTATAGTAATTTCCGGTCCTATGTAGGTGGTGGTATTAAAAACCGGATAATAGTGACAAATGTTATACTGGATGATACTGCTTTTATTGACTATTACAGCTGTTTTAATTATTTTTTCAATCATAAGCCTGGCCGTATTTTTAACCGGCATCGGTTGTGCTTCAGAATTGAAAAGCCTGGTCTTTGCAATCAGATTCTGTTCCATGGCATCGCGAACGCAATGATAAGTGATCTTTGAAACGTTTTCAACCTTTCGGACAACATCATATAACTTTCCGTCAACTATTATTTCCCGGCTGTTCACTATTTTTAATCTTGAATTGGGTCCGGTTTTATTAAAAGTATACGTGGTTAATTGCTGTTCAGAAATTTGCGCTATTTGTGCCCATTTTTGTTGCCTTACAGCCATACGCATCACCGATAATACCATAAAATACCCTAATGAATTATAAATCAATAATCCACAGAGAAATAGTGCCGGTATTTTGAGTATTGCTTTCCGCATTGATGCAAAAGTAATCAGTTTTTAATGAACGAACGACGTCAGATTTTGTTTTAGTTAAAAGTTCATTGTAATTTCGTCATTGCAAAACATCAAATTATTTAAATAGATACAATATGTTGTTTGACATCGAACTGGTCAGGAAAGTATATTCAACATTACCTTCCAAAATTGAAAAAGCACGCAAATTAGTAAACCGACCACTTACGTTAAGCGAGAAAATTCTTTACAGCCATCTGTGGGATTTGCTCCCGGCAAAACCATTCGGTAGGGGAGAAGAATACGTTAATTTTGGCCCCGACCGTGTTGCTATGCAGGATGCTACCGCGCAAATGGCTTTGCTTCAGTTTATGACTGCCGGTCGCAATCGCACCGCTGTTCCGAGCACCGTTCACTGCGATCACCTTATCCAGGCCTCGGTCGGCGCAAATGCCGACCTCAGTTTAGCCCTTTCGCAAAACAAAGAAGTTTACGATTTCCTCGAATCGGTATCTGCCAAATATGGAATCGGTTTCTGGAAACCCGGCGCCGGAATTATCCACCAGGTTATACTGGAGAATTATGCATTTCCGGGAGGAATGATGATTGGCACTGATTCTCATACTGTTAATGCGGGTGGACTGGGCATGATTGCCATTGGTGTTGGTGGAGCTGATGCCATGGATGTGATGGCTGGTATGGCCTGGGAATTGAAAATGCCTAAGCTGATTGGTATTAAACTTACCGGGCGCATGAATGGCTGGACTTCGGCCAAAGATGTGATTCTAAAAGTTGCCGGCATCCTTACCGTAAAAGGTGGAACGGGTTGCATTGTTGAGTATTTCGGCGACGGAGCCGATTCTATTTCCGCTACCGGAAAAGGAACAATCTGCAATATGGGAGCCGAAATTGGCGCAACAACATCTGTTTTTGGCTATGATGCTAAAATGAGCGATTATCTTAAAGCAACCGGCCGTGAAGAAATTGCAACACTGGCTGATGGAATAATGGCGGATCTTCGGGCTGATGCCGATGTTTATACTTCGCCGGAAAAGTATTTCGATCAATTGATTGAAATTGACCTTAATACACTTGAACCCTATGTAAACGGACCATTTACACCCGATGCAGCTTTTCCAATATCAGAATTTGTGAAGGTGGTTAAAGAAAAAGGATACCCTCAGAAACTTGAAGTTGGCCTGATTGGTTCGTGTACAAATTCATCGTACGAAGATATTACCCGCGCTGCCTCCATTGCACGACAGGCAACCGCTAAAAACCTGAAAGCCAAAGCTGAATTTGTTATCACACCCGGTTCGGAGCTTATCCGCTATACCACCGAACGTGATGGTTTACTTGCTGATTTCGAAAAAATAGGCGGCGTAGTTATGGCTAATGCCTGTGGACCATGCATAGGCCAATGGAAACGCCATACTGATGATCCTGAACGGAAAAATTCGATTATTACATCTTTCAACCGCAATTTTGCCAAGCGAAATGATGGTAATCCCAATACACACAGTTTTGTTGCATCGCCCGAAATTGTTACGGCGTATGCGATCTCAGGTGATCTTTGCTTTAATCCATTAACCGATTTCCTCGTTAATGAAACCGGCGAAAAGGTTAAACTCGATGAACCTCAGGGGATTGAACTCCCTGTTGCTGGTTTTGATGTAAAAGATCCCGGTTTCCTGGCACCACCTGCTGATGGTTCAGCAATAAATATTGTAGTTAAACCCGATTCGGAAAGGCTTCAATTGCTTGAACCATTCGAAGCATGGAAAGGGACTGATTTGCTGGCACTTCCATTGCTGATAAAAGCCAAAGGCAAATGTACCACCGATCATATTTCTATGGCTGGTCCGTGGTTGCGTTTCCGCGGGCATCTCGATAATATTTCGAATAATATGCTGATTGGAGCATTGAATTTTTTCAACGAAAAGACCAACCTGATTAAAAATCAGATTGATGGTGATTACGACACAGTTCCTGCAACTGCCAGAGCTTATAAAGCTGCGGGTATAGGTTCGATAGTTGTTGGCGACGAAAACTATGGCGAAGGATCCTCCCGCGAGCATGCAGCTATGGAACCACGCCATCTGGGAGTAAGAGCAATACTGGTAAAATCCTTTGCCCGCATACACGAAACCAACCTTAAAAAACAAGGAATGCTAGCCCTTACATTTGCTGACAAAGCTGATTATGAGCTTATCCGCGAAGACGATAAGATTGATATTACTGGATTGACATCTTTCAAACCGGGAAAACCTTTGGTGATTGTTTTGCATCATTCGGATGGAACCCAGGATCAATTCCCTGCAAATCATTCGTATAATGAAATGCAGATTGAGTGGTTTAAAGCGGGTGGAGCTTTGAATTTACTGAGGAATAACCTCAAATAGGAATATTCCCTTTTGAAAAAGAGCCGCTATCCTAACAGGAAGTGGCTCTTTTTGTTTTTAAAAAATTTGAGATTCAGGTGAAAATGTTCGTAAAAAAAATATCAAAACCTTATCTGTTTTGTAAAAATTATATCTTTGTCTTTCAAAGAAATCATATTTAAGAACCTCAAATTCTGCATTCTAAACTTCAATCATAATGAACAACACGTATATTGCTATTGGTATCGATATTGGAGGCTCACATATAAGTTGTGGAGCTGTTAACCTGAAAATCAATGAATTATTGCCTGGTACCTGTTTTGAATCAAAAGTCGATAATAAAGCTTCTGCTGACGAAATACTTAATTCGTGGGTTAGCGCAATACAACAGACTTTGGAGGTGGTTGGTAAGGATCAGATTGCAGGAATTGGTTTTGCCATGCCCGGCCCGTTCGATTATGCCAAAGGAATCGCACTTTTCGAAAGGGTCGAAAAATACCTGAACCTTTATAATGTGCATGTTGATAACGAAATTCGTACCCGTTTAGGATTGCCTTCAACCATGCCGGTTCGCTTTATAAATGATGCTACCGCTTTTGCAATTGCCGAAGCCTGGGTAGGAGTGGGGAAGGATTTTTCGCACATCATAGCGCTTACTTTGGGCACTGGTTTTGGTTCCGCGTTTATTGCTGATGGCATTCCTGTTCTGGATGGCGAAACGGTTCCTGAAATGGGTTGTGTGTGGCATCTTCCTTTTGGCGAAGGTATTGCTGACGACTATTTTTCGACACGTTGGTTCGAAAAATCATACCTTAAATTAGCTGGAAAACAGGTTGATGGCGTAAAAGAAATTTCTGAATTGTTTGATTACGATGAAGTTGCGCATCAGTTGCTTGTTGAATACGGAAGCAATATGGGCGATTTTCTTGCACCATGGATTAAAAAATTCGATGCCGGTCAAATCGTGATCGGAGGTAATATAACAGGTGCTTTTGATAAATTCGGAAATTACCTGTTGCAATCGCTGGCTAACCATGGCATTTCAACTGGTGTTTCTTTATCAATACTTCGGGAAAATGCTGCTATTATTGGAAGTGCACGTTTGATTGATAATGCGTTTTTTGCAAAAGTGGAGCCACTGTTACAGAAAATGTAATTTGAAATTCTCTTGCGTTAGTTGGGTTAACCCCTGATATAGCAAATCTTTGGATTTCAATATTTATCAGTTGAAATACATTAGATTAGTATAATTGATCACGCTTCTGCGTAATTAGGGTTCAATGATCATAGTTGTCTTAGGAGGAGCTGTTATACCTTTAATCAACTGGTTGACAGACTCAATAAGCCTCACAGCCGGAATGTTAGTACTTGTATTCTGCGCCGTCTACCTCTTTATACTTTCAGTTTTTGCTTCAGCAAAAAAGTGATTTGGGCTAAATTCGACCTGCTTTCCTAAATCAACGTTAAAAGAAATCTCTTTTATTTAAAAATCCATAAAAAATGAAAAAGTACTTCGTCCTCTTTATTGCAATAGCATGGTTTGGAGTCAATAATCTGGCTTCCCAATCATTTTTCACATCTGACGATCATATGATTAATGGCTATTCGAATAAGATTTCCGGTACCGATTTCGAATACACTTCATGTATTCCCGGTCATCGCCAGTGCATGCTTTTGCGTGCAGTTAACGGCAAGGATTTTATGGAATGGGAAACCGATCCGGCTCCTGCAGGGATAAAAGAAAAATATGCAACTTTCGTTTGGATAGCTGCTCTTGGATCAGGCCCCGGGCGGGCCAGGATGGATCTGGCCATTAACGGGAGTGAACAGTTTGCATTTTACACGGATTCAAAGCCGGAATGGGAGGTTGCCGGTGCTGATGGAGCTTCGCTCAAATTCAACTCCATTATGGTTGACCAGCATGGCGATCAGCATGGTTATATGATATTACGGATTCCGGCAGGAAAAGTACCAGCTGGGAAAGCATTGAAATTAAAGGTTACCGGAAGTGATGCCAACTTATCATCGTGGTATATGACTTTTAAAAAAGCAGTAAAAACAGGTGTTACGCTAAACCCTTTTCCTGCCATTCTGAAAAAAGGGAATGAAAGAACACAATTGGTTGAAGCTGCCATTTTCTATTTTGGACAGGAAGTTGATGCGAAAATATATGCCAACAATAAGTTGCTCGAAACCACAAAACTGAAATTTGGTTATAATAATGTTAACCTGGGTTTGAAACCGGTCGATAAGCCGACAACAGTAAAAATGAAAGTTGTTGCCGGCGATTTTACGATGAATAACTCAGTAATTTTAAAACCGGTCAGGAAATGGACCATTGATTTTATTCAGCATTCGCATACTGATATAGGTTACACCCGTTCGCAAACAGAAATCCTCGCCGAGCACCTTCGGTATATCGATTATGCCCTCGATTATTGCGATGTTACTGATAACTTTCCGGAAAATGCAAAATTCCGCTGGACCTGCGAAGCTGCCTGGCCTGTGGACGAATACCTGAAATGTCGTCCGGAAAGTCAGATTGAACGATTGAAAACCCGTATCAAAGAGGGAAGGATACAGGTAACTGCAATGTATTATAATTTTGACGAATTGCCTGACGAACAAATACTTGCATCCTCGTTAAAAGCAGTCGGCCGCATAAAAGCACATGGAATTCCTGTTAGTTTGGCCATGCAGAATGATGTGAATGGAATTGGTTGGTGCATGAATGATTATTTTAATCAGTTAGGTGTAAAATACCTGAATATGGGAACTCACGGTCATCGGGCATTAATTTGTTTCGATAAACCGACTATGTTCTGGTGGGAATCGCCTTCCGGCAAACGGGTGCTTACATTCAGAGCCGAGCATTATATGACCGGAAATACCGAATTCGAAATTCAAACCGGCGATATCAACAAGTTCAAAAATAATCTCTTCAATTACTTAATGAGTCTCGATGCAAAAGGCTATCCTTTTGATGAAATGGCGATACAACATTCGGGTTATCTAACGGATAATTCGCCACCTTCCACCTTTGCCAGCGATTTGATAAAACAATGGAACGATACCTTTGAATGGCCCAAACTCACAACTGCCACTGCCGAAACATTTTTCACGAATATGGAAAAGGATCATAGTACCGAATTTCCGGTAATAAGAGGTGCATGGCCTGATTGGTGGACGGATGGTTTTGGCGCTTCCGCCCGCGAAACAGCAACCACACGTGTCGCATCTTCAACACTTTCCGCTAACGTTGCCGGGCTCTCAATGGCTTCAGTTGCCGGTGTTAAAATCCCTGCTAAAATTGATGAAAGGATTGATCTTGCGGATAATGCACTTCTTTTTTACACTGAACATACAACTGGTTATTCCGAAAGTGTACGCGAACCCTTCAGTCAGCCAACCATGGAGCAACGTGCACTGAAAGAATCCTATGCCTGGGAAGCAAACCGCCGTACAGCATCCATTGGAGAAGAAGCTATGGGCCTTTTGCAGAGTATTTTTACTAAGGAGAAAGATCCTTCTCTTCTCATCTTTAATACGTTGAACTGGAATCGCTCAGGCCTTACTACCATTTATATTGACCATGAAATTATTCCGCGCGGAAAAATGGCAGGCATTTTTGATACTGAAGGCAACAGGATGGCTGCACAACCTTTTTCTTCCCGGTCCGACGGAACATATTGGGCCATATGGCTGAAAGATGTTCCAATGTTTGGCTACAAAAAATTTACAATAAAAGCTACCGACGACGAAATCGCCTTTCCCGATACTAAGCTTACTCAGGTTATTGAGAATAAATATTATAAAATTGTTGTGGATCCGGCAAAAGGGGCTATCACTTCCTGGATTGATAAAGAGCTTGGTATTGAGTTAATTGACAATAAATCGCCTTATAAAATGGGTGAATTTATTCTCGAACAATTAGGCAACAGGTCGCAACTTGAAAGCAAACGCTTGGACGATTTTAAACGCGTGCCTTTGGATAAAATTTGGTTCGATTCGATGCTAAAAGGCGAAATCTGGACCAGTCTAAAATTTTATGGTGAGTCTTCAACAACTGTAAATCCAAGAGGTTACACTTTCGAAATCAGACTTTTTAATACCGATAAGCGGGTCGATCTGGCTTGTGCGATAGTGAAAAAGAGTATTATTGATCCGGAGAGTTTTTACATTGCATTCCCAATCGATCTGAAAGATGGCAAGCATTTTACTGAAGTTCAGGGTGGTGTAATCGAAACCGGAAAAGATCAGATTGTTGGTTCGTCAAACGATTGGTATACGGTTCAGGATTTTACATCAGTCCGTAATTCAAATTCGCAGGTAGTAATCGGTAGTGCCGAAATGCCATTGATGCAATTTGGTGCAATAAATACTGGTCGGTTCAAAGCCGGAGCCATGCCACAAAGCACAAATCTGTATTCGTGGCCGATGAATAATTACTGGACTACCAACTTCAATGCTGAGCAGCGTGGAGGCCATTCGTGGACCTACTACCTTACCTCGTCGGCTGACAATTCCAATGGTTTTGCCACTCAATTTGGTTGGGGTTGCCGAATTCCTTTCCTAACCCGCATCATTCCGGGGGGCGGAACAGGAGTTAACAAAGGTGAAGGATCATTTATTACCGGATGGCCATCGAATGTGATTCTTATAACTTCGGAATCTACCGTGGATGGGAAATCACTACTGATTCACCTTCGCGAAACCGACGGAAAAACTTCAGAGCTTAAACTTGCCAGCGGCATAACAGGTAAATCGCTGTTAATTAAAGAGGTAGATGTTGCAGGAAATGAAATTAAAAACGGCAGTCTCGAAATCAAACCCCTCGAATCGAAATTTTATCGTGTGGATCTGAATTAGAATAATCAATCATATACTAATCCCCGGATGAAAAAAAATATATTGGCCGGAGATTTTTTTTGCAAAGGCGTAATTCAAAATAAAAGTTGCAAAACCTCATCGTAGTATAATTTTGGATTGTTGATCACTAAAACCCCAAAACTCTTCAAACCTGAAACCTTTTAAAACCATATTACCTGATTTTGATTTCTTTCAATTAACTTTGTGAAAAATAATACTCGTTTTCACTTAAAAACAATTTTATATGACAAAGAAAACCGTTTTAACTCTGGCATCATTGTCCTGCATGCTCATGTTTCTTTTATCCTCCTGCACTGATTGTATGGAAGGTAATGGTAAAATGGCCACCCGTACTGCAAAATTCAATAACATAACGGCTCTAAATCTCTCTGTATCAGCTGATGTTAAATTAGTTGACGATTCGACCGGGATCGTAAAAATAGAAGGCGAGAGCAATATTATCGAAGCCATCATTCTTGAGCAGAAAGGCACTTCGCTTAAAATCACTTCAAAGCCTTGTTTCTCAGCCAACATGCCAATTACAATTACTATTCCGATGAAAAATGTATCAGAGTTACTTGTTAACGGTTCAGGCGACTTGATGTCAGAAGGTAATCTTTCAGCCGTTGATCTCGAACTGGGTATCAACGGATCCGGAAATATCGATCTCAATGTTAATGCTACAAATGTGGTAAGTAAAATTAACGGTTCGGGTAATGTTAACCTGAAAGGTGCCGCCCAAAGGCATAAAATCGAAGTAAATGGTTCAGGGAATGTGAATGCGGAAAATTTTCCTACCAGCAACATCTCCATAACTGTTGATGGATCAGGTGATTGTAACGTTTTTGCAACCCAAGCCCTTGGTATCAAGATCAGAGGAAGTGGAAATGTGTATTACGGAGGTTCCCCTGATATTTCATCAGATATAAAAGGCTCTGGTTCACTCGAAAAAATCAAATAAATGAATTAACGGAAACACAACAGGCTGATTTCTTCAGCCTGTTTTTTTTATCTGTCAATTTATTTCAGTCAATAAAAATAAAAACTCATTGCCATCGTTACTCTTATAGCGTATTCAGAAAATTATCCACTCAAATAGTACGGTTCGTGAAAAAATATCCGCTCAAAACTTTAAGTTTAGTTGCTATTGGTTTGATTTTCAGTATTCAATCTTTTGCTCAGTCAGGAGGAACAAGTACCTATAAGTTTCTGAATCTCACCAATTCGGCCCGTGTTGCTGCGCTGGGAAGTAATTTTCTTGCGATTTATGATAATGATCTTAGCCTTGCACTTGCTAATCCATCATTGATTTCGCCTAAAATGCACAATAATCTCTCTCTGAATTTTTCCGATGGATTGGCTGGTACAAATTATGGTTTCGCCAGTTACGGGTATAATTTTTCTCAAATTGGCAGTTTTGTCGGAACCATGCAGTATTACAGTTATGGAAAATCCGATAATATTGACGAATTTGGTGAAAAATACGGTCAGTACAATGTTGGCGAATATGCCTTTAACGTTGGCTGGGGACGCATGCTTGATTCGGTATTCTCTATCGGGGCAAATTTTAAAATGATATATTCGGGTCTCGAAACATACAATTCATTTGGGGTTGCAGTAGATGTTGCCGGAAGTTATGTGCCTAACGAAACCTTTGCTGCTTCTGTTCTTTTCAGGAATATTGGCCGACAAATAACTGCATATACTTCCGAAGGGGTTGAGCCTCTTCCTTTTGAAATTCAAGCTGGTTTATCAAAGAAACTGGATCACGTTCCTTTCCGTTACTCTATCTTGATACAGCACCTTCAAAAATGGGACTTACGCTACGCGGATCCAAATGCTCCTGTTGATCCGTTTACCGGTGAAGTAGAGAAAGAATCAGGCATCGACGTTTTTGCTGATAATGCTTTGCGCCATATTGTTATCGGAGGCGAATTTATACCTTCTAAATTTTTTAGTCTCAGGCTTGCGTACAATTACCTGCGTCGACAGGAAATGCGGGTTGCATCACGACCGGGCATGGTTGGTTTTTCCTGGGGATTTGGTTTAAAGGTTTCTAAATTCAATTTCAGCTATTCCAGGGCTGCCATGCACCTTGTTGGTTCTCCCAATTATATTACTGTAAGTACCAACCTGGGTGAATGGGGTAAAAAATAAAATTCATTTACCAATTACACTTTTACGGGCAGCCCTTTAGGTACTGCCCGTTTTTTATTAACTTCGCTTCTTATCAGTAAAACTCCTATGAAAGTAAGCATCGATCAAGGTTCCGGTTTTTGTTTCGGTGTAAACCGTGCCATTCAAACTGCTGAAAATGAGTTGGATGCCGGTAGCGAGGTGTATTGCCTTGGCGAAATGGTTCACAACCAAGTGCAAATGGATAAGCTTAAAACCAAAGGTCTGAAAGTAATTACTCACGAAGATTTGCCTGGTTTGAAAGGGAAACTTGTCCTTATACGGGCACATGGCGAGCCTCCGCAGACTTTTCATATGGCTGATACATTGGGAGTTAAACTGATTGATGCAACATGTCCTATTGTTACTAAATTGCAACAACGTATCCACGAAAGCGCAGTTTCTGATGAAATTGATGATATTCAGATTGTTATTTTCGGGAAACCATGCCATGCTGAAGTCGAAGGATTGGTCGGTAATGCAGCTGACAAAGCAATTGTTATAAGCAGTGAGAGTGATCTTGAAAATATTGATTTTTCTAAACCTGTTAGGTTGTTTTCTCAAACCACCATGGATGCAGAAAACTACCAATCCATCATTGTATCGATTCAGCAAAGAATGACCGAAGCCGGAAATGAAGATTTTGTAATCAATAAAAGTGTTTGCCGACAGGTATCGGGAAGGGCACCTGCATTGCGAATATTTGCGGCTGATCATGAAGTTGTTATTTTTGTAAGCGGAAAAAACAGTGCCAACGGAGCGTATTTGTTTGGCGTTTGCAAAGCTATTAATGATAAAAGTTATTTTATAAACACTACAGAAGGTATTGATAAACAGTGGTTTGAGAATGTAAAATCTGTCGGTGTATCAGGCGCTACTTCCACACCCGGCTGGCTAATCAGGCAAGTAGCCGATTATATCAATACACTGTAACCACCTGATAGTGATATGATGAGCTTTCGGTTGATTTTTTTAAAATCAGAATACGTATAATCGCC
>JBBSDC010000034.1:0-31224 GCA_038249705.1 Bacteroidales bacterium | reverse complement strand
TCGTGTTTCAGAAATATTAAACCGAAAAAGAAAACTGACAGTTGAAATGATCCGGAAATTGACTACCAGATTAAACCTTTCACCAGAGTTATTAATCAATGACTATCAACTTACAAGATAAAGTACGGTTGGTAATAAATGCTATAAAAAAAGGCGGGTGAAGTACATAATTGAAGTTTCGTCGCCCTTATTAATCGCAATGTTTAAGCATAAATCATTTCCAGATATATCTTCACATAGTATAATATGCTGAAATGCAAGGCCCCGCAGTTATTACATAAATTTAAAATCTTTAACTACATTTGTAACTGATACCAGCTGAAAAGCTGTGTGATCCTATGCTGCAAGCAAATATGGAATAAAACCAACAGCAATTAACCGTACAAAAATAATGTCTCCCGAAACCGCCGTTATACTGGTAAACATTGGAACACCCGAAAGCCCTGCCGTTAAAGATGTAAGAAGTTACCTCAGGGAGTTTCTGGGCGACAAAAGGGTGATTACGCTTCCCTGGTTGTTTCGTAAAATATTGGTTAACTTGATTATAGCACCATTCAGAGGGCCAAAGTCAGCGAAATTGTACCAGGCTATCTGGACGGAAAACGGATCGCCATTACTTGTTAACAGTATAAAACTCGGTGAAGCATTACAGTCCGAAATGGGTGGTTCATTCCATGTTTTCACTGCCATGCGCTATGGAAATCCTTCAATGGATAACACCATGCAAAAAATTGCCGAAGGTTCATTCCGCAAAGTAATACTTGTTCCTATGTATCCGCAATATGCCGATTCGACCACCGGCACTACCGCTGCTTATTTCAGGAAACTGATGAATAGATATTCTATATCGGCTGAAGTAAAAATTGTTGCCCCGTTTTTTCAGCATCCGGGTTTTATAGAGCCATTTAAAAACAGGATTTTAACCTGTAAACCAGAAACATACAATCATATTCTCTTTTCTTTCCATGGGTTACCGGTTGACCAGACTGAGAAAATGCATCCCGGCTTCACCTGCGAACAGGCAGGTTGCAGTGATACGTATAATATGGCGAATGCTATGTGTTACAAGGCTTCCTGTTATGAAACCGCCCGACTTATTGCCAAGGCCTGCAACCTATCCGAAAACAGGTATTCGGTCGCTTTTCAGTCGCGCCTGGGTTTGAAATGGCTGCAACCATATACCGATAAAGTAGTTGAAGAAAAAGCGGCACAAGGCGTTGAAAACATGCTGGTTGTAAGTCCTGCTTTTGTGGCTGATTGCCTCGAAACCATATACGAACTTGGTGTTGAATACAATCACCTTTTTATTGAAAAGGGTGGTAAAAAGTTTCAGCTTGTCGAAAGCCTCAACGATGATCCTGCTTGGATTAAAGGACTTGTGGAAATAATTGCCACGAATCAGGAGATTTAGAGTGGCAGGGATAGTGCCAATTCACGCCCTTGTTTAATCCTGTCGCTCATCCCGATCCCGTTGCGGAGATTTCCGCCAATAACCAGTCCGGGATTGCTGATCTGAATGGATTCAACAGCCTTTAACCGATCTCCGGTGCTCAGGCCATATTGTGGGATAGCATGATTATACCTTCTGATTTTAATCAGACCGGGATTGAAATTTTTCAAACCGGTCATCGCAATTACTTCTTTTTCAAGGATTGGCATAATCTCTTTATCCGTGAGATCAACCAGATGCGGTTTACGTATTCCACCCATAAAAATGGATAGCAATGCTCCGCCATCGGGTGCGCGGCCAGTGAGGAACGACGACAGGAAAAGTATTCCCAGCACATCACGGTTTTCTTTAAACGGCACTAATCCGCCGAAAGCATCAAGCGGCAGCCCTTCCCATTTATTAAATCCCAGCGTTACCTGTACCACTTTTGCATACAGCAGGTTGTTTAACTCCGCCATTTCTTCGTCAGCCACAAAAGGAAGTAAAGCAGGCAAATCGTGCGAACCGGTGGTTGTAATCACATAGCGCGAATTTATTTCAACATCTTCACCGGACCATTGCCCTTTGGTAATATACCCTTCTTTTATATGCGGAATTACAGTTGCTTCCGCGAAATTGAGCAGGATATTTTCGCTCCCGGTTTTAGTTGTTAATGCATCAACCAGATTCTGCAATCCGCCTTTAATCGAGAAAACATCACCTGTTGCCAGTTTCGCGCGTGGTTCTTTTTTCTCAAACCCTTTGCGGAAAGCTCCTCCGATAAAACTACCGTATTTTTGTTCTAAATTATACAGTTTAGGAAGCGCATATCGGGTAACCAGGTAAGAAGGATCTCCGGAATAAATGCCCAGAATAAAAGGATCAACAGCATAATCAAGGAAACTTTGTCCCATCCGCCGCAGAACCAGCTGATCGAGCGTTTCATCCGGATTTTTACCTTTGGGTCTGAAAGGTTCGGCAAGGATACCAAGCTTGTCGCCGAAAGTAAACAGAGGAGTTTTTACAGCAGCCATAAAGCCCGAAGGCAAGGGTTGCCATGCGTTTCCTTTCCATATCCAGCGTTTTTTTGCTGCAGCATTGGCGATTTCAATTTCGCATAATCCTTTTAATTCGTCAATGAGTTCAGCCGTTTCGGGTTGCGAAAGAACACCTGTATTCGGACCGGTTTCGTAAACAAATCCATTTCCCTTTTCAGTAGAAATAACACCACCTGCATGAGCCGATTTCTCTATTATCCTGAAGTCAACTCCCTTTTTCGAAAGATAATATGCTGTAGTAAGACCGGTGATTCCGGCACCCACAATTACTACTTCGGTCTTAATTTTTTTTACCATCGTTAAATCGATTTTGAAAACTTTTTATCCGTTGGATTCACCATTGCCGGATCGAAAGCTACGGCTATATTCCGGATAAAGAACCGGCCTTTTTCAGTGATGACAACTCCCTCGTCACTAACTTCAAGCAAATCGTCAGCTACAAGTGCATCAAGCCGCGAAGGATCAAAATCCACTATCGACTGCAACTCATGAATGCTAAGTGCAAAGCGATCAGCAATTACTTTCCACTGCATCAAGCGGTTACACATCAGGTGATCGATTACTTCGCGAATTACAATTTCGTTAAAATTAAGTGTATAGCCTTTTTCAACAGGAAATTCATTTGCTTCAATTTTCCGGATGTAATCGCTTATGCTCTTGGTATTCTGCACATAGCTATCGTATAACTGGCTAATGGAGGAAACCCCGAAAGCATAAACCTGCCCTGTTGTGCGGCGCGTGCAATATCCCTGGAAATTCCTGTGAAGTTCGTTGTTATTCAAGGCAAGGAGCAATTCGTCTTCACCTTTTGCATAATGGTCCATGCCAATATCGCTGTACCCATTTGCAAGTAGTACCTGAAAAGAAGATTCAAACATCTTCAATTTAGAATCTGCATCTGGCAAACCAGCTTTTTCGAGTGCCATCTGGTGTTTCTTCACCCATGGAACATGAGCATACGAAAAAGTAACTATGCGATCGGGTGAATAGGGAAGAATGGAACGGATATTTTCGGTAAAACTCTCAGGGGTTTGGTGCGGCAGGCCGTAAATAAAATCGAAATTCACCTTTATTTTATCGTCGAGGCTGCGCAGGTAGTTTGTAATATGGTCGAGCGGTAAAGCGCTTGGTTCGCGGTTGGCTGTTTGAAGTACTTTTGGATCCAGATCCTGAATACCGATACTGAAACGATTAAAACCACTCTTCACAAGGCGCATCATATATTCGTCAGTGAGGTATGCCGGGTGGCATTCGATTGCGATTTCAGGCTCCGCAATAAAATCAAAGTTACTGAAAATCAGGTTATTTATTTCCTCGATATATTCAACCGGCAATGCGTTAGGCGTTCCTCCGCCATAATGCAGCTGCGAGACTTTACGCCCCGGATCGAGTAGTGCTTTTACCATACTTATTTCCTTCAACAGGGCTTTAACATAAGCATCAACAACCGAAGCTTCTGGAAAACGCACTGAATTGCAGCCACAGTAAAAACATATCTTTTTACAAAAAGGGATATGAATATACAGCGAAATATTTGAGGGTTGCTGCTGGTTCGAGCCGTTTAGTATCTGAGCATATTGCTTGCTGTCAATTCCTTTTGTAAAATAATTTGCAGGCGGATAGCTTGTGTATCGTGGCAACGATTGGTTATATTTTTCAAGAAGCGGTCGTGGAATGATCATCATTATTTATTTTTTCTCTGTAAAGAAATGGAATACTTATAAGTACACAGGACGCCAGAACACTTTCGGTTATAAAAAGCCCTTTGTAAGAAAGCACATCAGCAAGTTTACCACTTCCGATGGCCATTAATATGCCACTGAGGTGGGTTATTACTATTTGTATGGTAAAGTCGGTACCTTCTCTTCCTTTACGCACAATGTCCATGGATATTGTGTAAATGGCAACTGATGCCATTCCGTAAGTTACCCATAGCATAACTACGGCTGTGTAAAGATTCATTTTGGTGATATGCCCGCTCACCAACCACACAAAGAAAAGCGTTGTGAATAAACCGATTGAGGCAAACAGGTAGAGGCTTTTCGTGCGGCCAATACGTCGAATAATGGCTCCGGCAAACAATGCACTTATGGCTCCGCTGGCTGTACCGCATATTCCTGAAACTATGCCTATCTGTTTTAAAGTAAAGCCCTGATCGACCATAAAAGGTTTCACCAACGAAAGAATACCGATTATTCCCGAATAAAAGAAGAACAGAAGCACTAATCTTCTGGCAATTCCTTTCTGCTTAAAAAACAAACCGATGTCCTTGAAACTTGCCGGCTTATAGGATGAATCGCGAAATTTAGCTCGGTGGTGAGGGCATTTTCGTACCAGGTCATCCTTGCTTTCACCTGTTTCCGCATCCAGTGTTTGGTCGTTTGCATTTAGCAATTCTATTTTTGCTTCAACTGCTGTTGAGTGCTTATGTTTATAGAAATACAGAGGTATCAAAGCCAGAATAACGAAACCGGCAAGGCAAATCATTAGTCCCTGCCATCCGAAATAGTGATACATCATAAGCAATACACCGCTTCCGGTCATGGTACCCAAAAAAGAGCCTGCCGACTGCATGCTGTTACCTGTGCTTCGTTCTTCTTTTTTCAACACCAGTATAGCGAAAGCATCTGTTGCTATATCCTGTGTGGCTGAAGCTGTAAAGGCTATCACCATCAGGATTACGATGAGTGTAAAATCAAAATTCAGATTTAGAAAACCAATGCCCAGGATAATGATGGCGTAAACTAATTCGGAAGTAAATATCCAGCGTTTAAAATTGTCGACCGAGTTTCCGTATTTGTCAACTAATGGCGCCCACAAAAACTTAAAAATCCATGGCAGTTTTACGAGTTGCAGCAAGCCGATCATGGTTAGTGAGTATTGCTCCTGCCGCATAATTACCGGTACGATGGTTGAGAAAAAACTCATCGGGATCGATTGCGCCAGGTACAAACTTAGTAAGGTGGAGTATTTCTTCATTATTGCGTATTTCCGGTTATTAGAATGTTACGGTTATGTTCGCCCCGAACTGCATCGGTTTGCCAACCTGCACAAATGAGTTGCCCAGCGAGCTGAAATAAAACGAGTTATAATCCTGGTTGAGTATATTTTTTGCCCACAGGTCGAGACGGACCATTTTACTAACCAAAGAGATTTTGCCGCTCAGTAATCCATAATAATCCTGAGATGCCGTATTATCCTCATTCCAGTAAATATTACCTTGTCCCTGGTAGTTAGCAAAGAAAACGATTTTTTCGAGGTGATTTTTTTTAACGTTAAGAGCATAGTCGGCACCAACCTGTACCGTATTTCCGGGTGCATAAGGAATGTAGTTCCCTTTGTAGTTAACTTCTGCAGTACGCTGATATTCAACAAACTTAGCATTGGTAAAGCCATAGCTGGTGTAAAATGTAAAATGGTTAAACGGTTTGGCAATAATTTCCGCTTCAAAACCTTTGCTAAGCGATTGACCGGCATTTTTCAGCATGGAGCCTTGTCCGCTTGGTACCGGCTGATAAATCTGCTGATCCTTCCAATCGATATAAAAAACGCTGAAATTGGCCAGCAACGCTTTTTCGAAGAAAATAGTCTTGATGCCTGCTTCGTAATTCCAGCTGTATTCCGGTTTAAAACTGCGATCTTCTTCCGTTTCGAAGGTGGTGTTAAAACCGCCTGTTTTGTAGCCCTTGGCAACCGTTGTATAGGCTGATATTGTGCTGTTCATATTGTACGAAAGTGAAACTTTTGGCAGTATTTCGCCATAACTGACAGTAGCCCGTGAGTCGTTAACAATTTTGGTAACATCGGCTGTAATGGTTGTATAAAGATAATCCTGAATGGCTTCCTCGTAATCGAAACGTATGCCGGCAGTTAAGGTTAGCCCTTTGGTAAACAGGTTGTTAACACTGGCTTCTGAAAACAGTGCCGCACCTTTAATCACATTGTCATAGTTTTTGATTCGGGATGCAGCGCCTGGCAATTTGTATTTTATAATTCCATCAGGACCATAAGCTACATTCACACTATCTTTAACTTGCTGTGCAAATCCAAATGCACCCGCCACCCACGAAATTTTATGTCCGGCTTTATTCCTTAATGTAAATTCCTGCGACAACATATTCTGGGTTGTACTCTGGTTTACATAAAATAAGGAAGCAGTGGTAAAATCCTGATCAATATTCTGATCGTCCTTTAAAAACTGGTAGCTGGTAGCCGACTGGAATACAAGGCTGTGCGGAGTATATTCAATTAACAATGCATTCGAAAGTATATCGCGTTTATACGAGCTGTAATAATCGTAATTAATCGGAGAAACTTCACCGGTTGCAGGATCATACTTTGCATATGGATAGCCGCCCTGTTTGCTGTGTTCGTAGCTTGAACTGAATTGGATTTTGAGTTCATCGGTAGCATTGTACACATATTTTACGCGGGCACCGTAATAATCTTCTTTATCCACAGCACTGTTATCAAACTCATTGGTGTAAAATCCGCTAAGCCGGCCATAAAATGCTGATGCTGATATACCTGATCTTTCCGAAAGCGGTTGCGAATGCGAAAGGTCAGTTCTGAACAATCCATAATTGCCACCTGATACGGCAACTTTTGTTTCCTTGGTTTCCGATGGATTTTTAGTGTAGATATTAATAAGGCCACCCATGGTATTGCGGCCATACAAAGTTCCTTGCGGACCACGAAGCACTTCTACGCGATCGATATCAGAGAACTCAAAATCAAATGCCGCTTTCTCGAAATACGGTACATTGTCAACATACAAACCTATGGAAGGCGAATTGATCCTCGACCCTATGCCACGGATATAAACCGGAGAAGTAAGGCGTGATCCATAATCAGGCATAAAGAAATTAGGAACAAAACCCACAAGTTCTTTTATTGATGTGATGCTTTTATCTTCAAGTGTCTTTGCCTTCATTAAGGTGATTGATGCAGGCAGATTTTTTATCATTACGCTGCTTTCGCGAGTTGATTTAACAACAATTTCGTTGAGGTTAATCACTTTAATTTCAGCTGTATCTGATACGGGAGGCTGATGCTGAGCTGAAACTATATTGGGTATTAGTATGATGGCTGTCAAAAGGAATAATAGTTTTTTATTCATTTTTTGAAAGTATTTGCTTGTTAAGTTGAAGTTAGAAATGGAGGATTGCCTGATTAGGGCAGCAAGAAGCGTTGTGATACGGTTCCTGATTTTTGATTTTCCTTTTCCGGGATTTCAATAACAGAAGTAAATTTTTGTAAAGGAAACCTGATGGAAAATTTTGCACCCAGTTGTACAGTTAATTGCCTTTTGGCCAATTACTTTACCAGCTTACTGAGTCTGTGTTAATCAGCATTTGCATAGCAAATGCGAAAAACCATACAGAATGCCGGGGAAAGGGAAAACCGGATTATTCAGGCTGCGGGAGGACCTCTGAGCCTGTGATCACCGGCAATGGCTGCCGGTATGATAGCTTCGGTTGAAGCACTTTTAATACTATTTCCCTTTGAAGGGAATGAATTGAATAGATTATCAGTAAGCTGTTGAACAGCATTAAACGAATCAGGGAAATAAGCTGATTGGGAATCTTTACCTGCACTCTTTAGTATATCGCCATCCTTTTTATTGATTGACGAATGGGTAAAACACGCCGGGATAAGTACTTTTCCCCAGATGCGGTTTTCGTGAAAATTGATGAGGTTACCCAGGTAAAACCAGAAAATGGCTATAGCCCACAAGATGGTAAAAGTCTTGCGAACATATTGGTTTATCAGGCTTAAATTTGTCAAATTTATGGTAGGATGAATTAATATGCAAAAATCTACATTATTGTGAAACAAATAACAACAAAACTCGGGATGGGCAATATTTGGAATTGATCTAAATTGTAAGGTATTGATATATAGTTGTTAATGTGCTTTTAGGCGAAAAACATCCTATTGTTTTTTTTATAAAAGAAATCAGATATTGCAGCTTTATGGAATATGCCGTTACGAAACCGGGTTTTATTTTGCCTGGCTTTGACCCGAAAATAAAAATCCACTTCAAGAATTTTATTTTTTAATTCCGACAGACAACGTTTTATTCCGGATTGGTAGTTTCCTCATGCTCCATATCACTCAGGTGAAGATTAAGCGCTTTTACCGAAATCTGAATTTCGTAAATAGAAATACCCAGCGATAAAATCATCATAATCAGTGCAATGCCAAAAACCCAAACAGCAACAAGGAGTTGCCCGACAAAAATCAGGAACATGGTTGCAACACACAGAAATAAACTGGTGACACCCAAAATTTGCATGTTTTTAGTTAAGTAAAGGCGTTTGCGCAGGTTCGCAATCTGGCTTTTTAACAGTTCGTTTGGATTGGCCTTAAATTTTTCGTGCAATCCGCGTATCAATGTAGCGTAACCTAAAAACCTGTTAGTATAGGCCAAAAGTATAAGCGAAATAGCTGAAAACAGAAGTGCCGGTGTGGTAAGTGTAATTTGCTCGTGCATTTTTATAAGTTTTTTTAAAGGTATGAAATCCTTTTAAATTTTCATTTCCAATTGTAATTTTTTATGGAGAAATCGCTGCGCACATAGTACCTCAATAGGTGTAAATCATTAAACTCACTGGTGAAAAAAGTAAAGGCTGCTTAAAATAACAGACTACCTTTGCAGCTTATAAACCTTCATGTTTATAAATGAATAGCCTACCTTATGCCAAAAGTATGAATTTGAAATTTTCGGTTCTGTTACTTGCTTATATTTTTATCACATCCGCTGTGGTTGCTCAGGAAATAACTAAAAAGCAGGAAAAGGCAGAGCAACGCAAGGCATTGCAAGCTGCAATTGAAGCATTAGTAACTTCAAAAACCTTTAATTTCTATCCCAGTACAGCCTCAGCTCAGGGTTTTAGACCGGTTGGTATTTCTTCGGAACACAATTATGTAAAGTTTCGACCTGATTCCATCGCCAGCAAACTGCCCTTTTTCGGTCAAACCTATGGTAGCATTGCATTTGGTGGTGATAACGGTCTTGCATTTTTGGGCGCAGCTGATGATTTTATCGTTACGGTAAAGAAGAACAATATCAGGATTAGTGTACTTGTTAAAAGTGAGGTAAATGTATATCGGCTGATACTTACAGTTCGGTTCAGTGGAAATGCAACACTTTCGGTCAGTAGTAATAACAGGAGTCCGGTAACATATGAAGGCTGGATTTCGGGTGAAGAAATACCGTTGGAGAAACCCTGATTTGTTAACTATTCAATTTCAAGAGAAAAATTCATTATTTTTGAACCTCTGAAATAATTTCCTTTCGGACATTACACGGTAATCTTTCACTAATTTTTTTTTAGATGCAACAACGGAATTTCATCCTGTTACTTTTGTTTTTCGGCTGTGCATGGAAATTTTCTGTTGCGCAGGAAAACAATTCAGGAAATGAGAAGCCGGAAGTATATCAGAAAATAGAATCTTTTTCAACACAACGAAAGTTTACCAACGAATTGCATAGGTGGATTGTAAAACCTACATGCACCGAAACCCCTCACAATGCCGGTGAACCTGCTGCTGTGTCACAGGAAACTTTCCGCAATTTCGAAGGTAAAATTATCAGGCAGATAAATATTGTTACGCTTGATCCTTTTGGCTATTCGGTTAAAGATACATCGCAAAAACCACATGATTTTGTATCGAAAACCGGCAATGCCTTGCATGTAAAATCACAGCATTTAACTATCCGAAACCGTTTGCTTATCCATAAAAACGATCGCTTTGATTCGTTGCTGGTTAAAGAATCGGAACGGTTAATCCGCAGTCAAAGTTATATACATGATGTATCGTTTCAAACACTTCCCGTTGTCGGGAATTCCGATTCGGTTGATGTTTTTATTCGCGTTAGCGATCTTTGGAGTATAATTCCCGATGGCGCGCTTTCCAACAGCCATGTCGCCATCGAACTTGTGGATAGGAATCTTGGGGGGCTCGGACATACTTTCTGGAATAAATACAACCAGGATTATCTCAATGGCAAAAATTCCTATGCGGCATATTACTATATCCCGAATTTCAAGAACAGCTATGTAAGTTCAAAGTTTTTGTACGAAATTGATGAAAACAGGAATTATTATAGAGGCATTCATATCGAAAGACCTTTCTTTTCGCCGGTTGCACGATGGGCTGGCGGTGTATTGGTGTCGCAACAGCAAAAACCCGACTGGATATACAAAAATGATACCTCGCGTTTATTTCTGACATCAAAATTCAATATACAGGATGTTTGGGGGGCTGCAGCCTGGCAGATTTTTAAAGGAAATTCAGTTAATAACAGGACTACAAAACTGATACTTACAGGTCGGGTATTTAACATCAGATACCTCGAAAAACCTCTCGAACAGCCCGAGCTGTATGATTATTATACTAATGAGAAGTTTTATATGGCAGGGATTGGTGTTTCGAGCCGCAATTATGTGCAGCAGAGTTATATTTTTCGATTCGGAACGCCCGAGGATGTTCCGGTTGGAAATGCATACAGTATTGTGGGCGGTTACCAATTAAAAAATCAGGAACGCTGGTATTGGGGTTTGCGACATTCGTGGGGCACGTTTTTTAAGTGGGGATATTTCGGAACACAATTCGAATACGGAACTTTTTTAAATGCATCGGTGCCAACACAAGGTGTTATAACGGCTGGCATAAATTATTTTTCGGGATTGTTCAGTATCGGGAACTGGAAATTCAGGCAATTTGTGAGACCCGAGCTGACTTACGGTATTAATCGTTCGCACTACGACAGGCTTACACTCAACGATGGTTATGGCCTTAATGGCTTTAACAGCGATGTGCTATCAGGAACAAGCCGACTGTTACTGGTTGTTCAAACCCAGTCGTATGCGCCATGGAACCTGATTGGTTTCCGTTTTGGGCCATACATTAATTTCTCTTTGGGAATGTTGGGCGACGAAGTTTCCGGATTCAGCCGCAGTCGTGTGTATCCTCAAATTGGGATGGGAGTGCTTATCCGTAATGATTACCTCGTGATCCGTTATTTCCAGCTTTCGTTTGCATTTTATCCTACTATTCCCGGAAAAGGGGAAGATATTTTTAAAGGAAATCCATTCAGATCTACTGATTTCGGATTCAGGGATTTTATTATCGGGAAGCCTGATGTTGTATTATATAAATAAACTGGTGAAGCCGTTTCAGGCTTTTTCTCGCTTCTTTTCACTGATATTTGTGTGCCTTTGCACTCTGTTAATTCCATTTATTTTACAGGCTCAAACACCGGAAACTAAAAAATCGGTTGTTAAAAACATTAAACCACGGCTAATTGCAAAACTTCCTCAGGGTGTAAGCGAAACCTCAGGATTGGTGTTTTTTAACAAAATGCTATGGACTATCAACGACAGTGGCAATCCGGCTGAAATCTACCAGCTCGACACTCTTACAGGCGAAATATTGCGTACCGTAGTTGTCCGTAATGCAGTAAACATTGATTGGGAAGCTATTACACACGATGATTCAAATTTGTACATCGGCGATTTTGGCAATAATTTTGGTACCCGTACCGATCTTCATATTTTGAAAATACCCAAATCAGCCCTTCTGAATACTGAAAATGACACCGTGGAGGCAGGGTTTATCCGCTTCCATTATCCGGATCAGGCTTCATTTACACGTGAATTAAACAACAATAAATTCGATTGCGAAGCTTTTTTCTTTCTCAATGATTCGCTCCATTTGTTCAGTAAAAACTGGGCAGATATCAATTCCAGGCACTATACAATTGCAGTGGATACAGGTACTTTTGCAGCTCAGCTGATTGAACAACTGGAAGTAGATGGTTTGATTACTGACGCTTCGATAAATGAAAAAGGAACAATAATATTGCTGGGATACAAAAAAACAGATGGTCGGCAATGGCGTTGTTTTTGCTGGTTATTTGCCGGAACTGATTCCGGACGGTATGCTGACACGAAAAAAGTAAGGATTGAACTTGGGAAAGCATATCACCTGGGACAAACTGAAGGAATATTTTTAAACAATGATAAATCAGCATGGCTTTCGGCCGAAAGCATTAATGCCGGCAAAATGCTTCGGAAAGCCAGGTTATACTGTTTGCACCTCGATGCATTTCTTGACTTTTGAACAGAATGAACTATATGCCTGAAATGCAATGCAATACCGGACGGGGGAGGGCGGTTAGTGTTAATATATATTTTATAGTTTTAAAGTCCGGAAACAGGATTTTAATAAAAACCAATCAAAAATGAAACAGCCTCAATTACATTTTCACTACTTTGCTTACATATACTTTATCGCCTAAGGTAAACCGGAAATAATATATGCCCATTTTCAGATCAGTTTTAACTGCATCAAATTCACCTGTATGAAATCCTGCTTCCTGTATTTGAGCATCGGCAAGGTTTCTAACGGTTTTACCGTTCATATCAACCAAATCGATGGTTACAGGCAATTGTTTGCGTAAAAAATAATTGTAGTACAATTTACTTACAAATGGATTTGGATAAACGATAAGAGCAACTTCATTGGCATTTGCATCGTACGATTCTGATCCTGTGAGTATTATCCCTGTCTGACACATTTCACGGTTCATAAAGGCAATAGTGGTAATATCAGGCTCCTGTCCGTTATTTTTCACTTCGCGGGTAGTTAATCCCAGCAGTGGATACCTGGCCGAAGGAGCATACCAGGCATAGGCAATAGTTTTTATTTCATAAATATTGCAGGGGTTTAGCTGCATTTTATTGTCGGTAATTTTTATACGTAGTACATCTTTTATTATTCGGTCATTCAATATTACAGTTCCATAAGCATCGGCCTCAAGGGAATAATTGCCACTGATTGCAACACTTGATTTGTATTTATTTACTCCTGAACCGTTATATTCGTCAGTGTAACTTTTCCCATAAAAAAGGGGGTAGCTCATTTTAAGAATAGGATCAGAGAATGAAAACGAAAGGTCTTTATTGATGAATCCAACTATTTCGGAACGGTTTTCGTCAATTTTATAAAAATATTCATAATCTTTATCGTTGAGTATGGTGTTAAAATCGTAAAGTCCATCGGGAAAAGTGGCTGATTTTACCGATGACGATAGTGTGCTGATATTTTTCTCCCCTGTTGACTGAATGCCCGAAAAATCCCACACTTGTCCAGACCCCGGATTACCGGGCGAAAAAGCTTCAATTGTTTCTGTTGTAAGTATATCGCCGGGTAGTGGCGCATTGTTTCTGTAAGTGAGAACAACCTGCGCAAAAGCAGTTGAAATAAAAAGGAAGGTTATGAGCAGGAGTGTATATTTTTTCATGAGACTGATATTTTGTTTTCACAAAGATAAACAGTTTTCAGCTGGATGAGTTTAAATAGTAGAAAATGTCGATCAGATTAAAGGAGAAATACTCCTCGGAGCGTCCTTAATTTGGCTTTTTTTTTTTGACTTTTACGATTACATCTGAGCCTTTTGTTCCGAAATTTTGAGTTTTGGTAACGCATGTCTAAAAATTAAAAATTCCCATAGTACTCCAAATCAAAAATCTCTTTATCAGGGATATTTGATACTTTTACTTCCGATAAAACATACACTTATGAAAACAATATCAATCCTCATTCTCACCCTGTGTTTAAACATACTTTTACAGGCACAAAAAAATGCCAATGTTGAATACGATAAGTATTTTACTTCAGCAACCATGCGTGTCGATTATTTTCACACCGGAACATCTTCGGAGGAACATTTTTCGCTCGACCGCATACTTAATGATGGCGAATGGCCCGGAAGCCGGAATATACTAATCGACGAATTGAACCGTGGATTGTATTTCTGTAAAATTACTGATACGCTTACCAATACCTTGCTTTACAGCCGGGGTTTTGCAAGTGTTTTTGGCGAGTGGCAGAGCATTGGCGATCCGGCCTGGGGTACTTTTCATGAGTCGTTGCGCTTTCCATGGCCCAAATTGCCGGTTCGGCTTACCATCGAAAAGCGCGATGCGAAAAATAATTTCGCCGAAGTATGGAGCATTGTTATCGATCCCAAAGCCCGCATTGTAAATCCTGCAATATTGCAAAGTAATTATAAATCATTTACTTACATTGATAACGGCAAAGCTGATAACCATGTTGATATTGTAATTCTTGGCGATGGATATTCGGCTTCCGAAATGGATAAATTTCACAAAGATGTGGCTACACTTACTGATGAACTTTTTACGGTAGAGCCATTCAAATCGCGGAAAGCGGATTTTAATGTCAGGGCGGTGGAAACACCTTCGGCCACAAGCGGGGTAAATAAACCCCATCCGGGAGTTTTTAACCGTACACCGCTTTCAATGTCGTACGGCGCATTTGATTCGGAGCGTTATGCGCTTTCGTACGATAACCGCACTATCCGCGATGTGGCAGCCAGTGTTCCTTACGATTATATGTTTATCCTTATCAACGAGCGCACGTATGGTGGAGGAGGTATTTTCAACCTGTATTCGACGGTGGCAGCCGATAACAAATTTTCGAGGTATATTTTTGTTCACGAATTTGGCCATTCGTTTGCAGCTTTGGCTGATGAATATTACACTTCCGATGTATCGTACCTTACGCCTGAAATAACCGTGGAGCCATGGGAACCTAATGTTACAGCACTGTTTGATCCGGCTAACCTGAAATGGAAGGAGTTGGTTAAAGCCGGAACACCCATCCCAACTCCTTGGAGTAAGACTGAATTCGACAATTTTAGCTTTGGCATTCAGAATGAAAGACGCGCATTACGGGTCGCCAATGTTCCTGAAACAGAAATGGAAGCCCTGTTTGAGCGTGAGAAACAGACTTCGCTCGAAATGTTCAGTAATAACAAACATCAGCACCAAACAGGCGCTTTCGAAGGCGGCAATTATATGCAATTCGGTATATATCGTTCGGCATTGGATTGCATAATGTTTACGCGTAACAAGCAGGAATTTTGCCCTGCATGTACCAAAGCTATTTCGGAAGTTATTGATATGTATGCGAAATAAAGGTCACGTTTGTGCCTGTGCATTTGTTTAACTTTAAGCATTATAGCTTTAGTGGTTCGATATTTTTATAATTCTGAATCCGAATTACATAAAACGTAATAAGTTGTGTGGTATAATTTATTCCTGTTTTTGAAGGTTAATAACCTAACTACTTGCATTGGTGGGTCAACTCCGGACGTAACTATAGTTCGTAATTCATGTTAATTCTATTAAACCACAAATAGTGAGACCAAATCCTTTTTATTCAGGAATCGGACATTTTTTATCAACCAATCTGGCTGAAATATGTTTTAATTAGCAGGAAGATGTTTTAAAGTATGTCGTTTCTGTAAATAAAATTAAAATGTTATGAGGATAAAAAGATTATTTAACGAATTTTTTGAAAGTGAAAAAGCTGGCGGCCTCATACTCGTATGTGCAACAATAATTTCATTAATTCTGGCAAATTCCCCTTTTCAGTCAACTTATTTAAAAATATGGGACTTCGATGTTGCCGGTCATAATATTGTGCATTGGATCAACGATGGATTAATGGCCATTTTCTTTTTACTGATAGGTTTGGAACTGGAGCGCGAAATATACCACGGTGAACTTGCAAGTATCAAAAGTGCTTCTATGCCGATATTTGGCGCTTTAGGAGGAATGGTTCTGCCTGCTGCTATTTTTCTTGCACTTAATTTTGGTACCGATACTCAAGCGGGTGCCGGCATTCCGATGGCTACCGATATTGCTTTTGCTATCGGTATTATATCGTTATTAGGGAACAGGGTACCGGCTTCACTCAAAATCTTTCTGATAGCACTGGCTGTAATTGACGACCTTGGAGCCATTATTATCATAGCTGTTTTTTATACAACCTCTCTTTCATTTCTCAATTTGAGCATTGCTTTGGGCATAATAAGTTTGCTGGCTATTTTCAACCGGTTAAAAGTCCATAACCTGATACCGTATATCCTCGGAGGTGTTGTTGCCTGGTATTTTATGTTGCTTTCGGGCGTACATGCTACTATTACCGGGGTATTACTGGCGTTTGTAGTTCCCTATGGCAACGGCGGAAGGAAATCACCTTCGTACATACTTCAGCATATATTGCACAAACCGGTTGCTTTTATCATCCTTCCTCTCTTTGCCATTGCAAACACAAGTATTGTTATTGGCAGTAACTGGTTGAGTAGCCTGGGCGAACCGTTCAGCCTTGGGATTATTGGTGGACTGGTGATAGGGAAACCTGTTGGAATAGTTCTTTTTTCGATGGTTGCAGTGTGGCTGGGACTGGCAAATTTACCTGATGACCTTAAATGGAAAAACATTATCGGGGCGGGATTTCTGGGAGGTATCGGTTTTACGATGTCAATCTTTATTGCCTTACTGGCCTTCGACAGTCAGTTAATCATTGATGGTTCTAAAATTGCAATCCTCATAGCTTCCTGCGTGGCGTCAGGTATAGGTTTTTTTATACTAAAACATACCCTCACACTAAGTGTAACTGATGAAGTAGAAGATGATGATTAACACCCATTTGCAAAAGGGAATCGCCAGATAAGTATTAAATTAAATCGGATCGCTTCGTGCAAATACTACTATTCCACCGCTGTTTTACCCATTTAGTCTGCTGTTCTTTTGTAAGGAATGTCCATGCAACAATACGGCTGGATTTATTTCCCTGCCCCATCGGGATGGTTTTTATTTCGGCCACATTCACTTTATAAAGGTCTTTATATGCACTTCCCAGATTTGCTTCTTTTGATATTAATGTCGAAAACCAAAAACACGAAGCTCCGAAATGTTTGCTCTGCCTGATCATTAGCTGAACAAATGTTTGCTCGCCACCATCACACCACAGTTCGTTGCTTTGCCCGCCGAAATTAAGTGTTGGGGTATTGTTTTGCTTTCGGTTGAGGTTGGTAAGTTTACGTATAGTTCCTGACCGGGCTTCGGCTGCTGAAGCGTGAAACGGTGGATTGCAGATGGTGATATCAAATAGCTCGTCCTTTTTTATAATACCGTTAAAAATATCGTTACGGTTTTTTTGTAAGCGGAGTTCAGTTTTCTTTTTCAGATCCGCATTTGAGTCAACAATTGTAGCCGCTGATTGTAAACCCTTAGGATCGGTATCGCTGCCTGTAAAAGCCCAGCCATATTCGCTGATGCCGATAATAGGGTATACGCAATTTGCGCCCACGCCAATATCAAGGCATCTGAAATTACTGCCTTCAGGAATTTTACCGCTGTTGCAACTACCAGCTAAATCGGCCATAGTATGAATATAGTCAGCCCTTCCGGGAATAGCCGGGCATAAATATCCGGCAGGGATACTCCATTTTTCAATGCCGTAATAGTGCGTCAATAAAGCTTTGTTGAGCATCAAAACTGCCTCGGGATCAAAAAAGTCAATGGATTCGTCGTTATAGGCATTCAGTTTTACAAAAGGTGCAAGATCCGGGCAACTTTGTATAAGTATTTTAAAATCATAACGTTCGCGGTGTCTGTTCCGCGGATGCAGACTCGTTTTTTCTTTAGGATGTTCTCTTTTTTTGTGAAGCATGATAAGTCCGGAGTTCATTTCCCGCTTTCAAATTAGGATTTAAAATTTTAAGCCAAACCATAACAAATATGGTGCTTTGTCAAAAGTAAAGGTATTTCGCACGTAAAATGTCGGCCTGGTATTCAATTATTAATATTATACGCCAGTTGATTTTTAATTTTCTTGTCAATAACTAAGCAGTAATTCCATACTTTTGGCAAAAAACTACAATTACTTGCTGTGGAACAAAAAAGTGGCGAACGGGTTTATTTCCCTCAATTTGATGTAATCCGTTTTTTTGCGGCTTTTATGATTGTGATTTATCACTCATACATTGCTTGGCTTGGTTGGTTTGGGGTGCCTGGCGTTTTATCAACAGGCGATTTTAAAACACTTTCGGTTTTCGGCAGCCATATCGATCGCCTGATTAAAAATATGCCACTGGGCGTTGATATTTTCTTTTTTATCAGCGGATACCTGCTTACCATTTTATTGGTAATGGAAAAACAAAAAATAGGTAAGGTAAATATTCCTAAATTTTATATCAGACGTGGGTTGCGGATATGGCCCTTGTATTTTTTTCTGATTGCTATGGCTCCTTTTATTATAAACTGGTTAGGTGACCAACAACCGGAATATTGGCGTACTATATTATTGATAAATAACTTCCAAACGATGGCTACGCAAACATGGGAATACCCGTTCGCGCATTTCTGGTCCATTTGTATCGAAGAACATTTTTATATTTTCTGGCCTCTGATTATTGCTTTTGTGCCTTTTCGCAAATTAGGGCCAACTATTATAGCACTGATCGGTCTGAGCTGGGGATACAAAATTTATACCTATATTTTTCTGCCTTCAAACTGGTACGAACTATACCTGCACACGCTTAGTCGCATGGATGTTATACTTATGGGCGGATTGCTGGCGGTTATTTACCTGAAAAAACCATTCGAATTCAGACTGAACGGATTTATCAGCGCCGGACTTATGGCTGTGCTGGTAATAATTCTCTCGTTCGACGATGCTTCCAATTTCACCAATATGTTCAATGGTGTGTTGCGCAGGCCGGTTTATATCGTGTTGCTGGCATTGCCTATGATGGACCTTTTGTTTAACCCCAAAAGAGCAGGCATTTTCGGCAAACGCAATCCGTTGCTTTACCTCGGAAAAGTATCGTATGGGATTTATATGTATGGCAATATCCTTGTTCCGATTGTGATTAAAAAAGTGATGGTTGCCAACGGCATTTACAATATGTATTTTTATTTTGCGCTGGTATTTGCCCTCTCACTCATCATACCTGTAATAAGTTATGAGTTGCTCGAAAAACCGTTCCTGAAACTGAAGCAAAGGTTTGCATTTGTAAAAACCAGGATTTAATAGCTGTTTGCCACAGCTGAAATTCCAAATCATAGCATAGCCGAAGTATCGCAAAGCGTTATTCCAAATATCTGATTCCTTCATAAAAAAAGGCTGCTTCTTTTACGAAACAGCCTTTTCGGGTATTTAAAAAAAATGTTTTACTTCTTTACTTTTTCCGAAGCAGACCCAGTTGCCGGAGTTGTAGTTTTTGGAGTTGTTACCTTTGGAGTAGTTTTAGTTGTTGGCTTTGCTGCCGGTTTGGCCGTAGCAGTAGTTTTATTCAATGGTTTCCCATTGGCATCCATAAAAACGGGTGCAGGTTTGGTTGTTGAACTCTTTGCAGCAGCTTTTGCCTGTGTTGATTTCGAGCTGCTGGCGGTTGATTTGGCAGCCGGTTTTGTTGCTGGTTTTGTGGTAGGACCTTTACCACTTGTATTTTTACCACCACTTTTTTTGTATTCGTTAACCTTCTTTTTGGCGGCAGCTGCTTCTTCAGGAGAAAGGGAATTGTATTTCTTCTTCATTTCTTTTTGGTGTGCCTTATTTTTTTCAAGATTTTGCTGCTTTTGTTTGTCAGCAGCTATACCTGATGATTGTGCAAATGCCTGTGAGCAATAAAGCGATACTGAAAGTATCAGTGCTGCGGCAATTATGGATGAAATTTTCATTTGGAGGAGTTTTATTAGTAACGATATTATTGTTTCAAAAACTGTACCAGAAATTTAATTTACTGATTCAATATACTATTTCTGAAACAAGTTTCAGTCACCATTGATTACTGTATTTTTTTTTGCCATAGCTCATTTCCTTCGGAATCGGTTTGGTTAAGGAAAATATAGCTTCCTCCCGAATTGCTCAGCCCGGTAATACTGAATCCGTTATTGATGTTCCTTACCAGTCCGAAACCCTGATCAGTTCTATCACCGCCAAAAGTTTTCGACCATAGCAGGTCGCCAGTTGAATTAGTCCGGACAAGATAAATATCATCATATCCACTGCCAGGTACGTTGGTAATTCCAGTAATTGCCAGTCCTGCATCTGTTGTTTCAACCAGCATGGCTCCATACTCATAACCCTCGCCTCCATAGGTTTTTGACCACAACAGGTTTCCGGCGGTGTCTGTTTTAAGAATAATGATATCCTGATTATTTGTTTCCTGAATGGTTCCTCCTATTGCTATACCTCCATCACTGGTAAGTGTGAGCGAGAATCCGATTCCTGCTGCATAGGTTTTTGTCCATAGGCTGTCGCCGGTTTGGGAGACTTTCATCAGAAAAATTTTGCCACAGCAATTACTGTATCCATTCAGAGTTCCGGTTATGTAATAGCCGCTGTCAGCAGCAGCAATAATCTGGTACGCTACCTCATTTACTGTGTCCGATGTGAGTTCACTTTGGCTTCCAATGGTTTTTTCCCATAGTTTATCGCCGGCATTATTTATTCTTACCAGGTAAATATCCTTGTCGTTGCGGCTGACTTCCTGTTTATAGCCTGAAACTATGTATCCGCTATCTGAATTTTTATGTGGCAGCACACAGAAGGCCTGCGAATGAGCCGGACTTCCGTATTTTAGTGATTTAACCAGTGTGCCGGCATTATCTGTTATTACTACCAGCATATTAGGGGAATTAGCACTTGATGCATTGCTGAAACCACATGCAATATAACCGCCCTCATTCGATTTCTTAACGCTATAAAATGCATCAGAGTAAGTGCCGCCAAATTCTTTATGCCACGATACCGAATCTCCGTTTGATTTCACTAACATAAGCGTTGCATCATAGCTTCTGCTTGTAACAGAGTTATAGCCAGCTATTACAAGGTCGCCATTATCATTTAACAGCAGGCTGTTGCCCCCGCGTAAATATTCCTGCGGCAGTTCGTCCTGTTTCTGGCAGGCAGCCAGCAAAAGTAGGGTAGCAATAAAAAAAGTTCCTGCTTTACTAAGTTTTAGTTTCATTTAATTAGTTATATGTAGGGTAGTTTTTTTGAAATTGAATTAATTACGTATTTCGAGTTCTTTGATGAGGTTGGTGGCTCCTGCATATTTCTCGATGATAAAGAGCACGTAACGGATATCGACACAAATGGTGCGTTGCAAATCAGGCTCAAAAGCATAATTGCCGCTCATTGCTTCCCAGTTGCCATCAAAGGCAAGGCCGGTAAGTTCGCCATCGCCGTTTAACACGGGACTTCCTGAATTTCCGCCAGTAATGTCATTATTTGTGAGAAAAGCAACAATCATTTTTCCGTCTTCACCATAACGTCCGTAATCTTTAGCTTTATAAAGCTGCTTAAGCTTTTCGGGAACAGTAAATTCCCAGCTCGAAGGATCTTCTTTTGCCATAAGTCCGTCTAAAGTTGTAACATAATTAAAATCAATGGCATCAGCAGGGCTGTAATCTAAAACTTTACCATAAGTTACACGCATGGTACTGTTGGCATCGGGATAAAAATTCCTGTCGCTTTGCATTTCGCGCAAGCCTTTAACAAAAAGTCGGCGACCTTTGGCAAGGAGTTCGTTTGCCGGACTTACTATTTTATCAATAGCATCAGCATTGGCTGCAAAAGCAAGCTGTAACGGCCATACCGGATCTTTTTGCAGTGATTTTAATTTAGGATTTACCAGGAACAAATCAACTTTTGATTTACTGCCAAAAATAGTTTTACTGAAAACAGCATTGGCATAAGCTTCAAAATTTCCTTTATATTTTTTATTAATCTGCTCAAGGTAAGCAGGTTGCAATTGTTTTGGAACATCCTGGTAGTACATTTTAAGCATGGCTGCCAACATTTTAACATCAGTGGCCATGTTGTAATTTTTGAAATATTGTTCCGATGTTACAGAAACCTGATCAATATAATTTTTAAGCAGTTGCTGGTTCGGTTCTTTCTTCGCAAGTTCTTCAGCCAGTTTATTGAAACTTCTCGAAAAAGCAATTATTTCGCATCCACGAATAATTGCTTCGGAATTATAACGCACTGCCGGTTCGTATTTATTAATGGTTTCGTAAGCATTCGAAATATTTAAAAGTGCCTCGCGGTAAATAACATTCCGGTCTTTATCTGCATTAAACCATTTTACAAACTGTTCTTCGATAGATTTTTTGCGGTCGTAAACATCGAGTTTTTTCAGCCCTTTGTTCTGGCCAATAAAAAATTTCCAGTAGTTGGCCGAACCAGCATATTTTGAAGCATATTTGATCCTTACTGCGGCATCAGCTGCCATATCTTCGCGAAGTATCTCAAGTTTTTTTGTCCGGATTTTAATTACCATCGGGTTGTTTTTCTCCAGAGCCCAGTTAATGGTGTACGAAGTTGCGTAACGGTCGGTGCTGCCCGGATAGCCCATGATCATTGCATAATCACCGATCTTTTTCTCCCTGATGGAAATTGGAAGATGGTGCTTTGGTTTCATAGGTACATTGTTGGCATCGTATTCAGCAGGTTTGTTTTCGGTATTGGCATACACACGAAACACCGAGAAATCACCGGTATGGCGCGGCCACATCCAGTTATCAGTATCGGCACCGAATTTCCCTATCGAGGAAGGAGGAGCGCCAACCAGTCTTACATCTTTATATACTTCATAAAGGAAAAGATAATACTCATTTCCATTGAAAAAAGAAACTGAACGGGCATCATATTGAGTGCCTTTTGTATTGCTGAGTTCTATCTTTTTTGTGTTTTCCTTTATTTTGTCGAGCCGCTCAGTTTCGGTCATTGTTTCTTTTACACCGGCAAGTGCAGCACCTGTAATATCCTGTATGCTTACCAGGAAGCGGGCTGTAAGCCCCGGAGTTGGTAATTCTTCTTCGTATCGGGTAGCCCAAAAACCATCAGTAAGATAATCGTGATCTACCGTGCTATGCGATTGTATTGAACCATAGCCGCAATGGTGATTGGTAAATATAAGCCCGTTTGGAGAAACAATTTCGCCCGTGCAACCACCACCAAACATTATAATGGCATCTTTAAGACTGGAATGGTTAATGCTGTAGATTTCTTCGGCAGTGAGGTGCAGTCCTTCTTTTTGCATATCCACATAATTCAGTCGCTGAATAAACAACGGGAGCCACATGCCTTCGTCGGCACGGCTCTGAAATGTAGTTGCCGATAAAAGAATAAAGAGTATGATGGTAATTTTCTTCATTAGTGTAATTTTTTTATTTTTTGTGATTATTAAGGTGCGTAATTAATGCAGTATCATTCAATTACTTTATACAAACTGTTCTCCTTTTTCATTGCGCACCGCGTCAACATAGCCACGGATATTCTGTTCGTCGTTACGTTTGCATATCAGCAGTATGCCGTTATCTTCCACAACAATAGTGTCCTCCAGGCCTTGCACAACAGCAACCATACCAGATGGAAGGTTAATGATGCAGTTTTTTGTGTCGTAAATTAAAGGTTTTGCCCCTATTACTGCATTTCCATGAGTGTCTTTGGCGGATGTATCATAAAGCGAACCCCAGGTGCCCAGATCGCTCCAGCCGATATCAGCTGCCAGTACAAATACGTTATCTGCTTTTTCCATCACACCATAATCAATGGAAATGCTTTTACAAACTGTATATGCATTTTCGATATAAGCAGATTCGTTTTCGGTATAATAATTCTCAGTACCATCTTTAAACAGACTGTTTATCTCAGGTAAATATTTTTCGAAAGCATTCATTATACTTTTCATCGACCAGATAAATATTCCTGCATTCCAAAGGAAATCACCACTTTGCAGAAAAGAAACGGCCATATCGTAATGCGGTTTCTCCGTAAAGGTTTTCACTTTCCTCACTTTGCAATCGCTTGAGTATGAATGTGAATCATCGAACTGAATATACCCGTAACCGGTATCGGGCCGGCTTGGCGTTATGCCCAGGGTTATAAGCCAGTCGTTTTTCTGAGCTGCCTGAAGCGCACAAAGCAGGGTTTGGGTAAAAACTTCTTCTTTCAGGATAATATGATCCGATGGAGCCACAACTATGCTGGCGTTAGGATTGAGGCTATAAATTTTGTGGGTGGCGTAGGCAATACACGGTGCTGTATTGCGGCGCATGGGTTCGCAAAGAACATGATCGGGGATAATTGCCGGTAACTGCTCAACCACCTGATCAAAATATTGCTGATGGGTAACAACAAAAATATTTTCAGGCGGGCAAATAGTGGTAAGCCTTCTGAAAGTTTGTTGTATAAGAGTTTCGCCTGTGCCCAATATGTCAATAAACTGTTTTGGGCGCATGTTGCGGCTAAGCGGCCAGAAACGTGCTCCTACACCACCAGCCATTATCACACAGTAATAATCTTTGTTCATCATGATAGAATTTAGTATAACAATTTAAATTACAACTATTTGCAGTAAAGCTAACTTTTGCAAAGGTACTAATTCCGGTTTCAGAACGAACTACCCTGGCAATTAAAAATAAGACTTTGTTTTATTTGAATCCGAATGGTTACGTACTTGGTATTTTTGTGACCGGGAAATTTAAAAAGTCAGATTGCTTCGCTATGCTGAATAGTTTCTATTCTTACCTGCGCCGATTTAGGAACGAGGTAATACTTTTTTGTTGTGGGACAGAAACACTTGTAGCGTGTACGTAGCTTTTCGAGCTTTACAAACTGCCGACCGCTCATGAGTGTGAAAGTGCTGTTTAAAGGGACATCGTTTACGGTAACAATTTCAATTCCTCCTTCAACGGAAGCCAGAATATTAATTAGGCGTGTATCGCGATGAAAAGTTGCAGGAGTACGTAAAAAATACCTGTTTAATTCGGATTCAAGGGAAGGCGGAAAGATGCGTTCATTAATAAATGGCTTTACCAGGTTACGGTATGCCGTTTTCCACTCTTCACCATGAGGTTTGGCTTTGCGGCCATATTTTTTCATCACTTCAAAGTGAGCAAGTTCGTGAAGAAATACCAGTAGAAAAGTATATAGCCCCAGATCGGCGTTTATCTGTATGGTTGGCCTTAAGCCATGACGTACACCTTTAAAACTGCCAAGTCGTGTGCGACGGGGAGTAGTGATCCTGAACAGGAACTGATATTCGTTAAAAAGACCCTTTACGAGTGAATGGGCCTGAACAGGAAAACGCGAAAGAACACCATCAAGAGTTTCAGGCTTGTAAGGCATAAATAATCTGCTGGTACGACTTAATACTATGATTTTTCTCTGTTTCGATAAAACATCCGCATTTATTGCGACCTGTTGATGCAGGTGTGCGATGCCAGTTTTTTGAACTGTTATAACTGCTGGTACAACCCGAAACCAGCAATAATAGTATGAATGCAGCCGAAATAAGCATACGGTGCGTTCCGCTACATGAATTTATATTTTCCAAAATATTCTGTTTCATTTTCCTGTTTATAAGGTTCTTAAGCGCAACATTCCTTCATAATTAATAAACAGTTGATGCAATATCCTGTTCAAAAAAAAATGACGAGTGAATGCTAATCCTAAAATTTACGCTAATTTAGCACTAATTATTGTATGACATGAAATTTTTATTCCACTTTGGCCGCTACCTGAGTTTATTACGACTGGCATTCCAACGACCTGAAAAGCAGTCAATTTATTGGCGCCAGATCCTTGTGGAGATGGAAAAGCTTGGCCTGGCATCAGTTGGCATTGTAGCCATCATCTCCGTTTTTATGGGAGCTGTACTTGCCATACAAATGGCTTTTAACATTGATACTCCGCTTATTCCTTCCTACACTATTGGCTTTGTTACCCGGCAAAGTGTGGAACTCGAATTTTCGCCTACCATTATCAGCCTGATACTTGCCGGCAAGGTAGGATCGCGGATTGCTTCGGAGCTTGGTACAATGCGCGTTACCGAGCAGATTGATGCTCTTGAAATCATGGGAATAAACCCTGCTACCTTCCTCATACTCCCCAAAATTGTTGCATCCATGATCATAAATCCTTTCCTGATTATGATGAGCATGGTACTGGCAGTTGGAGGAGGATGGATGGCCGGAATTTTTACCGGGCTTTTCCCCTCAGCCGAATATATTTACGGTATCCAATCGTTTTTTCATTTGTACGACATTTTTTATGCACTTACCAAAACAGTAGTATTTGCATTTATAATTACCTCAGTATCTGCATACAATGGATATTATACCAAAGGTGGCGCACTCGAAGTGGGCGAAGCAAGCACCAACGGGGTTGTATACAGCAGCATTGCCATAATTTTCATGAACCTTATTCTTACTCAAATTCTGCTGGCATGATTGAAGGTAGAAATATAAGCAAGAGTTTTAACGGTCGTTTGGTGATTGACAATATTTCGGTTGCTCTGGAAAAAGGAATTACTAACCTCATTATCGGCCAAAGCGGAATGGGGAAAACAGTCCTGCTTAAATGCCTGGTTGGATTATTTGAGGCAGATCATGGACAGGTTTTTTACGACGAAAGGGCTTTCTCGAAAATGTCGTTTAACGAAATGAAGGAAATCCGTCAGGAAATAGGGATGCTATTTCAGGGAGGTGCTTTGTTCGATTCGCTAACGGTTGAAGAGAATGTGATGTTTCCTCTCACTATGTTTACAAATAAAACATTGCCACAAAAACTGGATCGCGCAAACTTTTGCCTTTCGAGGGTTAACCTCGAAAATGCTAATAAACTTTATCCTTCCGAATTAAGTGGCGGTATGAAAAAACGTGTTGCAATTGCGCGTGCCATTTCCATGAATCCGCGTTATCTCTTTTGTGATGAACCCAATTCAGGGCTCGATCCTCCAACAGCTCACCTTATTGATGAACTGATAAGGGAAATAACCATTGAGTACAATATGACTACCGTTGTTGTTACCCATGATATGAATTCGGTACTCGAAATAGGAGAGAAAATATACTTCCTTTACCAAGGTAAACTATGGTGGGAAGGCAATAAACATAATATTCTGCTTACCGATAATCCTGAACTACAAGAGTTTGTGTTTACTTCGGAACTTACGAAAAAACTGAGACCGGTAAAACCTTAGAGTGTTGCGGTTTTTAACCACAATCGTAAGTTTAGCTGATTTCTGTTGCGGTTTTAACCGCAATAATCTGTAAAATAAATTTTGTAACTGCAAATATCAGCTTTTGGAAACGGGATACCATTTGTTGATTTGGGATTTCAATTCAGAACAATCTTAAATAAGTCATCGCGTTATCTGATACAAATTACATTGATAACTACTTCATGTCAACCTTAGATATCATACTTGCCATTTTCCTGCTTTATTTTGCCTTTAAAGGGTTTACCAACGGTTTTATAATCAGCATTGCTACATTGGCCGGATTGATACTCGGCTTTTATGCCGCTTCGCATTTTTCGGAATTTACAGCTAACTGGTTGCAGCAGGATATGGGCCTGAAAAGCGGTAATATCAGGCTGATTGCTTATGTTGTTACGTTTGTAATTGTAATTGTTCTCATATTTTTATTGGGAAAATTTTTAACCGGAGTTGTTAAAACAGTAGGATTAGGAATAGTAAATCGCCTGGCCGGAGCATTGTTTGGCATTGCGAAAGGATTACTGATTGCCAGTTTTCTTATTCTGTTGTTTGCCCGTATTGATCCGAAAGAAAGCCTGGTGACGGTAGAACTCAAAAAGAATTCTGTTTTATACAAACCGGTATCGACTGTTGCGCCAGCTGTTATTCCTTTGTTACAGAAGTATTACAACGAGGTTCAGGAATATTTAAAATAATGTGCCACTTCCCAAAAGCAAAAATCGCGGAAACCAATGATGAATCATGGCTTCCACGGTTTTAGAAAAGAGTATTAACACTTCAGCTTTTCAGCTTTTCAACCTTCAATTAATCTTCCAAAATCGCCTTCACTCCAGGAAGTACTTTTCCTTCAATAGACTCCAGCATTGCACCGCCACCGGTTGATACGTAGCTTACTTTATCAGCTAATTTAAATTTGTTAACAGCTGCTACCGAGTCGCCACCGCCTACAAGCGAGAATCCGCCTTGTTTAGTCGATTCGGCAATAGCCAGTGCTATTTCTTTGGTTCCTTTCTGGAAGTTGCACATTTCGAAAACACCCATAGGGCCGTTCCACAAAATGGTTTTTGAACCTATCAGCACTTCGCTGAAATGTTTTATCGCGTCGGGACCTATATCCATGCCTAACCATCCATCAGGAATTTCGTCCGATTTGCATACTTTGCGTTCGGCATTATCAGCAAAAGCATTGGCAATTATAACATCCGAAGGAATAAGTATTTTCACACCCAGTTCCTCGGCACCTGCCATTATGTTTCTGGCGAGTTCAAGATATTCAGGTTCAACCAATGAACCACCTATTTTTCCGCCTTTGGCTTTAATAAATGTGAACATCATTCCGCCTCCGATAATAAGGTTATCCACTTTACTCAGCAGGTTGTTGATGATTTCAATTTTGCTCGAAACCTTTGCTCCGCCAAGCACAGCTGTAAACGGATGCTGTGCTTCGTGCAATACTTTGGTAATGTTGCTCACCTCGTTATTCATCAGGTAACCGAACATTTTATCATTCGGAAAATAACCGGCAACCAATGTTGTGGATGCATGTGCGCGATGGGCTGTACCGTAAGCATCGTTCACATAACAGTCAGCATAACCGGCAAGTTTTTTGGTGAACTCTTTTTGTGCAGCTTTCACGCGCACCTTTGCAGCGGCTTTTTCTTCGTCGGTAGCGGTTTCGGGCATACGGGCTTTTCCTTCTTCTTCCTCGTAATAGCGGAGGTTTTCGAGCAGGAGCACTTCACCGGGTTTCAGGGTTGCCGAAAGATCAATGGCAGATTGCCCCATACAGTCGTCGGCAAATTTTACATTAGTTTTTAAAACCTGCTCCAGGTAAGGAACCAGGTGACGAAGAGAAAGTTTTGGTTCGCCGATTTTTTTTGGCCTTCCTAAGTGAGAGCAAAGGATTGTTGAGCCGCCTCCGGCTAAAATTTTGCTGATGGTAGGCAAAGCAGCGTCGATACGTGTGGCATCGGTAATTTTTTGTTCATCGTCGAGCGGAACATTAAAATCGACCCTCACAAGGGCACGTTTTCCTGTAAAGTCGTAACTGTCAATGTTTTTCATATATTGGGAATTTGAAATTTTCGTTGTGCGAAGGTACTGAATAAAATGCGAATGCAAAAATTCCGAAAACTGAAATTGCTAATCCTGAACTTTTGGTTTTTTTACCTGATTTACGTCTGTACTGTTTATTCTTTTACCTTTGATTACCATAAATTAAGCAGAATTATGAACTACAACGGTAACGTAAAATCGCGGCTCCCTAATGCCGGAACTTCCATATTTGCAGTAATGTCGGGGCTGGCCAACGAGGTCGGAGCTATAAATCTTTCGCAGGGATTTCCTGATTTCCCCATTTCGATGGAACTGGTTGATCTTGTGAATCAGTATATGTGTAAAGGTTTTAACCAGTATGCGCCCATGCCGGGAGTGCTTGCTTTGCGCGAAGCTATTGCTGCAAAAGCTTTTGATACGTTCGGAATTACGTACGATCCGGTTACCGAAATCAATATTACCGCAGGAGCCACCGAAGCTATTTTTTGTGTTATCACCGCCATGATTCATCCGGGCGATGAGGCTATAATTATTGAACCTGCCTACGACAGCTATGCCCCGGCTGTTGAGCTGAGTGGTGGTGTGGTCAGGTATTCGTCGCTTCAGTTTCCTGATTATACCATCAACTGGCCCGAAGTGGAAAGCATGATCAGCAACCGAACAAAAATGATCCTGATTAATACACCGCACAACCCGACCGGAAGCGTGCTTTCGGCTACCGATATGATGCATCTCGACCGCATTACCCGAAATACCAACATTGTGGTGATGAGCGACGAAGTGTATGAGCACCTTATTTTCGACGGCATCCGCCACGAAAGCGCCTGTTACTATCCTGAGTTGGCTTCGCGTAGTTTTGTAATTGGGTCGTTTGGCAAAACATTTCACACCACTGGCTGGAAAACAGGTTTTATAATGGCATCGGCGGTTTTAATGGCCGAAGTGCGCAAAGTTCACCAGTTTGTGGTTTTTGCATCCAATACACCTATACAATATGCGGTAGCCGACTATCTGGCAAAGAAAGAAAACTACCTTCAACTGCCGGCATTTTACCAGCAGAAACGTGATATGTTTGCCGGATTAGTAAAAAATTCACGGTTTAAAATTATTCCATGTTACGGAACCTATTTCCAGTTGCTTGATTACAGCGCCATTTCGGATGAAAAGGAAATGGATTTTGCCGTGAGGATTACAAAAGAATTTGGTGTGGCTTCGGTACCGGTTTCACCATTTTATCATGATAAACAGGATAATCATGTGTTGCGGTTCTGCTTTGCAAAAACGGAAGAAACATTGGTGAAGGCGGCGGAGATATTGTGTAAAATATAAAGCCGAAATTATTTTAGTGCGCTTTTGTAATCTTCAATCAGTTTCAGAACCAGGCTTGCATGGCTGTTGATATCAGCATCATCCTCTACAACCAGTTTACCAGTACAATCCATTATCTGCTTATCAATTTGCTTAGCCTTGCTGGTTTGCAGCATCACACACCAGGCTAATTTACGTAAAAACAACTCCTTATCTTCCTTTCTCTGATTGTTTTGCGTAGTAAAAGCTAACAGCGAAGCCATAGTTTCATTTTGTGTTTCCTGTACCGATTTAGTTAGCGGCTGCACCCAGGGCACATGCATAATATTCACATACTGTGGTTTGCGTGCCGGTGGCAACTGAAAATACGCCCCGTTATGCTGCGGCATATAGTAATTGATTTTGCCGTTTTCGATAATAACAGGGCATTGCTGCAACTGCTCACGCAGGTTCTGTGCTTTCATAACCAG
>JBBSDC010000033.1:0-34041 GCA_038249705.1 Bacteroidales bacterium | reverse complement strand
GTAACCCCGGCCTTCAGGCCGGGGTGTTGGAGTACCCCGGCCTTCAGTCCGGGTGTTGGAGTAACCCCGGCCTTCAGGCCGGGGTGTTGGAGTACCCCGGCCTTCAGTCCGGGTGTTGGAGTACCCCGGCCTTCAGTCCGGGTGTTGGAGTAACCCCGGCCTTCAGTCCGGGTGTTGGAGTAACCCAGGCCTTCAGGCCGGGGAGGGAGAAAAAAATATGCAAAATCAATGGGATGAGCGTTACGCCCGTCAGGAATATATATATGGCACTGAGCCAAACAAGTTTCTAAAGGAGCAACTGTGCTTACTGAAACCAGGCCGGATTTTATTCCCTGCTGAAGGTGAAGGACGTAATGCTGTATTTGCAGCGTCACTCGGTTGGGAAACCGATGCATTCGACCAAAGCATTGAAGGCCACAATAAAGCTATTCAATTAGCCACTCAAAAAGGAGTCTCCATCAACTATTTTATCCAATCGCTCAATGACTGGAATCCAGAACCGGCACAGTATGACTGCATAGCATTAATTTTCGTTCATCTTCCGGAAGGATTGCGGCAACTGGTTCACCATGCTGCCAGTAAGGCGCTGAAACCCGGGGGAACGCTTTTACTTAAAGCGTTTACAATAAAACAACTTGCCCGCAGCAGTGGAGGCCCTAAAACTGCTGAACTGCTTTTTACTAAAGAGCAGATTGCCTCAGACTTCAAAAACCTTCTTTTTACTGAAGTTACTGAAACACAAACAACACTTGATGAAGGTCCGTTGCATCAGGGACTTGCAGATGTAATACAGCTTACCGCTTTAAAACCACTCTAATAAATTGTTTTTTGAAACTCCTACCCTATCAATTAAACTCCAGCAAATGAAACTACCCATCACACCGATTGTTTTACTGACTTTTTGCTTTGCGATATTTCAAAATATTTCGGGCCAGAATACAGGAAAAACTGAAGCTAAAGCAGCTAAAATTCATGCTTTTGCATTTACAGTTGATTCGCATACAGATACGCCTCTGAATTTCACAAATAAGAAATTTGATGTCGCAATGGATAATAGTGTAAGCGTCCCACGCAGCTGCGTTGATTTCCCCAGGATGAAAAAAGGAGGCCTTGATGCTGTTTTTTTCGCCGTATTTACAAGTCAGGGGCCGCGCACTCCCGAAGGTAACGCAAAAGCGAAAGCCAAAGCAGTGATGATTTTTGATTCCATAGATGCTGCCGTTAAACGTAACAGTGCAGTTTGTGGAATAGCAACTAACCCGGAGGAAGCCTATAAACTGGTAAAAGATGGGAAAAGTGTTGTTTTTATCGGTGTCGAAAACGGTTATCCGATCGGGAATGACATATCCAACGTTCAATATTTTTACAATCGCGGAGCACGCTACATCACACTTTGCCATACCAAAAACAATGATATTTGTACCAGTTCAAATGATACTGCCAATACCCTTGGGTTGAGAGCTTTTGGCAAACAAGTGGTGCAGGAAATGAATAAACTGGGAATGATGATTGATGTGTCGCATGTTTCAGACCAATCCTTTTATGATGTGATACAGATGAGTAAAGGACCCGTAATTGCTTCTCATTCCTGTGCCCGGGCCCTTTGCGATAATCCGCGAAACCTTACTGATGATATGCTGAAAGCACTTGCCAAAAACGATGGTGTGATTCAGATGTGCATCCTGAGCGATTATGTTACAAAACCGTTGCCAAATCCTGAACGCGATTCGGCCAGGATGGCAGTTAGAAAAAAGTATAACAATTTTGAAGATATGAAAGAGGAACAATGGGAAAGTGCCCGGGCCGATTGGGAATCCATTGATATAAATTTCCCGCAACAACTTGCAAATGTGAGTAATGTGGTTGATCATATTGATCATATTGTAAAAGTGGCTGGAATCGATCATGTGGGAATAGGAACCGATTTTGATGGCGGCGGCGGGGTTAGCGGGTGCAAGGACGTTAGCGAAATGGGAAATATTACTCTCGAATTGGTAAAGCGCGGATACAATAAAAAGGACATTCAAAAAATATGGGGCGGAAATTTAATGAGGGTGATGAAGGAAGTGAATCAGGGGACAGGGAGTTAGAATTTGATAATTTGGTAATGTGACAATTCGGTAATTCGACAATGTGACAATGTGACAAGGCGGTAATGTAAAAATGGGGTAATGCGACAGTGAAGTAATGTAGCAATCCTACGAAATATTGCCTGCTATTTACCTAAGCGAAGCAGGTGGGCCAATGAGGATGTAGCTAAAAATAAATATGCAATGTAAAAATTTGAAAAGGAGATACAAACAAAAGAAAAGCAATGAATAAGAAATAGTATATTTAGAAATCTCCAAAATTCATTTACAGTTCAACAAACTTCACTTTTAGTGCAACTTAGTACCATAATACTTCAAATACCTTCTCATTATATCTCGGTCAGAATTTTTAAACCATAGAACCATTGAACCATTGAGCCATTGAACCTTTTATAAAATGATCAAAGTCTTTACCCTGCAACTCGCCGAAGCTGATTACCTGCCTGAATTTCAGGATGAACTGCTTCGGTATCTGCCTGAGGCGGGCAGACGGCGTGTGCAGGACAGAATTAACCTGACCAGCAAACTTCATACTGTTGCCGGCGAATTACTTGCCAGGTATTCGGTTGGGAAATACATCGGGAAATCAGATCAGGAAATAGTTCTGCGCTTCGGCGAAAAAGGGAAACCACATATCGGCAATATCCCGGGCATTCATTTTAATATCTCACATTCAGGTCATTATATAGTATGTGCCGTTGCCGCAACCGAAATTGGAATCGACGTAGAAAGGGTGCGAAAAGTCAACCTCCGCATTGCCGAAAGATTCTTTTCGGAACCTGAAATAAGCGACCTGATGGCATGCACTGAAACCAGCCGCATGCATTATTTCATCACTCTGTGGACTATAAAGGAAAGCTACCTCAAGGCAATTGGCCGTGGCCTTACTCAACATCTGAATTCGTTTACAATACTGAAAAACGTTGATTCCTATATCCTTACGGGAAATGAGGAGGCCGAAGGCTACTTTATCGAAACCCGCGAACTCTCACCTGAATACCTGATGGCAATTTGTGCGCCCCGTCCTTTTTCACCTTCCGATATACGAAAAGTTACCTGGGACGAAATCAAAATAACACTCCCAAAGCATATCTGAATTCACTATATTTGCAGGACAGCTCTTTTTTTTGAATTCCATAACCATCATACACATTAAACGTATAAATTATGTCGCGCAATGTAGCATTAGTTCTTTCGAGCGGAGGTGCAAGAGGCGTTGCGCATATCGGTGTGATTGAAGAACTCGAAAAAGCAGGTTATACAATCACATCTGTTGCCGGAACTTCCATGGGATCTCTGGTAGGCGGAATGTATGCAAAAGGTACACTTCCGGAGTTTAAAGACTGGCTTATAAGCTTCACCAAAATGGATGTGATCAGGTTTTTAGATCTCACTTTAGTACATGGCGGCATGATAAAAGGAGAGAAAATCATGAAAGCAATAGGTGAATTTGTTGGAAATGTTACCATTGAAGAATTGCATATCCCTTATGCCTGCATAGCTGCCGACTTGATTGGCCGTAAAGAAATAATTTTTACCGAAGGAAGTTTATTGCATGCAATCAGGGCATCATGTTCAATACCTACAGTCTTTCTGCCTGTTTCATGCGATGGGATGTTGCTGGTTGATGGTGGAATACTGAATCCGCTGCCTATTGATGTTGTACAGCGAAATGCCGGCGATTTGCTGATAGCTGTAAATGTAAACGCAAATATACCCTATTCCCCGCCAATAAAAGCACCTCTGCCTACTGAACAGGAAACGTATTTTGGCAAAATGAGAGCAATGATCAACGATCGCTGGTCAGGATTAATTGATCAGTATGTTGAAAAATTCAGGAATGGTAAACAACAAAAACCTGATGATTTAAAATTATTTGATATTATTTCCGATTCGATCAATCTGGCTCAAAACAGGATTGCATTAAGCTCCATCGAAAAATACAAACCGGATATGGTTATCGAAACTTCATATAAAATTGCCACAATTTTTGATTTCTATAAATCGGAAGAACTCATTGAAGCCGGCAGGTTAGCTTGCCGCGAAGCACTTGCCGGAAATAAGTTGGTTGGGAAATAAGATAAATTTCACTAATAAAAATCTAAGAACGTCGCCTTTCGTTTTGTCACTTAATTTCCCCTTAGGCTGTCTCCATTTCATACCTATAACCTTGTCTCGCCTTGCCGCCTCTCTCCTCGTCTCCTCGTCTCCTTATCGCCTTGTCTCCAAGTCGCCCCTCGCCTTGTCACCCTGTCTCAATTCCAAAATCCTACGATTTACTCATAATATTATACAATAATTCCCTTGCCCTGAAAAGCCTCACTTTCACCGTACCTTCCGGCAGACCGAGCTGTTGTGCAATTTCTTCGCATGATAATTCTTTAAAATAATGTAATTTAATGATTTCCTTGTATCTGGGATGCAGTGTATCAACAATTTCGCGGAGCAAAATGGTTTCCTGCTGATTAATAAGCAATTGTTCCGGGCTTGGAAGTTGGTTGGCCAGCTCGTGTGCTGTGATTCCATGTTCGGCATCATGTTCATTCACCATCGAATCGTTGTCTTTCTTACTCCTACGCAGATAGTCGATACAATTATTATTGGCGATACGATATAACCAGGTACTGAACGCAAATTCAGAGGTGTACTGATCCAGTTTACTGAAAGCTTTATTAAATGCTTCCATAGTGAGATCTTCAGCATCGCCGGGTTGCCCGGTCATTTTAAACATGCGGGTATAAACCTTCTCAAAATAGGTATCCAAAAGTTGCGAATATGCAGCACGATCGCCCGATTCCAAAATCAGTTTTACCAAACGAAAATCACGTTCGGAATTAGTGACGGTATCGTTGCATGAAGGTTTAGTCACAAACTGAATTATTATTAAATGTTTTATTAGCCTGGAAGCAGGAACTAAACAGCAGGAATATTTCCTGATACCAGCAATTGTTTTGGCTAAAAAAACAGGAAACTACTATCTGCTTCAAATACTTTGGGTTTTGCAGGCAGGAGAACATTACAATGCTCTTAAATAAAACCAAATACTAAGTGTTTTGTTGGATTTACGGCATGTTAAATCATTATCTCCACTTAATGGGCTTGCTGATAACATTTGCCAGTGCAAGCATCGGGGTTACTATCATCAGAAAAAGTTCGAACAAAGGCACAAGTAATAAAAATCCTTTTTCCGATAGCTTCCGCATTACTTTACTTGTTATAAGCAACTGGGTAAAAAACCTTATCGCCACTAATGCCAGCACAATATAGGGCTGATACCATAAAACCAGCAACACTATGGAGCATGTCCAGAATGCTACCTGTGTAAGAGCAAAAAAGCCAAGCGCTAACTTGTGGCTTTGCTTGTAATAACCTCCAGTCATCAGGTGCCGGCGTTTTTGACGTATCCATAAATTTATCGACGATTTCGGCACACTTACCGTATGAGCATCCGCCTGAATGGCGATACGGGTGTTTTTAGCAGTTGCAGCTTTATTGATAAACAGATCATCATCACCCGACTGAATTCGGTAATGCGAAATAAATCCATTTTGCCTGTAAAACAGCGATTTGCGATAAGCCATATTACGTCCTACACCCATGTAAGGCATTCCGACCCGGGTAAACCCAAGATAATTCATGGCTATGCGCACAGTATCGAAACGGATAAGTAGATTGAGCAATGAGTTCTTTTTCTGGTATGCACCATATCCAAGAACTATCTCGATGCCTTCGGTAAAATTGGCAGCCATACGCCGCACCCATTGATTGCTTCTGGGAATACAATCTGCATCCGTAAAAAGTAAAACGTCGTATTTTGCTGATTTTATTCCTATCGAAAGAGGGAATTTCTTACCGGTAAAAAAGTTTAAATCCTGTGGCAGGGTTACAATTTTAAGGTGAGGATATTCTTCGGCTAAATCGCGCAGCAGGTATTGGGTGTCATCTTCTGATCCATGATCAACCACCACAACCTCATAAACGGAATAGTCCTGCTTCAGCAATAAAGGCAGATTCTCTTTCAGGTTATAATACTCATCACGCGCACACAAAATCACCGAAACAGGCTGATCCGAGCGAACAAACTCATTTTTCTGTTTAAAAAAAGCAATCTTACCATAAACAACCCAATAGTAAATCACCTGAACAATAGTGGCAAATACCAGTATGGTTAAAGTGATAAACAAAAGTGGATTCTGAACGAAATAATCCTTGAGCATCAATATCATGTATTGGACTGACAAAAGTATTATTCTGAAATGAATTATAATCTATCTTTGCGAAAAAGTTTATAACAGCCTCATACTTGTGTAAAATACTGTTTTACTGAAAGATAGAAGCATTATAAATTCTTTTGTTAATCAATATATTGCAGATCGTCCGCTAATTATACGCATAGGAGGACTTAAAACGGTTTCGCGATACTTTTTGTTTACTCACTTACTGATATACGAATGCATTTCGAATTAAAGCTCACTGATCCGCAAAGTGCTGCCCGCAGAGGAACAATTACAACCGGTCATGGCATTATTGAAACTCCGGCTTTTATGCCTGTAGGTACTGCCGGAGCTGTGAAAGCAGTGCATATGCGCGATGTGAAAGACGATATACAGGCTCAGATCATACTCGGCAATACGTATCATTTATATCTGCGTCCCGGTCTCGATATTCTGCGGCAAGCCGGGGGACTTCATAAATTCAATGGCTGGCAGAGGCCCATACTTACTGACAGTGGCGGTTACCAGGTTTATTCACTTTCCGAACGGCGCAAACTCAATAACGAAGGTGTCCTTTTTCATTCGCATATCGATGGATCAAAACATATGTTTACGCCCGAAAATGTAATGGATATTCAACGTGTGATCGGTGCCGATATCATTATGGCTTTTGATGAGTGTACACCTTGGCCCTGCGATTACGAATATGCATCCAAATCCCTCGATCTTACACACAGGTGGCTTCAGCGTTGTATCACCCGCTTCAGGGAAACTGAACCTATTTATGGGTATGAGCAATCACTGTTCCCTATTGTTCAGGGAAGCACATTCCGCGACCTGCGGATAAAATCAGCGGAAGAAATTGCAAGCCACAATGCCGACGGCAATGCAATCGGCGGTCTTTCGGTAGGCGAACCCGCTGAACAGATGTACGAAATGACAGAACTCGTTTGCGGCATACTTCCGAAGGATAAACCCCGTTATTTGATGGGAGTCGGAACACCGGCAAATATTCTTGAAAACATCGCGCTTGGAATTGATATGTTCGACTGTGTGATGCCAACCCGAAATGGCCGCAATGGTATGCTTTTTACCAGCCAGGGCATAATAAATCTTAAAAATGAGAAGTGGAAAGATGATTTTTCGCCTCTCGACGTTAACGGAACATCCTTTGTTGACCGCGAATACAGCCTTGCTTACGTTAAGCATTTGTTTAAAGCGGGCGAAATGCTGGGTCCAATGATTGCCAGTATTCACAATCTCGCATTCTATCAATGGCTGGTTCGCGAAGCACGCCGCCATATTGAGGAAGGCAATTTCACAAGCTGGAAAACGGTAATGGTGAAACAACTGACTGCAAGGCTATAGCAATAAATTTTAAAAGGTTAATTTGTCAGAAATCGAACACATTGCAGCATACGATCACTTTTGTACTTTTGAAAATCAAAATCATTAAATACTGCCGCTAAAAGTGCTGGGACTAAAAAAAATAGACATTTACATTATCCGCAAATTTCTGGGGACGTATTTTTATGCCATTCTTCTTCTCACGGTTATCATTATCATATTCGATATCTCAGAGAAAATTGACGATTTTATCGAAAAGGATGCGCCTCTTAAAGCTATTATTTTCGGGTACTACATGAACTTTATTCCCTATTTCGTGAATATGTTCAGCGCTTTATTCACATTTATAGCTGTTGTTTATTTTACTTCACGAATGGCTTCGAATACTGAAATTGTCGCAATTCTTAATAGCGGCATCAGTTTCTGGCGGATGCTTTTGCCCTATCTTATATCAGGAATTTTTCTCACCTTACTTTCCTTTGCGCTCATGAACTACGTTATTCCGTTCACCAACAGGAATTTACGAAATTTCGAGAAGCAATATATAAAAAACCCTTTCATGATGCGGGAAATGAATCTGCATATGCAGCTTGAACCCGGAACCTACATTTATGTAGAAAATTTTAACAATATTGGTAAAATAGGTTATCGCTTTACGCTCGAAAAATTCGATAGTACTGGTTTGAGCCTTAAGATAAAAGCCGATATGATTACCTGGGACAGCATACAGAGTGAATGGAAAATGACAAACTACCTGGTACGTAAAATACAACCAAAAGGGGAAACAATTTTTCAGGGGCGCGAAACCGATACGGCCATGGCTTTTAGCCCGGCTGATTTTATGACCGATATAGAAGATGCCAAAATAATGACTTACAATCAGTTAAACAGGTTCATAAAGCAGGAAGAAATGCGAGGGAGTAATCTGGCGGCACAGTTTAACCTCGAAAAATATAAAAGGCTTACGTTCCCTTTTGCAAATCTTGTACTCACTTTTATCGGTGTAGCTCTATCAAGCCGCAAGGTAAGAGGAGGAATCGGAATGCATCTGGGTATGGGAATCGGGATTGCATTCACCTTTATACTTCTGCTGCAAGTCACTTCGGTATTTGCCGTTTTCGGAACGTTGCCAGCCTATGTTGCTTTATGGATACCTAATTTCCTGTATTCGATTGTTGCGGTTATCCTTTTAAGAATGGCTCCCAAGTAAAGTTTGAAATACTTCGCAACCAGAGAAATTAATACCAGCAGGGTTTTCGGCAAACAAGCCGTAAACCGCTGATCCACTGCCACTCATAGCGGCATAAAACGCACCTTTTCGATATAAAATATTCTTAATTTCCTGAATTTCGGGGTACAGATCAAACACAGTATTCTCGAAATCGTTATGCACTTCCTTTCTCCAATCTTTTATATCAGCTAAAACGAAATCTCCTAGCGAATTTTCGCGGTTAACCGGTTTTATACCTGTGAATGCAGCCGCCGTGCTTACGTGAAAAGGAGGCTTCACAATAACTATATAAAAGCCATCGAGATTGAGAGTTACAGGTTTTAAAAATTCGCCCCTTCCGGTTGAAAGTGCAGGAACATTATCAATAAAAAAAGAACAATCCATTCCCAGCTGAACAGCCAGCGAACGTAAAGTATCACCACTAAGATTTAAGCTGAATAAGCTATCAAGCATCTTCAAGGTGAATGCTGCATCCGACGAACCTCCGCCCAAACCGGCACCTTTAGGAATCACCTTGTGCAGATGCATTTCAACCGGCGGAATTCCGTATTTTTCAGCCATCAGACGCCAGGCACGAAAGCAAAGGTTTTTCTCCATATCGCCGTCCACATGAGTACCGGTAACAGTTAACCTGGTTTCGGAACTGCGGGCAGGAAAAATTTCCAGCACATCGCACCAGGGAACCGGATACATAACCGTTTGAATATTGTGATAGCCATCGGGGCGGCGTTGAGTTACCCAAAGACCGATGTTTATTTTTGCGTTGGGAAAGGTGATCACTTTTAAAAGGTTTTAGGCTTAAGGTTTTAGGGATTGGGGGTTGCCAGCTTTATGGATTTTACATTAAATAGTTGAGAAAGCTTATGAACATTAAACTTTTGAACACTTGAACCGATGAACTTTTAAACAATTATCCATTACCTTATTCACCAAGGAACGTCTTCATATTTTCCATATTCTTGTTATGAAACAAATTTTTACCCTCGGAAGTAAACAGAAAATCAATAAGTTGCTTGTAATTGACTGTAATTTTTCCACGTACCATTTTCATGGTTGAGTTCATCATATGATTTTCTTCGGTGAAAGCAGCAGGCAAAATACCAACGGCTGCCGGTAACCAGCGATGCGGGAACATGTTGCCATAATGACCATGTTTTCTATATTGATTTAACTCGTGGCCTATGCAGCGAATCGCTTCATGAATACCGGCTTCGGAAGTAGTATCCAGATTTTTATGTTTCAGATGTGCTAAAATTTTAGCCTTTTCAGGAACAATCAGCACAAGGGTATATGGATTCTGGTTATTGTAAAGCATACACTGCGAAACATACTGACACTGACCGATATATGCTTCTTCGATACCTTCGGGACTGTATTTTTCGCCATCGTCGGCAATAAGCAGGCTTTTAAAACGACCCAGTACATATAGGAAACCGTCCTTATCCATGTAACCCAGGTCGCCGGTAAAAAGCCACCCATCGCGTAACGACTGGGCGCTGGCTTCCGGATTATTCCAGTAACCGAGCATTACATTTTCTCCCTGAATCACTATTTCACCATGTTCACCAATGGGAACTTCATTTCCTTTTTCATCGCAAATTTTCAACAACATATTTTCAACAAGGTGACCTGACGATCCTAGTTTATGCTTGGCAAGTGAATTGGAGGAAATAATAGGTGCAGCCTCCGAAAGACCATAACCCTGAAACATCGGAATGCCGATAGCGTAGAAGAAACGCTGAAATTCGATATCGAGCAGAGCACCACCACCTACAAAAAAGTCGAGGCGGCCACCGAAACCTTCACGGATTTTACTGAACAGGATTTTATCATAAAGTTTAATTAAGGGTTTGTAAAGTGATGTAAGCCCCGGCCCTTTGTTACACCCGTCGTTGTTATATTTATAAGAAATACTCAATGCGTGTTTAAACATGCTTTTAATAAAAAAGCCCTTGTCGCTGATACTTTTTTCAATATTCTTTTTGAAATTAGATGCCAGAGCCGGAACGCTTAACAACAAATGAGGTTTAATTTCCTTTATGTTTACCGGAATATTTTTCAGCGTTTCCATACCTGATTTTCCTACCTGAACAGAAGCTAATGAGGCTCCTTTTCCCATCATGCTATATATGCCGGCAGTGTGGGCGAAACAATGGTCCCACGGTAAAATCAATAAGGTGGTGTAATGTGGCGGAATATCCATGAGCGTATATGCCTGATGAACATTAGCTACGTAATTGTTATGCGAAAGCACAATGCCTTTCGGGTCGGCGGTAGTGCCTGAAGTGTAGCATATATTGGCAGGATCGGTGGGTTTAACCGATTCGCAGGCACTCAGAAAATCATCGACAGATGTGTGAAGGAAATCCTTCCCCATTGCCAATACGGCATCATATGTGATTTCCGAGTCATCTTCGGCAAGGCCATCCAGAAGGATAAGTTTTCTAAATCCCGGCAGCGATTGCTTTATTTCGCGGATTTTCTTCGCCTGGTTTCCCGAAGCTATAGCCATGCTTGTGCCGCTGTGAGCAAGCCGGTAGCGGATTTCTTCGGGTTCGGCAAGCTTAACCGACAACGGAATATTTATTGCCCCAATACTTAAAACTCCCAGTTCGCTTACCACCCATGCATTCCGGCCTTCGGAAAGCAATGCAATACGGTCGCCCTTTTTTACACCCAGACTAAGCAGCCCGGCTGCAAACTCATCAACCAAATCTTTAACCTGCTGATAGGTAGTGCCTTGGTAAGCAGTGCCATTTTTTTCAAGCAGGTAAATATTATCAGCATATTTCTTAACATTTTCTTCGAAAAAATCGGGAATGGTTTGCATCGGTATGATTTTGATGAATCAAATGTAATGCAATAAATCAGGAATGAGCAAAATTTATCAAAGTGGGAGTATTCAGGGCTTCACTTTGATTGAAACTCTAAAAAAAGAACAATAATTTCTTAATTCAGCAGCCCATCCAAAACCGCCCTGATCTCTACTTTACTACTAGTCCTCGGAGCATCACTATCCATTATAGCACCGTTTTTATCAACAAGTAGAAAATGCGGTATCCCATTAAAGTTAAATTTCTTATACATAACCTGCCCCCTGATCCTTATTCAGCCAGTAATGATAACCTTCTATCTGCTTTTCCTTAATCATAGCTTCCCAAAGGTTTTTCTTGCAACTAATACCCAAATAAAGGAACACTATATCTTTATCTGCATAATCCTGCTTTAGTTTTATTGCAGGTTCAAACTCAGCCCGGCAAGGCGAACACCAGTCGGCCCAGAAATCGATATAGACAACCTTCCCTTCAAATTTCTTTAAAATTTCCATAAAGAAAGCATCAGAGTTTTTATCACTGGCAATTGAATCGATAAAAAGAGTGCCGGAGTCATACGCACTGTATTTGAGTTTTAGTTCTTCTTTTGCTTTTTTGGCTTCAAGCAGATAATTGATCAGAACAGGGTTGGTAATTCGCTGTTTAGCCCACTCAACAAGAACTGAGTCAAGTCCAATTGAATTGTGAATTAGTAAAATATGGTACGCCGCATACATTTGACCAGTTAAATCTGAGTTAAACTTATCCATAACATAATCATATTGTTGGATTAATTGTTCCGAATAATTTCTCTGTGGGGCTGTATTGGCTTCCATTACAAAGTCAAGGTAATTTATATAGAACACATATTCAGAGGTTAAAAGATTTTGTTCAGATGGCGAGTCTATTACAGGGAGCCTGTCAATATATTTCTGACTCAACTGAAAACTTTCAGCATTTTTAAAGGGATATCCCAATAAATTTTCTAAAAGCTGAAATAAAGCAGTTTTATTCATAACCTGCCTGGCTTTAGCACTGCAATTCATAGCATTCCCTAATGAATCCAATCCGCTAATTTCTTTTTCATAAGTATGCAACCGCCATGATTCATACTCTAGCTGTTGCATATTCTCTCGGCTGTTTACTCTCTGTTGTATAGGAATAATATCATAGTAAAAATATTTCCCAAGTAAAAGGAGTTCCTCCGAAAGCAATCCGTATTCTCCCATATAGTGATTCACCTGCCAGTCACTGATCTCTTTCCATTTTCTGCTGTCAACTGTAACATCTTTAAGCAGCTTATTGAAACAAACCATATGGGTTTTACCGGGCTTGGCAAAAACAGTAGTTTGTGTACTGCCATCAATACTTAACCAAACATTTTGGGGATTAAACATCCTGAATTTAAGCATGAATCGTCCATCAGGCTGAAATTTAAACTCAGTTTTTGAATTATCTCCAAAATGCGAGAGAACAGAATAATATTCGACACTCCCCGTTTTTGAAAATATTGTCGGATCGTAATCTTCAATAAACCCACTGATTGTTGCCGTATCGTCAACCAGGATGGGTTCTTTAAATTCCTGCGTATCGTAATTTCGGAAGTCAGGCTTGCGGGCTTTTTGATTGGTGCAGCGGATTGGGGATTTGCCTTCAGCTGTAATCTGCAAAGAAGTATTGTCAATTACTTTTACTGAAAGTAGTTTTTCCTCTTTCCCGCTTGCAAGTAGAAGTTTGTATTCGTTTCCATTCCGGTTAATAGTTTTATATTCCCAAAATAGAGTCTCGCATACCGCAAACCCGGGCTGAAAACTATACAGCCATTCGATTGAATCGGCAGCATTAAGCCAGTTGCCTTTAAGTTGGGATGGAAGATTTTGTTGGGAGAATGCAAATGAACTAAAAACTATTAATAAAGCAGGCAGAAAGAGCTTTCTCATATAATTAAAAGGATTATGGATTTAGATACTAATCATGATAATTCAATGGAATTCAAAAAAAACTCAACTCTCAATACATTAAAATTTCATAGATATAACAAGGCGAGTAAGGGATTATTGCTATAATTCAAAATTTTCACAAAGGGAATTGGGAACAAGTTCCGTCTTTATCCAACATCGTTATACTAACATATAACATCCTCATTAACTATACTTTACATCCCCTGCATCTCCCCCGATTCATAAATCGTGAACCCTTCTTTATCTTGCTTTGCCGCTTTTATCATAGCTTTTGCAACCACATCGGCATGTATTCCTTTGTATTTCAATAATGGACCTGCAAACAGAAAACCTAAACCGCCCATAACTACCTGTGCAAATTTTTCACCTCCGCGTTTTTCGGCGCGGTCGCCCATCAGCAGCGATGGTCTGAAAATTTGTATTTGCGGAATATTTAACTGGCTGACAGCCGTTTCCATTTCGCCTTTAACACGATTATAAAACATCCCCGATTTCGGATTGGCGCCCATGGCACTAACAATCAGGAACCGTTTCACGCCATTTGCTTCGCACCATTTACCCATGTTTACCACATAAGTGAAATCCACTTTATAAAATGCATCCTGCGAACCAGCAGTTTTTATGGTAGTTCCCAGCGCACAATACACATCATCAATCGGGAAATCGGGCTTTAAAGACTCAACTGAATCAAAATCAATTAGTTTCTGAATGAGCTTCGGATGTTTAATATCAATCAATTTACGTGTGATTATCACGACTTTGTCAAATTGATCGTCAGCCAGAAGTTGGTTCAGAAGGCTTTTCCCGACCAGTCCGGTGGCACCGGCAATAAGGGCGTTGCGTTTTTGCATAGTACAGATATTAATGGAATAAAGGTAGTGGAATTATAAGTCCGCGAAATAATGATATACTAATTTGTCAGAATTAAATGAATTAGCACGAATTAGCACGAATTCAGTTTTCCTAAAACTAAACAGATTAAAGAGACTTACATAATAACTTCCTCAAAACTTATGAATAGCTCATCTTCGTTTTTTTCACAACTTTTTTATGTTAATGCCCTACGGGCAATGTTCCTATTACGGATTTTCTTTTTATTGATGTTGAAGTCCTACAGACTATAGCACCTGACCATGCGTCGCCAACATTCAAAACCAACCACGGATCATTAGGTTGAACAGCCGCCGTTTTTCCTGTCTCACTTACAATTGGGAAAGTTATTTTGAAAGTATTACTTAGGTATAAAGTTCGTGAAAATTCGTGTTCATTTTAAATAAATCAAACTTTTCCGTAGTAATTCGTGAATAATTCGAATCAAGGGTTGAAATTGTAACTTATCAGTTGTTTAACGCCCCAATAGACAAGAAATGAATTCAACTCTTGATTCGCATGAATAATAAAAATCAATTTCCTAATAATGGAAACACTGCGGATTATTGCTTATTTTTGGAAAATCGAACCAATTGACCCTATACATCTATGACCATATTTAATTCAGTGATATCGTGGTTTATACGAAAACGTATCCACCAGATAGATTTGTTTATGAAATACCCGCATGAGGTGCAGGAGGAATGGTTCGAAAACCTGCTGCATACCGCACGCGATACCGAATGGGGTTTAAAATACGACTACCGTTCCATCCACACGTTTGAGGAATATTGCAAACGATTGCCTTTAAGCGATTATAACGATATGAAACCGTATATCGACAGGCTCAGGAAAGGCGAAAACAATATCCTATGGCCTTCGGAAGTAAAATGGTTTGCCAAAAGCTCAGGCACTACTAGTGATAAAAGTAAATTTATCCCGGTTACCGCCGAAGCACTCGAAGAATGCCATATGAAAGGCGGCAAGGATCTGCTTTCGATCTATTGCAATAACAATCCCGAATCGATGATTTTCAGCGGCAAAGTGCTGGGAATGGGTGGCAGCTATCAAACTGACAACGAGTTTGCCGATACCTACCACGGCGATGTTTCGGCTATTTTAATAGAAAATCTGCCGTTTTGGGTACAACTCATACGTACTCCTGATATGAGTGTTGCACTGATGGACGAATGGGAAGAAAAGCTTTATCGCATGGCTATGATCACCAAGGACGAAGATGTAACCAACATTACCGGAGTTCCTTCGTGGACATTGGTGTTATTGAATAAAATCCTCGAAATCACCGGCGCTAAAAACATACAGGAGGTATGGCCTAACCTCGAACTATTTATTCATGGCGGAGTAAGTTTTTTGCCATACCGCGAACAATTCCGGAAAATATGTCCGCCTGGCATGCAATACCTCGAAACATACAACGCCAGCGAAGGATTTTTTGGCATACAGGATCGCCTCGACAGCGACGATATGCTGCTGATGCTCGATTACGGGATTTTTTATGAATTTCTGCCAATGGCTGATTTTGAAAAGGATAATCCTGCAACCATACCTCTATGGCAGGTGGAAACCGGCGTGAATTACGCTTTGGTTATCAGCACCAATGCAGGCTTATGGCGGTATATGATCGGCGACACAGTTATGTTTACCACTACCGACCCTTACAGGATAAAAATCACAGGCCGTACCCGCAATTTCATCAATGCTTTTGGCGAAGAGCTTATAATCGATAATGCTGAAAGAGCACTGGCAATTGCCTGCGAAAAGACAAGCGCTATAATTACAGAATATACTGCAGCTCCCATTTTTTTAAATGGCAACGAAAAAGCGGCTCACGAATGGGTGATCGAATTCGAAACACCACCCGAAAGCATTGAGTATTTCGGCGAAATGCTCGATAATGCACTAAAATCACTTAATTCGGACTACGAAGCCAAACGTTACCATAATCTTATGCTGCTACTGCCTGTGATAAGGATGGTTGAAAAAGGCACTTTTTACGAGTGGTTCCGCGAAAGAGGAAAACTGGGCGGACAAAATAAAGTTCCGCGCCTGTCGAATGACCGTAAATACGTGGAAGGCATTCTCGCTATGAAAAACAAAAAAATATAGCACCTGTTTTTTATACCACTGTCTAACTGATGATCAGCCATTTCGGGTTGAATGTGCTTACTATTTATTAACAAAACACAATTCGTGTGCATCTTTACCAAGATTCTTTAATAAATTAGCTGATTGATAATAATTGAACTTATGGGAATGCATATTGCTATCGCTGGAAATATAGGATCCGGAAAAACAACCTTGTCAGGTTTGCTGGCTAAACATTTTGGCTGGCAGCCACATTACGAAGATGTAGATACAAATCCTTATCTTCCAAGTTTTTACGAGGATATGCAGCGCTGGTCGTTCAACCTTCAGATTTATTTCCTGAACAGCCGTTTCCGGCAAATAGTTGATATCCGCAAAAGCGGCAAAAATGTAATCCAGGATCGTACTATTTATGAAGATGCCAATATTTTTGCGCCTAACCTTCATTTCATGAACCTGATGACCACCCGCGATTACGACAATTACCAGTCGTTGTTTCAACTGATGGCTACTTTTATTCAACCTCCTGATTTATTGATTTACCTGCGTGCCGATGTACCTACCCTTGTGCGGAATATCCAAAAACGTGGCCGCGATTACGAAGCATCCATCCGCCTCGATTACCTGAAAAGCCTGAACGAACGTTACGAAAACTGGGTTAATGGGTATTCATCAGGCAAACTGCTGATTTTTGATGTTGACAATATTAATTTCCAGGAAAATCCTGAGGATTTAGGAAAGATTATCGAAAGGATACAGGCTGAATTGCACGGGTTGTTTTAGAGAATGTCTAAACTTTATTTTGGTTTTTTTATACCCCCTCTTTCTCCCCCTGAAATCAGGGGGAGAAAGTACTAAGAAAAATTTTCTTTAGATGAGAAAAGGCTGGATTTAGTAAAATCTGCTTCCTTACTGTTTTCAGGGAGGGTTGGGGTGGGTACTTTAAAAAAAAATAGGCAATCTCTTAGATGAAGACTTATTTTCTCTGCTTATCCACTCTAATTGAGTCAAATAGATCAATATGATGAAGCGAGTTTTAGGATTAGTAATTCTGTCTTTTATTTTAAGCGCATACGATCCACCCTTTGCACACCTGGAAGGAAAAGTTATTGATGAAAACACATTGACTCCTCTTGATAGCGCTCAGATTTTAATTAATGAATCCATTTTTACATACACTGATAATTACGGCGATTTTAAAACAGGGCACTTCAGAGGCAATGGTTCTGATTTTGAAATACTTATTCAACGGAAAGGATATAAGCCAAAGTATATTGATGTTTCGGTTAAAGAATACGATCTTACTAATGCTATAATTAAACTTCAAAGTAACAGCAAGGGATACAATTCAAAACCAGCCCAAAATGAGCTAAGATTTATTAATACACTGATTAAAATTGTATTTTCACTTTTTAACCTTTTCACATTAGTTTTTATACTGGTTAAAAAAGATCTTCACCTACAATTTTTATGGGTTGTAGGAATAATGATCATAAACCCGGCATTTCGATTGTTGTACTTTGATTATAGTTTAATAAAATTTGAAATAGTAAACGGGCCGTTTTACTTGTTCAGTTACCGGAATTATCCCTACTCTCTTATAATTGCCATTCCGCTTATATCCATGGTTTTCTGGATGCTATACCGGATTAAAAGAGAATGGATTACGAAGAATATCAAAACAGAAGAATTGGTAAAAGAATAGTTCGGATATCCAATTCTTTGGGAGTATTCGTCTCAACTTGAAGCATGAAACCCTGAAACTTGAAATCTTTGAACTTTTGAACTGCTTGTACACTTCTAATTTTTTTCTTACACCGGATCCACATCTATCACCACCCTCACCTGCTTATATTCAGGATTGGCATTCAACTTTATAATCGCATTCCTGATTTCGTCCTTTGCCTTTGGCAATGGAATACCTTTTTCGAATTTTAATAATATGTTTTTCAGGTATTGATTGCGGATACGCGAAACGGTTGGATATTCCGGACCTAAAACTCTTTTCCCAAACAAACGTCGCAATGTTTTTGCCAGTTCGTCGGCGGCTTTGTTAATAAGGTCGGCATTTACATGGCGAAGCGAAAGCTGTACAATGCGGCAAAATGGCGGATAGTTAAACTTTTCGCGTTCAATCATCTGGCTGAGGTACATTGCTTCGTAATTGTGCTCCAACACCATTGCCAATATAGGATGCGAAGGATTAAATGCCTGAATAAGCACTTTCCCTTGTTTGTTTTTCCGTCCGGCCCGTCCTGCAACCTGCGCCATAAGCTGGAATCCGCGTTCGAAGGCCCTAAAATCGGGGTAGGAAAGCAGACTATCCGCATTCAGAATTCCAACCAGGCTAACATGATCAAAATCAAGGCCTTTGGTTACCATTTGCGTTCCAACCAGTATGTCAACCTTATGCTCTTCGAAAGCAGCAATCAGTTTCTGATGTGCAAATCGAGAGCGGGTTGTGTCGAGATCCATTCGCGAAATCCTTGCCGCAGGAAAAATCAGCGAAAGTTCCTCTTCAATCTTCTCAGTCCCGAAACCTTTCATTACCAGGTGAGTATGACCGCAGTCGGGGCATTTATCCGGAATTCGGGTTGTATATCCGCAATAATGGCAGCGGAGCTGGTTCTGATTTTTATGATAAACCAACGAAACATCGCATTGCACACAATGTGGTATCCAGCTACAGTTTTCGCAGTCGATATGTAACGAAAAACCACGCCGGTTCTGGAAAAGTATAACCTGTTCATTTGCTGCCAGAGCTGCTTCTATTTCACGAATCAGCGCCGACGAAAAGATGGATTGCATGGTTTTCTTACGGTGCTCATCCTTCAGGTTAACAAGTTTAATCTGTGGAAGTAACAATCCGCCAAAGCGCTCCGATAAAGAAGTGAACCCGTATTTGCCCTGGCTGGCATTGTAAAAACTTTCGATGGCAGGCGTAGCCGAGCCTAACAGCACTTTTGCCCCATGCATAGATGCCAGAAAAACGGCTGCATCACGCGCATTGTAGCGTGGTGCAGGATCATATTGCTTGTATGAAGCATCATGTTCTTCATCAATTATAATAAGTCCCAGATTATTGAAAGGCAGGAACATGGCCGACCGCGCACCCAATAAAACTTTAAAGGATTGTGATCCTGTTCCAGCCACATGTTGCCATATTTCGACGCGTTCATTTTCGTTGTAACGCGAATGATAAACGCCAACTTCGTTACCAAAATATTTCTGTAAGCGATTAATAATCTGCGAGGTAAGCGCAATCTCCGGAAGAAGGTACAATACTTGTTTCCCCTCATCCAACATTTGCCTGATTAGTTTTATATAAATCTCAGTTTTCCCGCTGGAGGTAACTCCATGAAGCAGTGTAACGTTTTTCGCGGTAAACGAATCGGTAATTTCCTGTAATGCACGCGATTGCTCAGCAGTAAGCACAATGCTCTCGGCTGAGTGAGTAGCCTGCCGGTAGTTGAGCCGGCTTATTTCCTTATCATATTCTTCGAAAACACCTTTCTTTTCGAGAGCTTTAAATTTTGATGCACCATCGTCAATACGCGCAAACAACTCCTTGCGGGAAACCTCCACGGGATTTGCCGACATGATTTTCGACAACTGTATATATTCGATTAAAAGATCAAGTTGTTTCGGTGCTTTTTGCTCCAGCTTATTATAAATCTGCTGAAGTTGCTCTTCGCTGCTGTATGCATCGGTAAGTTTAATAAACGAAAGTGTTTTAGGGGTAAACCGATCACGGATTTCTTCCTCGGTAACTATATAACCTTTTTCTATCAGATTGTGGATCAGTGGAATAATCTTTACCAAATCGGCAAAACGTGAAGCATCGGTAATTGACAAAGCTCCGTTTTCCTTCAAAGCACGCAGCAAGTTATATTCCTTTTCCGAAAGGATTTTGGCACTGAGTTCTACTCCCGGAACTATACGTACTTTCGATTCGCTGGCTAATTTTAATGCGGAAGGAAGTGCGGCATTCATAACTTCACCAACCGTGCAGCAATAGTAGGAAGCTATCCATTCCCAAAGCCTGAACTGAAACTGGTTGACAACCGGGTGCAGATCGAGCACGCCAAGAATATATTTGGTTTCAACCTTTGGCGCTTTTTCGGTAACGCTTTGAATTAAAGCAGTATATACTTTCTTTTTGCCAAATTGAACAACCACACGCTTACCGGTTTCCACTTCATCGTTAAAGTCGAAAGGCACCCTGTAGGTAAAATAACCTGCCACGGGCAACGGAAGCAAAACATTTACAAATAATGTGGTGCGCATAGAGTATTAATAAGCCTGAAAAGCGAAGATATGGATTTTTGCAGATCAGATCGAATAATTCCCACAAGATAATAGTTAGTCATACTTAAAAATACCCATTGCAATAAAGGCAATTTACTTATGTAATGAACTTCGGGAACCAGAATGGAAAGTTTCATGACAAGGTTACAATTTTTAAATTACAGGAGGTTACAATTACCAACATTAATCCAGATTAATGGAACTTTTATCGTATTATAATAATTCGATTCGCAATAATTTTGCTGAATGATGAATAGTTAAAATATCTATTCTTTCTTCTGAAATAATTTTATAAATGATACGATAGTTTCCAAGTATCAATTCCCGGATAAATTCATTGTTGGTTTCATGAACTATTCTTCCAGGAAAAGGTTGCGTTTTGAGCAGCCTAGCCCTTTATCTGATAAGCTTTATTTGAATTACCGAATATTTAAACGGAGTCTTTTGAAAATAAACTCTGCTATGTTAACCAGTTCATTAATTGATGATTAAGTCCAATTTAAACGAGCCATTTACCAAGCCGATTTTCAAACTCATCATCCTACACCACCTGATTTTTATTAGATTGGTCAACTCCTTTTTCAATCTTCTCTACAAGCATTATCTGATCAAGAATATCATCAATATCCACTGTATCAGGTAAATTTTTAATGCCGTTAATCACTTTGTCTTATGTTGTCATAAGCTATTACTTTCCTACAAAAATAATCATTTATCCAAAGAAACTAAAGACAGTGAACCGTGTAATTAAACTCAATTAATCCTCCAGATCATCATAATTGATTGGTGCCTTGGGAGTTTTGGGTTCAGGTTTTGCGGATTCAGGTTCAGGTTTTACCATTGGTTTTGCAGGTTCGCCTTCAGCCGGTTTCGGTTTGCGGGGTCGGAGTTCGCGGGTACGCATAATTTTGTAATCGCGTTGCTCCGTAAATTTATTTCCCTTGGATGGCTCGCGTTCTGGTGCTTCGTCAACTGGTCGAACAGGTACGGCAGGAATATTTAATAAATCGGTATTTTCGTCAGGAACTTCTGAAAAAATCTTTTTTGGATTAAGATATTCATCCCTGTCTTCAATCCGGGTAACAGGTTTCAGTTTAATTTTTTCAACTTTTCTGTGTTCGGGCCGATCCGTTTTGCTGTAGCGATCATCGCGCGCTGGCCTGTCACTTTTCCGGTCATCTTTATTGAATTCTTTTTTCTCGCGGGGAATAAATACGGCATCATTGCTTTCATCGCGGGGTTTGTATTCCCTTGGCTTGAATTCCTTTGGTTTATTTTCACTTCCGAAAGAATCACGTATTCGGCGTGGTGGCCTGTTTTCGTCGTCTCCACCCTCTTTAGTATCAAATCTTGTTGATTTCCTCTCGCTGTATTCGCTGCGGGGTTTAAACTCACGGGCTCTGAATTCCCTTGGTTTTGGATCAAGTGAATCAAAATCTCCTTCGGGTGCATCTTTGCTTCGCCAGTCAGGTTTATCTTCCTTTTTTGAATAATCACGCCCATCTTCTTCCTGATTTTCACCATCCATATAGCGGCCTCTTTTACTGCCTTTATACAGATCGAAATGCTCGAAACGGCATTCGAGTTGTCCGTTAAAAACAGGTAATTTAGCTGTTGGCCGCAATCCGATAAAACTTAATGCTTTTTGGTCGCTACTGATGACCCAGGCATGGTAGCCGGGAAATTCCTGTTTCAGGGTATTACCGATACTTTTATACAATCCAATGATATCATTAAGCCTGATACGCTCGCCATAAGGCGGATTGATAATAATGAGACCAGGATCGCCCGCTGGCGGTTTCATTTCCGAAAAAGGGCTTATCTGTAAATTAATATCTTTGTGCAAACGTGCCGATTTTATATTCGCCCTCGCTGATGCCAGGTTTTTAGGCGAAATATCGCTGCCGATGATCTGGTAATCAAATTCTGTCTGTTTATTTAATTCTTCTGTTGTTACTTCATTCCAGAGATCCTGGTCAAAATCGGGCCAGTGCATAAAGCCAAACTCTTTGCGGTACATGCCGGCAGGGAAATTATTGGCATACATGGCAGCTTCAATTGCAAGAGTTCCCGATCCGCACATAGGATCGATAAAATGGCAATCGCGTTTCCAACCGGCAAGCATTATAAGCCCGGCAGCAAGTACTTCGCTCATTGGCGCTTCGGCATTCGAAACCCTGTAACCACGTTTATGCAACGAAGCTCCCGAACTATCAATGGACACATCGCAGATACTGCCGCGGATATGCATATTAATACGGACATGCGGATTTTCAGTATCAACATTTGGTCTGCGGCCGTTATTTAAAGTACGGAAACGATCGACGATTGCATCTTTGGTAAGCAGAGCAATATAATGGGTATGAGTAAGTTCCGAATCGCTGGCGACAGCATCCACAGCAAGAGTTTTCAACAACGAAAGGTGGTTCTCCCATGGATACGAAGTCACCTGGTTGTACAAATCGTCCTCATCAGCCATTTGAAACGTAAAAATTGGCACCAGAATACGCTGAGCTGTACGTAAGCAATAATTCGCTTTATAAAGCATTCGTTTGTCGCCTTCGAAACTTACTGCACGGGTGAGAACCTGCACATTGGCGCCACCCAGTTCCACAATTTCGGCAGCGAGTACTTCTTCAAGTCCCGAAATGGTTTTTGCAATAAATGTCATTGGCGATGTGCCAGCGGTGGTTGGTTCCAAAAGATTGTTATTTAACTGTTCAGGCATCCGTAATTATTTATTTTTAAGCTGATTGATAAAATCGAGTTTATCAACAATATATCGTGTGTGTGTACCGCTTCCAATCATGCCGCTCTCGTCGCTGGCAGTAACTTCAAAAACCAGTTTCATCCCTTGCGAAAGAATAAGTTTTGAATTACAACTAACCGATTTACCTGGTAAAGTAGCTTTGAAATGTTTTATTGAAACTTCAGTTCCAACAGTCACATACTGTTCAGGAATTAGAGCAGCTACACTTTCCATTGAAGTTTGCTCCATCAACGCTATCATAGCAGGAGTTGCCAATACTTCAACTGTGCCCGATCCGTAAGCAACAGCGGTTTTATCGTTAGTAACTGTTATTACCTTTTGTCCTTCGATGCCGGCTGCAATATTAAATTCCATTGGCAATTTCAGTCAGAAAAATTAATGATAAAAGTTTGTTTAAGGTCAGGGTGAAGGCTTTGACCAACGGGACAGGTATTGATGGTGTGGCGTATGATCTGCTTTTCTTTTTCGGAATATTTTACAGGAGGAAAATCCATTTCTACTATCACTTCGCCAACCCTTCGGGGATCGGAAGCCATAATTTTAGTAATTCTAATTGTAGTTCCATCCACGTTTATACCATGAGTGCGAGCTGCTATACCCACAACTGTAATAGCGCAGGCGCCGAGTGATGTTGCCAGCAGGTCGGTTGGCGAAAAAGCTTCGCCTCGTCCCTGGTTATCAGTTGGGGCATCAGTAATAAACATTTGACCTGATTTTACATGTACCGCTTCGGTACGCAAATCGCCGGTATATGTAATCCTTGAAGTTTCCATGGGAGAAGATAATGTGCAAAGATATGAAAGTTATTGAAGGGGTTTCAAACAGAATGCACCAAATTACATAACTATCTATAAAACAATCAAATAAAACAATTTTGGAAGTTTCCATTTTTTTCATACTTCCCTTTGTTAATTCAGAAGTACATTCATACTTTTGGTAATCAAAACAATCATACTATTACTTATACGGAGATTGACTTAATCACTATGAAATTAAACTAACCTGACTAATTTATCCGCTATGAAAGAACTGTTCAACCTGGAAGATTTTCGTGTAAAAGCGCAATCAGTTCTCCACAATAAAAACCTTGTTGAAACAAACCAATATACCTTACAACTGGAAGAACTTTTACATGAAGTCATTTCCGGGAGCCTGCGATTTGATAAGGCCGAAAAAGAACAAAACCCGGAGAAGGAGATCAATTATAAGGAAATGTACCTGTTACTTAGGCTGATGTGCGATAATGTGCAGGATATGATTTGGGCAAAAAATCTTACGAATGAATACATTTTTGTAAACAAGGCAATCAGCGACAACCTTTTGATTGCTGCTGATACCAGCGAACCAATCGGGAAAACCGATATGTATTTTGCTCAAAGGGCCAGGCAGCTCCATCCCGAAAATAAAGAATGGCATACATTTGGCGAAATATGCCGCGATACGGATACTGTTGTGTTGCAAAACAGAGCACCACAGCAATTTAATGAATACGGAAACATCAAGGGTGAGTTTCTATATCTTGAAGTAATTAAAGCACCTTTTTATAACAGCGAAGGAAATATTATAGGCACGGTGGGCTCCGGCAGAGATATTACTCGCGAACACCAACTGCAAAGTGAACATGATCAGGCACTTGAAGCTTTAAAAACTCAAACAGCAAGGCTTGATGCCGTAATGAGTGTTCTTCCCGATTTATTGTTTATTATGAATACAAACGGCGATTTTATCGATTTCTTTACAACTGATGCAGCCCGGCTCGCACTTGATCCTGATCACATTAAAGAACTTAATCTAAGCCATCTTTTTGAACGCGAGGAGGTTAATAGGCATTTGGAAATATATCGAAGATGCATCGAAACCAATAGTATTCAATTATTTGAATACACAATTTCCGAAAACAACAGTCTATTGCATTTCGAAACCCGTACAGCCCCGCTTAGCGAGAATAAAGTGCTGGCCATTGTCCGCGATATCACTGAAATAAAAAAAACAAAGCTGCAGCTTGAAATCTATACAAATGAGCTTTTGGCAGCTAAGGAAAAAGCAGAAAAAAGCGACCAGCTGAAATCCGCATTCCTTGCCAATATGAGCCACGAAATCCGCACACCTATGAACTCCATAATGGGTTTTGCCGATTTACTCAACGACCCTGAGCTGGAACCGGAACGAAGACGCGAATTCACTGATATTATTATTGAACGATCTGCTGATCTGCTCCAGATCATAAACGATGTACTCGACATTTCACGCATCGAATCGGGCAATGTTTCGGTTCAGAACACCAACTGCGATCTGAACAAACTGCTTGATAATCTGCACATAACATTCCTATCGAAACTACAGCTAAAACCTCAGTCGAGGATCAGGCTGATATGTGAGAAAGCTGTTGGCATCGGGCAACTGTTTTTCAGGGTTGATGAATTAAAACTAAAACAGATTTTTATAAACCTGCTCGACAATGCATTGAAATTCACCGGACAAGGGACTATCCGGTTTGGATTCCTGATGCCCGAAAATGCAACATTAACCTGTTTTGTTTCCGATACAGGAATTGGAATTGATCCTCAGTATTCTGAAATTATTTTTGAGCGTTTCAGGCAGGCTGACATTCCTGATCGCAACAAATACAAAGGAACCGGCCTGGGACTTGCCATTTGCAAAGGAAATGCTGAACTGATGGGCGGATGCATTTGGGTTGAATCCGAGCCCGGAATTGGAAGCAGTTTCTTTTTCAAAATTCCTTTTATTCAGTTACTCAGCAACGGCAGTGAAAACACAGCTCAAAAACTGGTTTCCGGATACAACTGGATTGGCAAAACGATTGTAATTGTTGAAGATGATTATCAAAGTGTTACATACCTCCAAATGATACTCCGTAAGACTGGTATTACTATTTTTGTTGCAGAAAACGGCACTTTCTTCCGGCAAATTCTGGCTGAACTGCCTGATATAAATCTGGTACTTATGGATATCCAATTGCCTGGTGAGGATGGGTGGGAACTCACGCAATACAGCAAATCGGTTCGCAGTGATGTTCCGGTAATAATACAAACTGCTTTCGGCCTGCAATCCCACAGAAAAAAAAGCCTAGCATCAGGATGCGACAGTTTTATTACAAAACCCATTTCACAAGAAGAACTTTTCAAAACCATGGCCATTTATCTGGAAAAATAGTACAAAAAGTAATACCTGATTTGCCGAAGGACTTATACAGTTTTTTATTCAGCAATCATTTTATACCTTTAGCTGTTAATAATATGTTAAGCCCGGCTTAACATCAGGTTTAACTTCCTAATTTTAAAGCGTGAAGAAAAGAACGTTTTTAATTATTGTAACTATTACCGGAATTGCTCTTGCAGGTATTATCCTGATTCAGTTTTACTGGATACGGAATGCCATTCTTTTACATGAAGAACAATTCGATAACAGGGTAAAGCTCGCACTTAAAGGTGCAGTTAACCAGATGTACGAATGCAAATCAGACACCTGCACCGACGGGCTTTTTTGCAGTGCAGCCTGCATTAGCCAGAAAAATACAGTAGTTGACGGCCTGAATATTATTGTTTTAAAAACAGTGATCAAGACAGAGTTCGATGAAGTAGGGCTCAATGGGCCTTATATTTTCGGGATTTATAATCCTAATACGTCAGCCATTTCCTATATTTCCCATAAAGGTCATGAATCGGAATTTTTAAAATCAAAACATATAGCTTCACTTTCATGCATTTACAAAAACGATGCTATGGTGCTAAGCGCCTGGTTTCCTGACGAAAGAAATCTGGCGCTGCAAAGTATATTCTGGTGGTTGGTTGTATGTTTTATCCTTCTGGGTTTACTTGTTTTAGGATTTATCTTTAATATCTATTCGTTTCTGCGCCAGAAGAAAATTTCGGAGATGAAAAGTGATTTCGTAAACAATATAACACATGAGTTCAAAACGCCGATTGCCACCATTTCCCTGGCCAGCGAAATGCTTTTAAAACCATCAATACTATCAAACGAGAGTAAAGCGCGTAAATATGCAAGTATTATTTACGACGAAAATGTCAGGCTTAAGAATCAGGTTGAACAGGTTTTACAATTAGCCGTACTCGATCGGGGAACTTACCGGCTTTCCTTTGAACCTTTCGACTTGCATCAGCTTATCGAAAAAATATCAGAAAATTTCCAGCTTTTGGTGAAAGAAAGGAAAGGTTCGGTGAAACTCAATCTCGATGCCAAAAATCACCGCGTTTATGTTGATAAAATGCACGTTGAAAATATAATTACCAATCTTCTGGATAATGCCAACAAGTATTCGCCTGAAAAACCCGAAATAATGCTGAGTACTTTTAATCGCAACGATCATATTGTTGTTGCAGTGGAGGATAAAGGCATCGGAATAAGCGTTGAAAATCAAAAGCATATTTTCCGTAAAATGTTCCGGGTTCATACTGGTAACCTACACGATGTCAAAGGTTTCGGGCTGGGGCTGTATTATGTAAAAAGCCTGGTTGAAGCGCATAACGGCACTATAAATTTACACAGCGAACCGGGAAAAGGAAGCCGGTTTGAGATTTCGTTACCACTTGATTTCCTGAGTAATGTTTCACTTATTCAAAAGTCCCATGAAAGCAAAAATCTTGTTAGTTGAAGATGATATTAATCTGGGTGACGTACTCCGCGATTACCTTGAACTTCAGGAATATGAAGTTACAAGGGCTATGGACGGCATTGAAGGCTCAGACAAGTTTAAGCAGAATACATTCGACCTGCTGATTCTCGATGTGATGCTGCCGCGAAAGGACGGTTTTACTCTTGCTTCCGAAATAAGGGAAATAAACAAACAAATACCGATTATTTTTCTTACCGCACGTGGGCATATGGAGGACCGCGTGACCGGATTTAAAACAGGATGCGACGATTACATCTCAAAGCCATTTGTAAGCGAAGAACTCGAGCTCCGCATTGGTGCCATTTTACGCAGATGCCGACAGGGAGATACGAACGCACAGCCGGAAGACACTTTCTCGCAAGGAATTTATACTTTGGGGAAATATATTTTTGATTCGTCGAACCACGAACTGCGTATCGGCGACAAACGCATCAGCCTTACCACTAAAGAAGTTGAACTGCTGAGGGTTTTATACAGCCATAAAAACCAGCTTATTACGCGGGAAAAAACGCTGAAAACAGTGTGGGGCAGCGATAATTATTTTATTGGCCGGAGCATGGATGTTTTTATCACCAAACTGCGCAAATACCTAAAGGACGATCCTGATATTTCGATAGTAAATGTTCACGGCACCGGTTTCAGGCTGGAGGTTAAAGAATAACCATGTGTTTATTACTGCAATTTTCGCAAAAGAATATTCAGGAAAATAATTAATGAGAATGACTATAGAACAACTTCAACAAACTGTTGACCAATGGATTAACACAACGGGTGTAAGATACTTTAATGAACTGACCAACACTGCCGTGTTAATGGAAGAAGTGGGTGAAGTTGCACGGATTATGGCACGCCGCTATGGCGAACAGAGCGAAAAAGAATCAGATAAACAGGCCGACCTAGCTGATGAAATGGCTGATGTGCTTTTTGTGCTTGTTTGCCTGGCCAATCAAACCGGCATCGACCTTACTGCTGCCGTTGAGAAAAACTTGCAAAAGAAAACTTTACGGGATAAAGACCGTCACCGGCTGAATCCAAAGCTATAAACGCATAACTACCAAAATTTTGCATTATACGACTTAATGACAGAGCATTAAAACAGTCTGGGATCACCCTATTCTGCTGCTTCCTGATTACTATTTCATTTCAGCAAATGATTCTGCAAAATGAAAGGTTTAGTTAGGGTCTGCTGAAAAACTCAAACATTTTTTTTTGATTGTAGAATCTTTTCGCTAACCAAAAATATAGCGCCACTCTGTGGCTTTATTTAAGCAACGTTTATGTTATAAATAAAGGTGCAGAGCACCGCACTAATTGTAGAAATATTAAAAAACAATTCAAAAGGTGCAGAGCACCGAAACGTCCTCTTTTTTTTATTTCCGCAAATTTGTATGAAAATCATCCAAGCAATTTTGTTTTTACCCCCTGACATGCTTCCTCATAAGCTTGATTAAGCGAAGCATGACTGTATGCTGCTAATCCTTTATATTTTAACAAAATAACTTCATTGTGATTTTTAATTTTCTTCTTAAAACGCTCAATAAATTCAATCCTGATAAGGTTATCGTGCCAGTTGCCAACTGTGTTTTCAATATCCTTCAAATCTTCAGGAGTAATCCGATGATACTGAAAATCAGGATAAATACCCGTAATGAAAGTAATTATATAGCGCATCTGTTTAAATAATTTCCTGATCTGGTGAAGGTTTTCGTCACCAATGCTTCCTGTTGCCAGCTTTTGAGTTTTCAGGTACATTTCGTCAAGCAGAGTGTGAGCAGATGAAATAATAGCGGTTTTTTCAGGAAGCTGGATCGTATTCGCAATTCCATTGATAGTATTCCCTGAATCTAAATCAATTGATGATTTATATTTACTCCCGCATAATTGCTTAATTTTTCTTTTTTCGCGCTTGAGCAGCCATTTCAGAAAAAGTGTAAAATTAATACCTGTTTGCTCTTTACAGGAGGCCAGCAGGTATATCTGCACCTGTGTATCGCGGATTTGTCCGGCGAGGTTAAACATCTTTTTCACTCCCTCAATCAGTTGCTTATTAGCATCAATGCCCGACATTTCCAATCGGTCAGCCAACAGGTTAAAGGCTCTTAATTTCTTGATACTGAGCCTGAGTTCATGCACCAATTCGGGTTCGGCGTGTATCTTACATTGCTCAATGTAGCTCTCACAATTGCGGAGCTGATGCAAATAATACTCATATATCGATTCGTACACTGCCATGCAATACTAGTATTAAGGCCGGATATGGAATAATGAATCCTTATCCTATAATCGTAATCCAAAATTAATGCTTTTTAAGTAATCAAAAGCGAAAGTTATTAAGAAGTTTGACTTGTATTATTCATTTTCCTAACTTAGCGGCTGTTTTGATATAATTACTTATGCAAGGTATTATTAAATCGTTTTCACTCCATTTCCTGCTGTTATGCATTACCGTTTTGCAGTCAGTAGCTCAGTCGGTTCAAATTAAAGGCAGGGTTATTGATATTGACAACCTTGATGCTCTGGCCTTTGTTAATATCAGGATTAATGATGGACCAGAAGGTGTAATTTCGGATATTGACGGCAAATTTACAGTAAACTCCCCAGTACCAGTTTCGAAACTCATATTCAGCTATATAGGCTACGAAGCAGTTCAATATGTGCCCCCAAATAATAAAAAGGAAATAGTAATACAGCTTAAAAAAACCTCTTACGAACTTTCGGAAATCCTGATCAAACCAGGCATTAATCCGGCAAACCGCATTATCAGCGAAGTGATTGCAAACAGGTATATTAATGATCACGAACGCTTGCCTTCGTTTACCTATACTTCTTACGAAAAAATGGTGTTCGGCCCCGAGTCGGACAGTATTCCTCACATCGACAGCCTTGCTGCAGATTCTTCCTACATCAGGGCAAAGGATTTTTTTAACAAGCAACACCTTTTTATTATGGAGAGTGTTGTAAAAAGAAGTTTCCGCTTTCCTTCCGATAATTACAATAAAGTAATTGCAAGCCGGGTATCGGGTTTAAGCGATCCCTTGTTTGTATTCCTGATTTCGCAACTTCAATCAACAACATTTTATAAGGAAGTGATTAAAATTGTTGACAAAGACTATATAAACCCTATATCAAACGGGTGTTTCAGTAAATACTATTTTGAGATACAAGATACTATTGTTGAGCCTTTTCCGTATGATACCACCTACGTAATTTCCTATCGGCCCCTGATGAGAACAAATTTTAACGGGCTCAAAGGGACTGTTTCGATAAGCACCAACGGATTTGCAATCCGGAATGTGATTGCCATACCGGCAAGAGATGAAGGAAATATCTCAGTAAAAATTCAGCAATTATACGATTTCATCGACAGCACACACTGGTTTCCGGTTCAACTGAACACCGATCTGATTATAAAAACAGCTTCCATAGCCATTGACTCAACCTCAAAAGCCCAAATAAAAATGATAGGCAGAGGTAAAAGCTATATCTCCGAAATCAACCTGAATCCAGAGCTGAAAAGAAGTCAGTTTGGTGCAATTGAAATTGACGTTCAGCCTGATGCTTATTCGCAAACAGAAGAAGTGTGGAACAGGTATCGCATTGACTCACTTACTCAGCGCGACCAGAAAACATACCTTGTAATTGACAGCATAGGAAAAGCCAACAACTTCGACAGGCTAACACGGCGGCTTGATGCAATGATGAATGGTAAAGTTACAATTGGTTATATTGACCTTTATATTGACAACATTTTCAAAGTAAACCATCACGAAGGTCTTCGTTTGGGATTAAAACTTTCCACTTCCGACAGAGTGAGTACCTGGTTTAAAGTTGGTGCGTATGGGGCCTATGGTTTCAGGGATAAGGAATTTAAATATGGGTCCGAAGGAACCCTCATTTTCGACCGGTTCAGAAATTTTAACCTTACAGCCGCGTATTATAATGATGTTGACGAAGCCGGTGCTGATCCGAAATTTGATCATGCTCGTAACCTTCTCAATCCCGGAAGGTTCCGCGATATAATGGTGGAACACATGGATCAAACTCAAAGTTATGAAGCTAAGCTTAGCTCACGGATTTTTAAATACGTTACACTGGGAGCGGGATTTTCGAAGTATAACCGAAAACCGCTTTATGACTATGGTTATGTGAAAGCTTCATCCGAAAATATAACCGTTACTACCTCCGACTTCAATTTTACCGAAGCATCTATTATTTTACGATATGCTTATGGTGAGAAATACATGAAAAATACGCATTCCGCTATTTCGCTCGGAACAAATTACCCTGTGATTCAGTTTCATGCCACCCATGGATTTAACAATGCGCTCGGTGGTGAGTACGAATACAACCGCTTCGACTTGAAAATAAGCAAATCATTGTTTATTAAATATTTAGGAACTACTTCCATAACATTAATGGCAGGATTGATTGACAGGGATATTCCATATGTAAATCTATATAATGCAAGATCATCATACCGGCCATTCACCTTCCATTCGCCGGGAAGTTTCGCAACCATGCGCATGGACGAATTTACAGCCGATCGTTTTGCCGCTTTTTATTTCGCGCACAATTTCGGCAAATTGCTTTTCCGTTCGAAATATTTCAGTCCTGAACCCGAGTTGGTAACTAACCTTGGAATCGGTTCGCTCAGTAATCCTGAAAATCACTATAAAGAAAACATTAAAAGTTATGAGAAAGGTTATTTCGAGTCGGGATTGGTAGTTTATAAAATACTTCGGTTGAAACTTACTGATGTAGGACTGGCCTGGTTTTACCGTTACGGCCCGTATGCATTACCAACGGCAAAGGAAAATATGGCATGGAAAATTGCATTTCAGTTTGCACTTTGATGTATAGCCCTTTCAGGAATATTAATGTAATTTTGCTCCGGTTTTCACCTCTTGTTTCACCGAAAACATTTCTACGATACTATGAACCTGAATGAATTTCAATTGGCAATAAAACAGGGAATCCCCTTCGCTTTGCCTCAGCTACAACCTTACAATCCGGATGTAAATCATGCACCGGTTCGCAAGGACATTTTGTCGGAATCAGAAAAAAAACTGGCCATCCGCAATGCGCTCCGGTATTTTGAGCCGCAACATCATGCCATTCTTGCAAAGGAATTTGCCGAAGAACTCAAAAAATACGGGCGCATATACATGTTAAGGTTCCGGCCTGCATACGAAATGTTTGCACGACCTATTGACCAGTATCCTGCAAATTGTACTCAGGCGGCAGCCATCATGCTGATGATTCAAAATAATCTCGATCCTGCCGTTGCCCAGCACCCGCACGAACTGATTACTTACGGCGGAAATGGCGCTGTTTTTCAAAACTGGGCTCAGTACCTGTTAACGATGAAATACCTTTCGGAAATGACGGAGGAGCAAACCCTGGTCATGTATTCGGGGCACCCGATGGGATTATATCCTTCGCATAAAGAAGCGCCCAGAGTAGTTGTTACCAATGGCATGATGATACCAAATTATTCGAAACCCGACGACTGGGAGAAATTCAATGCGCTTGGCGTAACGCAATACGGGCAAATGACTGCCGGATCGTATATGTACATTGGCCCACAGGGAATTGTGCATGGTACAACATTAACGTTACTTAATGCCGGGCGCAAAGTTCAGAAAGCAGGCGAAGGCCTTGGCGGAAAGTTATTTGT
>JBBSDC010000032.1:0-34096 GCA_038249705.1 Bacteroidales bacterium | reverse complement strand
TTTCAGAGTTTCGGCAACATTTCCACATTCAATAATTCGCGGGGGTGTGATAAGGTTATTTTTTGCAATGGCTTGGTGAAGATCCAGAATGGTTTCGAGCTCTTCGTATTCGATCCGGATAAACTTTTCAGCTTCAAAAGCAGCCTCTTCGGTTTCGGCTGCAATAAGCACAATGGCTTGTCCAATAAAAGTAACTTCATCTTCAGCCAGGCATGGTTCATCATCCACAACCGGGCCCATCTGGTTTTTGCCGGGAATATCTTTCCAGGTTAAGATAGAGACAATTCCGTTTAATTTTAAGGCAGCTTTTGTATCGAGAAGACTGATCCTGGCATGAGCCTCTGTACTGTAAACAACTCTACCAATCAACTGCCGGTTGGCTTTAATATCATTCACATAAACCGATTGACCAGTTACATGCTTAAAAGCGCTGTCGTGTTTCAGATTGGTCGATTTCATAGCGCCGGATTTGTAGTTTCCAAAAAGAATTTCAGCAATAGATTGCCGGCAACAAGAGTCCTGTATTCGGCACCGGCACGGGCATCACTCAGTGGGGTGAACTCTTCGGACAGGATTTTTATGGCATGATCAACATTTGGTCTTGTCCAGGATTTTCCGAAAAGAAATTTTTCAGTATTGCGGGCTCTCTTAGGGGTGTCAGCCATTCCGCCAAAAGCAAGAATGATCTCTTTCGCATTTCCGTTATCTAACTTCAATGAAAAGCCACCGTTTACGGTTGAAATATCAAGATCCTTGCGCTTCGAAACTTTATAAGAGCGGATGATGGTTTCCGGGGCGGGTTTTTGAATATGAACGGCTGTAATCAATTCGTTGTGACGGAGATCGGTTAAGCGGTAGCCTTTTATAAAATCCTCAATCCACACCATTCTTTCGAAAGTTGCAGACTGCAATTTAACATATGCTTTATACGCAATAAGCAATGGAAGCGTATCGCCGATGGGTGAAGCCGAACCTATATTTCCGCCAATAGTTGCCAGGTTCCGTATTTGCAGCGATCCGAATATTTTCAGCATTAGGTGCAAGGCGGGAAGAGTTTGTTCGGAATGTTTGTTTAATTGTTCCAGCGTTAACCCTGAGCCAATTTTAAATTGATGGCCTTCTTCAAAAAAATAATTCAACTCCTGAATCTCAGAGATATCAATTATTTCAGTTAATAATTCCCGTTTTTTAGTCTGACGCAGAGCAGTATCCGTGCCACCGCCAAGCAGGATCGCATGAGGATATTTGTTTCTCAATGCCAGCGAATCATTCAACGTAAAAGGTTTATAATAATCCTGATTTTGGGAATGTATTTCCAGCGGCGATTTATCCCGGTTTATATCCTCAAGCAAATCGATAATTTTTGCTTCATGAAGTTTGAATTTATCGGTATCAACACACGCACAGGCATGTTCAGCGGCTTTAATTATTGATTGATAACCTGTGCAACGGCATAGATTGCCTGTGAGCGAATCTTCAATCATTTCCCGATCCGGGTTATGATGGTTTTTATAAAGCCCGAACAACGACATTACAACGCCGGGAGTGCAGTATCCGCATTGGCTGCCATTGTGGTTTACCATTTGCTGCTGCACAGGATGAAGTTCACCGGAATCAGCAAGATTTTCAACAGTAATAAGCTGTTTACCATGAATCATGGGCAGGAAAACGAGGCAGCTGTCAATTGATTTATAGATAAGTTTTCCCCTCTGATTTTCAGCAATTACAACAGTACAAGCTCCGCAGTCGCCTTCGGCACAGCCCTCTTTTACACCTTTGCGAAATGGCAGCGAGCGAAGATAGTTGAGAACGGTTGTAGTAGGCTTTAATTCAGAATTTGAATTAAAATCAACCGAAACAACCTGGTTGTTCAACACAAACTGAATTTTATCGCGTTGTGAACTCATGATTTCATTGAGTTTTTCACATCAATCATTTTTGCGATAATGCTTATGGCAATTTCGGCGGGTGTTTCGGCGGCAAAGGGAATGCCTATCGGCATATCGACTTTATTGAGTTGTGCATCTGCAATGGTATGATTTTCCAAAGCATTTTTTCTGATATCTGCCACTTTACGTTTGCTTCCTATCATTCCCAGATAAGCAAATTGGCGTGGAAGACAGTCAAGCAGAACTTTTTCATCGAACTCATGCTGATGTGTAACAATTACAATGTAGGTATTAGAATCAAACTCAAGTGAATCAATGATTTGCAGTAAATCGCCATAACGGGTTTCAATCTCTGGCAGATTCCACGATTCGAAAATGCCTTCCCGCTGGTCGAATACAAACGGGCGGAATCCCAGCCCCACAGCATATCCGGCAAGCGCTTTACCAATATGGCCGCCACCAAAAATATACAGTTTTGGAAGGCATCCGATCGGCTCAAAATATACATCCATAGTTCCGCCGCAATGCATTTTCAGGTCTTCTTCGAGGTGAAATCGTTTCGTAAAAGGCTCTCCGCAGGATATGATTTTCAATGCATCCTGTATAGTTTGAAATTCTACACTTCCGCCACCAACAGTACCTTTTATAGCCCCATCCTGAAATACAAGCATTTTGGATCCGGCCTTCCGGGGAGTGGAACCGGTGGTTTCCGTCACTATACATAATACAGCAGGAATACGCTGCTCAATAATTGTTTTCAGATCGTTAAAAATAGCCTGCATACTTATTTGAAATATTAAGCTAAATTATAAAAATAATGCCGCCCTGTAAAGAACGGCATTGATTATTTTTACTTGTGATCACACTTTAACAGTAACACTCGACTCTATTAATAACACACTTGATTATAAGTTTGTTAACAAACATCTATGTGCTTAGCAATCTGTTTAGTCCATATTGATAATTTCATCAAACTCCTGCTGGCTTAGTCGCCGTGGAACATAAGATGCATTCCGGAAATCAAGGTTTCGGCAGTATGCCCTAAGGTGCCTGTGCGAAGCCTGCAGAAGATTAGTATATACCAGTTTCAAATCTGCATTATCCGATATTTTTAAGCGTTCCTGTAAATCGGCAATATCGGTTTCTTCAATAAAGGCACCTGCTTTAAGAGCATCTATCAAACTGGTATTGCCTTGATTGACAAGTGTCTGATAGAGTTTAGTGAATTCAGGGTTTGTGAATTTACCTGGTTTCATATCGCCCACAGGATCAGTTATTTCGTACTTGTTGAGTAAGCCAAGAACCGCTTCCATATGTGCTGTCTCGCTCCGGCTGATGTTATTGAATATCGGAATATCCCAAACCTCGCTCATTGCAATGTAAACATCGTGAGCAAGCTTTTCCTCTTCCCGCATAAAAATTAATCCTTGTTTTTCAGCTTCTGACAAGGGCGAGGCTGGGACATCATTCACAGCTATACTCTTGCAACTGCCCTTTGACTGCATATATTTGCTAGTATCAGGCATACAAAACTCATTCATCGTTTCGAAAGGCACTATTGCCAATGCAGCCTGACTTATAGGTAATGCAAAGCAAATTAATACAAGAACCCTTTTTGGCATTTTCATCTTCAATTGGGGGATTACAATAATTATTTATTACCACCTCTATTCCTGCAACCTTTTTGCTTTTGGCCACAACCTTTTCCTTTTCCAACACCCTTGCGGTTATCGCACACTCCATCATTGTTGGCATCAGTAAAATTACGGCCGGAGGCAGAATTATCTTTGTTTACAGTTCTGTTGTCGCAGACACCATTTTTATCTTTATCAACATAGTTTCTTCCAGTTTTAGCTGTTTGACCGATAGCCGAGGTACTAAGGAACATGCCAACTATTACCACAGCTGCCATGTATTTGAAAGTCTTTTTCATATTATTTTTTTTTAAATTGATATGAAGTTTTGACGAAGTGATTTTCAAATAGTTTAATTTGAAAAGTATTATTTATCCTGAAACATTGTTTGTCAACAAATTATCGTTGATAAATAAATACCTGTTTCCTGATTTTAATCCGGATAGGCTAAACTAACTTATACAAATAGTTCGATTTTATCTCCTAGTGCATGATTTGATTTTAACTTTTATTCAACCCTCACCCTTACGCCCTCTGAATGTGCCGAAAACTCAGGCGCATACCTGCATTGCACCGAAGTAATACCGTTCGAGAATTCGCCTTTCTGTGTAGCAACTATGCTGATGCGGAATTGTAATCAGCACCCCAGGTAATGCGGATTTCTAAAACTCCCATTGGCGGGATTATTCCGAGGGCGGAATGAGATTGCTTCGCTAAGTTGCAAATACCGCCAGGCTTGTTGGTGCGGATTTGTTTGCTGGTGCGGATTTGTTTGCTGGTGCGGATTTATTTGCTGGTGCGGATTTGTTTGCTGGTGCGGATTTGTAATCCGCATCCCGGGAGTTTAGGATTTGTAATCCTGATAAGATTATTCGAGCCACTTTTTTAGAAAGCGAAAATCACATCGATTAACCCCTTACCACCGGCATAATCAATAGCTGAACTATATTTATAGTGTTGCGGTTCATTCACCCAACCTGCTCTTACCGGATTATCATGAATATAAGCAATTTTCTGTTGAAGAAATTCAGCCGAATATATTTCCTTTGGCTCATTCCCATCCTGCCAGAATTTATAATACTCTATTTTTTTATTGTAACGGCCTGCAAATTCAAATCGGTCGAGTAGCCACCTGCGACGACTTTCAGGAATTTCTTTGATTTTTTCAATGATTGCCTTGCTTGTAAATTTTTTAAAATCCCTGAGAATATCTGATAAACTGAAAGGTCCGTTTTCCTTTGCCGAAGCTATCAGATGCAAATGATTTGTCATCAGACACCATGCATAAACCTCAAGCCCTTTTTCTTTCTGACAATACTTCAACGAATCAATAATGATATGGCGATAATCTTCTCTCGTAAAAATATCTACCCAATCAACAACGGTCATAGTGAGGAAATAAACTGAACCGGCTGCGAGTTTACTATTGATTCCCATTTTATTAGTGTTTTAATAATTTAGAAGATTAATTTTAAATATTATGGGCAGATTACAAATCTGAAACTCCGGGTGGCGGGATTACAAATCCCGCCAGGCAAAATCCCGCCAAGCCAAAACCCGCAAAATCCGCTGGTGCAGATTTGTAATCCGCACCTCCCAAGTCCAGGATTTATAATCCTGTTTTACAAAATTAGCTAAAAACTAAATCCTTACTCCACCTTTACCCTCACTCCCGCCAAGCCAAAACCCGCAAAACTTGCTGGTGCAGATTTGTAATCCGCACCTCCCAAGTCCAGGATTTATAATCCTGTTTTACAAAACTAACTAAAAACTAAATCCTTACTCCACCTTTACCCTCATTCCCGCCAAGCCAACACCCGCAAAATCCGCTGGTGCGGATTTGTAATCCGCACCTCCCAAGTTCAGGATTTATAATCCTGTTTTACAAAACTAACTAAAAACTAAATCCTTACTCCACTTTCACTCTTATTCCCTCCGAATGTGCCGAAAACTCAGGCGCATACATACATTGTACCGTGGTAATTCCATTCGAGAATTCGCCTTTTTGTGTTGCAACCAATTTATATTCGAATACATAAGTTCCTTTCGGAAGGTATGAAATAAAGAAATTGGTTGAAGCGTCGCGCGTTGATTCATAATATCCAAGTCCATCCTGGTAGCGGTATCCCGAAAGTACATTTACCGGTTCAAAAGCCGAAGCCCGCATATCTTTCAGGTGGATGTATTCCATGTCGCGGTCGGAGCGGAGTTCAACACGGACAACAATTTTATCGCCGGTTTTAACAACCGAATTTTCATTAATAGGTTCAATAACGGGACCGGTTGGGGTATTTACTTCGCGGAAAAGTTTTTTCGAAAGACTGAGCGGTGTTTGAGCCGGTGTAATTTTATCCAACTGTTCGAAATACTGCCAGTACAAAGCACCCCATGCAACCGTTGGGTTTGGATTGTTAACGGTAACTTTACCCATTTCCGGTTTAATGGCTGATGCTTCCCAGCTGGCTTTAAAGTATCCTGTTCCAGCTTCGGGTTTCAAGCCATCCTGTTTGTATGGATCAACTTTCTCTGTCCCTAACGTTATGTCAACCGGCTTGTCAGATGCAAGTAGCGAAGTTCCACGGAGCAACAATGCGTACACCGCTTCTGTTGTGGCTTTGGTGGTTTTCCAGTCCTGAGTTTGTTTTTGTTTCAGCAGCCAGATTTTCATTTCTTCCACCGATTTCTGATCGTCGCTTACCTCGTCAAACGCTTCGATAAGCAAAGCCTGTGTTTCAACCGGTGCCTGGTACCAGTTCCAGCCACGCTGTTCGTTGCGCCAGTACATTCCCATTTCCTCGTTATGCAAAGCTGTTTCTTTTAACGATCGCATTACTAAAGCAGCTGTTTTTTCATCACCAAAACGGTTCATGTACAGGGCTATCATCGCTTTCATGTAATTATTCTGCGACTTCCAGTATTTTGTGGATTGCGATTTATAGTATTCCAGCACTTCATTGTTTCCCTCTCCAATCGGGAAATCAGCCATAAAGTATGTTCGTGCATACAAATACTGAATGTCATCATAACCCAGGTGATTGTTTTTGAGGTAATCCTTATCGTCTTTTTTCAACTTTTCGAAATTGATTTTTACCTCTTCATCCAGGAACCCGATTGCCTTTTTCAGCATATCCTGAATATCAGCGTTTTCAACCGGATTCATCACTTCCAGATAGTAAAGGTGACCAAGTCCGGTAACGATATGCTGGGTGATATAGCGGCTTTCGGGCATTCCCCGGAACCAGGGCCAGCCTCCGTTCGGATTCTGCATATCGCGCAGTTTTTTGAGAGCCGAAGTTTGTTCCGAAGCCATATGGTTAAGATCGAAAAGTAAACCAATCCGCTGTTTTCGTTCATTTTCGCTGGTAGCTTCGCGCACCCACGGACTTTCCTGCAACAATACCGATTTCAGATCCTCATTTTTTTCGAGGTTCGATTTCAGCGCATCAGGAGTTATTGTAGCCCAGCTCTCGAACACGTGTTTTATTTTCGGATCGCTGTTTGCAATATGCGTTGCCAGGCTGTTAGCATAATACCGGCTGAAAATCTGCTCGGCGCATTCGTACGGATATTCCATCAGGTAAGGCAACGCCTGCACGGCATACCAGGCCGGGTTCGAAGTATATTCGAGCGTAAGCCTGTAATTGCGCATGGTTGAACCTGCTTTACCCGAGTTGACCAGTTTTTCGAAACTAAATTTCTTTTGCTGCATTCCGTTCACCGGCAAAGGCATACTTTCAGTTACCAGCATCCGGTTGGTAAGCACCGGAATGGCAGCTTCCTCGCCATCGCTGAAAGCATCTGCAGTAGCTGTAATACGATAAACAACAGCTTGTAATCCTTCGGGAATGTTAATATTCCAGCTTACAGGCGAACTTTGCCCTTTCTTTACCGTAAACGGAATCAGCATCTGGGTTAAACCCATATCAGCATCTACCGGTTTCATCGTCAGCGCATCGAAGAAATGCAATTCGGCCATCCCCGAAAGATCACGGTCGCTGATGTTTGATATTTTAGCTGCAAAATCCATTTTGTCACCTTCACGAAGGAAACGCGATGGATTGGTAAAAATCATCAGGTCCTTTTGGGTAACCAGTGTTTTTTCAATTTGTCCGTATTTCAGGTCTTTGGTGTAAGCCAATCCCATCATTTTCCAGCGGGTAAGAGCTTCGGGAGCTTTAAATTTAATAACGATTTCACCGTTTTCGTTGGTTGCAAGTTGTGGAAAGAAAAAGGCGGTTTCATTAAAGTCTTTTCGAATTTGGATTGGTTTTGTTTCTCCGGTTTTGGGCGTTACAGGAACTTCATAAGAGGTGACCGTATCACTTACAGACCTAGCACTCATTTCATCAACGATTTCATCGGCATATACATCTTCAACCATTGAAGCACTTGGCATAGCTTGCACGCTCATATCCATAGCTATTTCTGATTTTGAATGCCTTAAAATCCGACCTGATCCAAAATTAAACCCAAACCAGTTTAGTTGATCATACTCATGCGACGAAGGATAAGCAGTGATGCCGGCATGGTAGATTGGAGTACCACTCTGAATACCAAAACTCTTATCGGCTGACCACGATCGGGTTCCATAGAAATAATTAAAAATAGTAAATGACCAGTTGTGTGGAGCAAAAACATCAAGCGAAGCATCGTACATCCCGGCAAGCATTTCGCCAACGGCTTTTTCGCCTTTGCTGTCGCGAAGGGTTATCTGCCATTCTTCTTCCTGTCCGGGCAATAATTTATTGCGGAAAGTGGCAAAGCTGATATCCAGTTTTTTATTGGTATAAGGAACTGAAATTAGTTTGTTCACCAAAAAAGAATGGTTGTTTTTAACAAATGCGAAGCTGATTGCAAAGTTGCCGCGGTATTCTTCTTTCACGGGAATACTGATCAGCTTCTGCTCATTGCTCAGGGTTAGAATCTCGCGACTTACAACCTTGTCCTTATGTATAATTTCATAAATTATGTAAGCTTTTTTTACTGGTGTGCCGATGATAAATTTCACGTTACCGCCCGGTTCAACCTGTGGAGTAAGTAAGCTTAAGAATGCAGGCGAAACTGCTTCGTAACTGCCCGACTCAGGTTTAAATGCGGTAAAGAATTTCTTAAACAAAACATCTTCCCCAAAAGCATCTTTAGTTTTAATTTCGATCACATACATTCCTGCCTGCATCGCTTTCCCAACTTTAATCAGCGAATCTGCCGGGGTATTAAAACTGGCTGAAAATACCGTTGCTGCTTTCGGCCATGTGGTTACATCATCTTCATCGTTGTAAACTTCACCCGGGAAATCTTTCTCAAATTCAGCTTTTGTCATCGTGAATTTATCGGGTTTTGCCCATTTGCGCGAATACAATACCTGGTCGGGCTTGCGAAGTTTCGAAATAGTGATTGTTCCTGCCGCTGCCTCTTTCTCTCCATTCAGATTGGTAGTAGCCAGTACAAACTGTACTTCTTTTTCAAGATTTATTTCATCTGCCAGATCGGTTTTTACCAGCAATGATTTATATCCAACTGAAATTGCCGTTTCGCTGCTATGACTTTCTCCATTTATATCCGATACATCAGCATACACCGTAAATGTGAAAAACGGATCCGTATTACGGTTGATGGTAAGGTCGGGAATGGCGTTAAAAGTTACCGTAAACGTGCCATCGCTGCCGGTTGTAGTTTCACCGTTGGTAATTTCCATTTCTTCCGATTGGGGCATACCACGCCATCCCCACCAATACGGGAAACGAGCCTGCCGCACAACGCGGTACGAAACTTCAGCATCCGAAACTGTGCTGCCTGCATAAGCCAGCGCTTTTCCTTTTACAACTATAGTTTCGCCCAGTTTGTACGATCCTTTTACCGGTTCAAATGTTACTTCAAATTTGGGCCTTTTGTATTCTTCAACCTGAAAATATGTCGAGCCGGTTTCGCATCGGATGGTCATCTGACCTGTAAGTACTCCTTGCGGTGCAACAAAACTTCCGCTGAACGAGCCAAAATCATTGGTTGTAAACATCTGTTTCGAAACTACCTGCCCATTAACATCATACAATGTAACTTCCGTTTTAAAACGGGTTTTTATTTTTACATCATCACCTTTTCGTTCTAATACAATTCCTTTAAAAAAGATGGTTTGACCGGGGCGGTAAATAGCCCTGTCAGTGAAAAAATGAGTCTGAACTACAGTCCGGGGTTCTTCACTTCTGTGTGTATAACCCGAAAAATACTCTTCGGTGATCAACTTATCCGCTTTCGAGCTGAAAACCAGGTAATACTGATTGTTCCTGCGGGTATCACTTTTTGCAGGAATAGTTACCATTCCCGATTTATCGGTTACAAAAACATCACCGGCTGTACTTTCGTATTTGCGTAATTTTGAATTGTACTCATTGTAGAATGGCTGTACTTTAACTCCTTCGAGCGGTTGCCCGGATTCGCGGTGCAACACAATAATTTCATTATTTCCGTCATCAATACTGCGGTTGAGGTAACTGATAGTGGTTTCCCAGAAACTGCAGGCTGCAACAATAGCCGATTTGGCAGCAAACGAGCCGTCGGTGCTGTAAAGCAGCACATAATAGCCTTGCTGCATAGCCGGCAATTTTATTTCTGTAGAATGATCCCTGTAATCGCCGTCTTCCGGTAGCACTTGTTCCCAGGCCTTTTCCGCCTTCATGCTGAGGTATTGTGCAAAACGTTCTTCCTGTTGTTTTGCCTGTAGGGCGCGGTCGGTTTCGGGATCTGTTTTTAATAAACGAAAATATATTTTTGACACATTTTTGAATTCGGCCAATGCCAGCGAAGGCTTTCCGGGAATGGAGGCATAATTAGTTGTAATAGTAAGCACCGGTTGTTTAATACGTTCAATCAGCGATTGACAGTTTTTTGCACCAAAACTGTCGGGGAAACGATTTATTGCCGCTTCGCAGATTTCGATGGCAAGCTTTTTATTCCATTTTTGTGAATCGGTAACAGGCTGACCGGATTTCGAATCGTTATAATCATAAGGAGTTATTTCCTCATCGTCGCCTTCAAGTTGTAACGCAATTTCATACGCAACTTCGGTGGATGAAGGATGATTTTTAAACCGGCTTTCCAGCTTGTATAAAGCTGTTAGGTAAAGGCTGTCTTTTTCAGGAAGAATGCTTTTTTCGTGAACAAACGATAAACGCTTAATTTCTGCGTCAATTAATGCTGTAGGATCTTTATCCAGAAGGTGAATTCCAATAATTTCCTGTAAAAGTTTTAAAGCCTGAAATTCGAACGAAAATGCATCAGGCGAAGCAATGTTTATTGATGTAAATTCAGCTGAAGGCGAAAAATAAGCTGACTGATCCATCAAAAAAGTTGCCGCCGGTTTTGTGAGTCCGGCTTCTGAAGAGGAATAAAAATCAATAGCCCTGTGAGCCAGGAAATCAAATAAAGTTGGCCTTAATTTTTGAGAATCTTTCTGTTTAACGAGGATTTCATCAAATGCCGACACCGGAGTATTTTTAAGTAAATCTTTATCTGCGAGCGAAAGCGCATAGTTTTCCATCGAAGCTGCCACCAGCTTTTTTACATCCCATGTTTTAATATCATCGGAAATAAAACCGGACGTTTCGCTGCGGCTCAGGATCTGCCAGCGGTTGTTCTGATAATAGCGCCAGTAGAGTTCAGCCACGATTGAATGCAGAATTTGCTTCACCGGAGGTTGAGCCGATTGAATATCGGATTGAGTTCGCGCAATGCTTTTTTCGAAATAATCCTCCTCAAAATCCGATTCCAGTTTCATCCGGTAAACCGAAGCTTTCACAAACTGGTCGGCCTGGTTGGCGGTTTTGGATTGATCATAAATATGTGTAACAATGTCGAGTGCTGATTGAGCCTGACCAAGTCCGTTAAGAGAATCGACCTGTTTCCATTCGCGTGTATATTGGTTTTGCGACATAACGGTAAGACTTAAAGAAAGGATGAGGATGCTGAAAAATGTCTTCATATGGCTGTAAATTATACAAAAGTTAAAGGTATGTATTTTGGTAGTATAAGGATGCAAAGGAATCGGATTTTCCATAAACCGGGTGCAAATTTAGGGTGTTGCAAGCAAAAACCATTCCTTGCGTTTTTTTTGTGATGGGATATTTCCTGCAGTCATCTTTTACAACAAATAAATACTTTTAAGGTTAATTATTGAATCATTTTGCTACTTTTAATTGAATTTTAAACCATTTACATGCGGATAACACTGATACTATTGTTTTTATTAACTTCCTGCTTAATTCAGGCTCAGAGTGTTGCTGAAAAGTATATCCAAAAATTCGATTCACTGGCAATTGAGGTTCTGTTGAAATATGATATTCCTGCCAGTCTTGTTCTTGGAATAGCTTTACAGGAAAGTGCTGCAGGCACAAGCAAACTTTGCCGGGTTAACAAAAATCATTTTGGTGTTAAATCCAGGGTAAAATCGTCAAAAACCAAATCGGGATATATGAGCAAATACCGAACTTTCGACACAGATGAGGATGCTTACCTGCATTTCGGTGAGATGTTATCAAAACGAAAATACTACCCGAAACTCAAAGAAAACATGGATTATATGCTATGGCTTAAAGCTATGAAAGCAGCTAAATACGCAACCTCGCAGCACTGGATCAGTCATGTGGATGCGATGATAAAACGCTATAATTTAACACGTTTCGATACTCAATTGCCGTTTCCGTTTTTGCCTGCACCAGCATTAAGTGCTGTTCAAATAATAAATAATATATATCATTTAAAGCCTGAAGAAATTCAGGATTAAAAGTGGAAAACAGAATCGCCGAATTAATCAATTATCGAATTCCATTTCCCTCTTATCACACAAAATGAAAGCTATTCCGCCACTTTCGATGTAATCGGATTTGCAAGTCCTGAGTACGATATCAACTCAACCCTGGCGCGGCCGACCGATTGCTCGGATTCGATAAGAACGGGTAACCGGTTTTTATCGTCAGTTACCCATACAGTTATGGGATATGGATCGTCGAATGCATAACCCGTTGCCACCATGGGCTGAAAAGCAATGCAACGAAACTTTCCAAGTTTGGTTTTCACTATTTCACTCCCTTTAAAAATTACGCGTGAGTTATAAACCGAATCATCGAGAAAAAAAGGAACTTCTATTATTCCGCCGGGTTGAAGTCCGGTTATATCCATTGTGCGGGCATAATAAAAACCGGAAATAATATCCTGAATGTTGGCAGGTACTTTCATTACTTTTGACAAACTCACTGCCAGACGGTCATGTTGACGAAAAATAACAAGGTCATCTTTTTTATAATTGTTTTCGCGCGTCCGGCGGATAAACTTCAGCGCTATCATTGCATCCTGGTCAAAATAGCTTTCGAACCTGTCGTTTACTTTGTAAAAAATCTCGATAAATCCGGTTGTCTTTCCTTCTCCCACTACATGATAAGTACTTCTGTCATTTATAATTAAATTTCCTTTTTTTACTTCGAGAGTCGCTTTACCACCGGTAATGCTTCCGGTAAGTGCTGAATTGAATGCGATACGGAAAGTAAGTTTTTCGCCCCGCACAAATGCTGAATTGTTAACAGTACGGTAGGATTGGGTATAAGCTGAAATACTGCAAAAAAGTAAAATTATAAGGAGAGCCTGTGGCATGAAGTTTAAGTTTGTAGTAATAACGTTCAAAAAACGTTCCAAAGTACTTTTGAATCCTGCAATCTCTGCAATGAGCTTAATTATGAACACATATCCGGTTCGGACTGAGAGTAGTTCCTATATTAAAGAGTAGTTCTTATATTAAAAGGGATAAGAATGACAGGAGTAATTCCGGATCTATATTTTTACTCTTTTATTTTTAATGCCCTTGCCGGACAATAATCAGCCTGACTTAGAACAATCTGATACTCCCGCTCCGACACACTTATACTATATACACCGGGCTTTTCATTAATGTATGGAATGTTTTTCAAACATTTTCCTGAATGCATGCACAACTCTTGATCCCACTCAATAGTGTCAACTCCATTCGTAAAATATCTGATGTTCTTCACCGTAAAAACTATTTTATTTATATGGGGGCAAAATTACAACTTCCCGCAAGTTATCAGATAAAAACTGACAAGTAAATTTTAGGCATTTCCCATTTTTTGTTTCGCATCTCTTCAGTATTCTGTGATTCCTTGGTTCTAACGTTTCTTCCTAAAAAAATCCTTCATCAATACCCCGCATTCTTCTTCCAGTATTCCACTGCTAACTTTGGTCCGCGGATGCAAAACCGAGGAGCTAAGCAACGAATAACCTCTTTTTATATCGGCTGCGCCATAAACAATGCGGCTGATCTGAGTCCAAAACGAGGCTCCCGCACACATAACACAAGGCTCGATAGTTACATATAAAGTACATCCTTCGAGATACTTGCCTCCCATAAAACCGGAAGCTGCAGTAAATGCCTGCATTTCGGCATGAGCTGTAACATCATTAAGTTGTTCGGTAAGATTGTGAGCCCGGGCAATAATTCGGTTTTCACAAACTATAACTGCACCAATAGGAACCTCATCTTTGCTTAGTGCTTTGTGAGCTTCCTTCAGCGCTTCACGCATAAACGACTCATCCGAAAAAACTGTTAATCCCATATCTTTATAAATCTGAAAAACAAAATTACCTGTTTTAGGTTAACATTAAGCTGTTTTATAAATACTGAGTTTCAAATGAAAGCCACTTATTGCTTTTTATGAGTGAGCATTAAATCAGCAGTGAGTTTTTAATTTTGATTTTCATGATTTCTGTATAGTTTTTTATGTTGAATCATTCAGGAAGGTGATAGGGAATTGTTTGTATACACTTTTATGGATGTTTTTTAGAACAGGTGCGCTGAAATTGAAAGAAATTCGTATTTTTGGGATGATTAGCGGAGAATTTTAACGAAATAGTAGTAATATTGCACTTCAATTTGAAAATAGACTAATGATCAGAAAGTTACTATCTTCAGTCAGGTTACAGGTCACATTATTTGCCTTGCTGTTAGCAGGGTTTTCATATGGGAGTACCGGCGCACACGATACTGTAAGTCAACAGGTTACATTACACGAAGGATCTCATTCCGAAAAATCATTCGATGCTGGAGCAATGATTATTGACCATATTGTTGATGCTCACGAGTGGCACATTCTTACATATAACGATTTCCATCTCTCCATTCCGTTGCCCGTAATATTGATTGATAACGGTAAACTGGTTTCCTTTTCTTCAAGCAATTTCCACCACGGTCACGATGCCTACAAAGGTTACAAATTGTTGACCGAAGGCGATAATAAAGGGAAAATTGTTAAGCTATCCGAAGATGGAACCGTTGATGCATCTGCTAAATTACCAATGGATTTTTCGATTACCAAAAATGTAGTTTCTCTGTTTATCAGCTTGTTGCTGCTCTGTTTTATTTTTATTTCAATCGCAAACCGTTACAAAAAACACCCCGATTCAGCACCTAAAGGATTGCAATCCATACTGGAACCTATAATTCTTTTTGTTCGCGACGATATTGCTATTCCCGGTCTAGGAAAAAAGAAGTACAAACGTTTCATGCCTTTCCTGCTGACCGTATTTTTCTTTATCTTTTTCAATAATCTGCTAGGGCTCATACCAATTTTCCCGGGAGGAGCTAACCTTACCGGTAATATTGCCATTACGCTGGTACTTGCTTTGTTTACTTTCGTAATCACCACATATATAGGCAACAAAAATTACTGGATGCATATTTTTAATGCTCCTGGAGTTCCATGGTGGCTTAAATTTCCAATACCGCTCATGCCCTTGGTTGAGTTTCTGGGAGTACTTACAAAGCCGTTTGTATTGATGGTCCGTTTGTTTGCGAACATAACTGCCGGGCATATTATCCTGCTTGGTTTCATGAGCCTGATATTTATTTTCGGTAACATGAATATTTTTGCCGGGTACGGAGTATCCATATTTTCCATTGCTTTCGGTGTATTTATGACCATGCTCGAATTGCTGGTAGCCTTTATACAGGCTTATGTATTTGCATTGCTTTCAGCCATTTACTTTGGAATGGCAATGGAAGAACATCATCACCCCGAAGAACACACAACTGAACACTAAATCTTTTTATTAATCACCATAATTCAATTCTTATGTCACTCTTAAGCGTTTTATTACAAGAAGCAGCAAACCTTGCCCCTATTGCAAAAATGGGTGCTGGTATTGGTGCTGGTATTGCAGCTATCGGTGCAGGTATTGGTATTGGAAAAATCGGTGCTTCGGCACTTGAGTCCATTGCCCGCCAGCCTGAGAGCGTTGGCGATATCCGTTCGAACATGATTGTGGCTGCTGCTCTTATCGAAGGTGTTGCATTCTTCGCTATTGTAGTTTGTCTGCTGATCCTGTTCCTGTAAAAACAAATATCGGCTACGGTATCCCTGCACCTGGCAGGGATGCGGTAGTTGATTTTTTCAAGATTTCAACAAAACATAAAAATATTAATAACTCATACCCTGAACTATGCAATTAGTTACTCCCGGTATAGGACTGATTTTCTGGATGTTGGTTTCATTCAGCCTGGTAATGTATATTCTTGCAAAATATGCATGGGGGCCGATCATGAAAGGCATACATCAAAGGGAAGATACCATCGAAAAAGCGCTTGAAGCAGCTAACGAAGCAAAGAAAGAAATGCTTCAGCTGAAAGCTGGCAACGAACAACTGCTGCACGACGCCAAAGACGAACGCGATGCACTGATGCGCGATGCACGTAAAGTGAGAGAATCCATTCTGGATGAGGCCCGCGCAAAAGCTGCCGAAGAATCAGCCCGCATTTTGGAAAATGCCCGCGAAAATATTCAATTCGAAAAAATGGCTGCAATCAACGAGCTGAAAAATCAGATCGCTTCCATTTCAATCGAAATTGCCGAAAAGCTGATTGGTAAAGAACTTGAAAATAAACAACAACAGCAGCAGCTCACCGAAAAGTTGTTGAAAGAAGTAAAAATTAATTAGGCAGAAACCACAGAAAACCTCAAATGAGTTATACAAAAATAACCTTACGTTATGCTGCTGCATTTTTCGACCTGGCCACTGAAAAGGGAGTAGTTGAAAAAGCATCTGAGGATATGGTACTGCTTGGTAAAGTTTGTACCTCGAACCGCGATTTTGTCCGTATGCTGCAAAATCCGGTTATACACGCCGACAAAAAGAAGAAAGTGATCGCACTTATCTTTGGCACATCTGTTAACACGATGTCGCTAAGCTTTATGAACCTGATGATCCGTAAACGCCGCGAACGATACCTGCCTTCAATAGCCGAAGCATTTGACAATCTGTATAAAATATCGAAAGGCATTAAAACAGCTTATGTAACTTCAGCTATTTCGCTTGATGCAAATGAAAAAGCCGGTATACTTGAAATTATAGGTAAACTTACAGATAAGAAAATTGAACTGGTGGAAAGCACTGATGACAAACTGCTTGGCGGCTTCGTTATAAATATTGATGACTTTCAGGTTGACCAAAGCATTGCTACAAAAATTAAAGTACTAAAAAAGGATTTTGAAAAAAACCTGTTTATAAAAGGATTTTAACAAAAAGGGTTTAGGGATTAGGTATTGGGGGTTAATAGCATCCAATAAATAAGGCCAATAACCAATAACATATGAACCACTATGGCAGAAATTAAACCCGCAGAAGTAACTGCAATACTGCGGCAGGAATTGGCCGGTTTTTCAACTGAAGCCGAAATAAAAGAAATTGGATCTGTGTTGCAGGTAGGCGACGGAATTGCCCGCGTGTATGGCCTCACCAACGCTCAATCCGGCGAACTTGTAGAATTCGTTAAAACCGATACCAAAGGTATTGTACTCAATCTTGAAGAAGATAATGTGGGTGTAGTACTTTTAGGCGAAGCGAATGAAATTAAAGAAGGCGACAAAGTTCAGCGCACCAAACGTATTGCCAGTATTAAAGTTGGCACAGGTATGCTTGGGCGGGTTATTAATACCCTCGGTGAACCTATTGACGGTAAAGGTGAAATTAAAGGCGATCTTTACGAAATGCCTATTGAGCGTAAAGCTCCAGGTGTTATTTTTCGTCAGCCGGTTACCGAGCCATTACAAACAGGCATCAAAGCTATTGATGCAATGATACCAATTGGCCGCGGACAACGCGAACTTATCATCGGCGACCGCCAGACGGGTAAATCAGCAATCGCTATTGATGCAATCATCAATCAGAAAGAATTTTACGATAAAGGCGAACCTGTTTTTTGTATCTATGTGGCTATAGGCCAAAAAGGTTCAACAGTTGCTAATATCGTTAAAACGCTTGAAGACCACGGGGCAATGGCATATACCGTTGTGGTTATGGCTACCGCCAGCGACCCGGCTGCCATGCAGTTTTATGCTCCGTTTACCGGTGCTGCAATCGGTGAGTTTTTACGCGATACAGGCCGTGCGGCTTTGGTTATTTACGATGATCTTTCGAAACAGGCTGTTGCTTATCGCGAAGTATCACTGTTGCTCCGACGCCCGCCAGGACGCGAAGCCTATCCAGGTGACGTATTTTACCTGCATTCACGACTGTTGGAGCGTGCCGCAAAAATTATTAAAAGCGACGAAATTGCCAGCCAGATGAACGACCTGCCTGAATCAATAAAGCATTTGGTGAAAGGCGGAGGTTCGTTAACAGCTCTGCCGATAATAGAAACCCAGGCCGGTGACGTTTCGGCATATATTCCTACCAACGTAATTTCAATTACCGACGGACAGATATTTCTTGAAACTGCACTTTTCAACTCAGGTATCCGCCCGGCTATCAACGTGGGTATTTCGGTATCGCGGGTTGGAGGTAACGCTCAGATTAAAGCAATGAAAAAAGTGGCAGGGACACTTAAACTTGCCCAGGCCGAATACCGCGAGCTCGAAGCATTTTCGAAATTCGGTTCCGACCTCGATGCTGCTACCAAGAATATCCTCGACAAAGGAGCCAGAAATGTTGAAATTCTGAAACAACCTCAATATTCGCCGGTTCCTGTTGAGAAACAAATTGCAATTATTGCTTGTGGAACACGAGGTTTGCTACAGAAACTTCCGGTAAGCTCAATCCACAATTTTGAAGTGGAATTCCTGCATACTCTCGAAATCAGTCACAAGGAACTTCTGGCCGACCTTAAGCAGGGCAAGCTCGATGATCAGATACTGGCAAAAATTGACAGCGTTGCTAAAGAAACAGCCGCAAAATATATAAAATAATTTCCTGCGTTTTCACAGGTGTGAACGAAAGCAGAAATCAGTGATTAACTCAAATTTATGCCGAATTTAAAGGAAGTACGGATCAGGATTGCTTCGGTAAAATCGACACAGCAAATAACCAGCGCCATGAAAATGGTTGCCGCATCGAAGTTGCGCAGAGCCCAGAATGCTATTCTGAAAATGCGTCCCTATGCTGCAAAGCTTAAGGATATATTGCAAAACCTGAGTGCAAGTCTCGATTCGGGCGATGCAAATCCGTATACTCAGCAGCGGAGCACCGAAAAAGTGTTGCTGGTTGTAATTACTTCGAATCGTGGTTTGTGTGGTGCTTTCAACGCCAACGTACTCAGGACTGCTGTTCAGCGGATACAAAATGAATATGCAACTCAGGCCGCAACGGGAAATGTTAGTGTGCTTACTATCGGACGAAAAGCTACAGAGTTTTTCACCAAAAAAGGCTATAATGTAGTTTCGTCGCACGATTCCGTTTTCGACAGCCTGACTTATGAGAATGTTTCGGTTATTGCAGAAACTGTCATGAATGCTTTTGTTGACAGACACTATGACCGGGTTGATATTATTTATAACCAGTTCAAAAATGCCGCAGTTCAAGCACTAACTGTTGAGCAGTTTCTTCCCGTCGAACAACCAGCTCAAACCGCTGTTGTTTCTAAAATCAATACCGATTTCATCTTTCTGCCATCAAAAGAAGAGATAGTATCGGAATTGATTCCCAAGTCGCTACGAATACAGTTTTATAAAGCGGTACTCGATTCGAATGCTTCCGAACATGGTGCCCGAATGACAGCCATGCATCAGGCTACCGAAAATGCCGGCGACCTTATTAAAGAACTTAACCTGGCTTACAACAAAGCCCGCCAGGCTTCAATTACTAAAGAAATTCTTGAAATTGTAAGCGGAGCCGAAGCTTTAAAGAATCAATAATTAAATACACACTTCAAGTACATTCCTATCTTGTACGCTTGCTCGTCACCCCTTGTAACAAACCAAAAATGAGGGTAAATAATTTTAAAATGTACAGTTATGATAAAAGAAGCAGTTGAAAAAGCCATCATCAATCAGATTAAAAACGAAGAGCATTCTTCACGTTTATACCTTTCGATGGCATCGTGGTGCCAGGTAAAAGGATATTCGGGCGCTGCGGCATTTCTTTACAAACAAACCGATGAAGAACGAATGCATCAGCTTAAATTCGTGCATTACCTTAACGACAGAGCCGGTTACAGTAAATTGTTAGCTCTCGATAATCCCACAGCCGAATACAAATCCTTACTCGATGTTTTCGAAAAAGTAATGGCTCACGAAGAATTTATTACAGCTTCGATCAACGAATTGTATGAAGTGGCTATAACGAATAAGGATTACACAACCGGAAGCTTCCTGCAGTGGTTTATCACCGAGCAGATTGAAGAAGAAAGTACTATGCACGGTATTTTGGATCAGATGAGATTAGCCGGTAACGTTTCAGGTGGATTGTTCCTTATCGATAAGGAACTTTCGGCTAAAGCAGCTGCTAAAGTAGTAGCTCCGCTGGCTGCAGAATAACGCAGATCGAAATATTTACATCAGCTGCTTCCGTTACGGAGCAGCTTTTTTTGTGACTTCAGCAAAAAAAAAACAGCGAAAGTTTCCCCCGCCGTTTTTAAATTCACAGCTTTTCACTGTGTTTCCCTTTGCCAAAAGAAATATGTAATGATATAACAAACCAATCAATGTTATTGATGGTAGATTAAAAATCATGCTAAGTTTTTAGAGAAAAGGCAAAAATCATGTAAATTTTACCCTGATAGTATTAAAATATTTTTAAAGTACAGATAATTAACGCATTATAAAATCGAAAAAATTATATTCTACTGAAGCCCGAAATGGCTAAATAAAAACAGCACGCTAGTATTTGTTCCAAAAAGGGAAAATATGTCCGTTTTAGAATCGGAGAATTTTAAGTGCCTTGCCTGAATTCAGGAATCCTTTGATGATTTGTTGAATATCGCGGTTATCATTGTATCGTTTAATATAATCTTTAAGCTGCTGCGGGTCACTTGCACCATTCTCCTTAGGCATCCATCCAAAACCGGCAAAAACGTTATTCTCGACCAGCACCACCGAGAACTCATCCTCATTACGACCCTGATCAATAATAGCCATATCTGTCCATTTGTGATGAAATTCGGCAAGGGCAGACTCAACCCGCAGGTTATAGGAATCGGATGGTTCAATACCAATACAAGCTCCTTCGCATTGCCCGATGGAATGCTGAAAACAAGCACCATGATTCTGGTATAAGCCACACAATTTTTGGCAAAGGTTATATTTTGATGCCATTTTATGAACCACCACCAACGCCTCATCAAATGAAGCGAAAACCGTATGTGGCGAACCTGTGGATTTAATTTTTTCGATTTGTATTACCTGATAGCCCGACTGTGTTCTAAAAGAATAAAGTCCGTATTTGTATGATGTACGACGTTGAAGCCGGTTGTAAACGGGTTTATGCTTTTTAATTTCGTCCGATTCAAGAAGGAGCGCAATTAACTCACTTCCAGTTTCTTCGTAACTGATATCGGCAGTATTCGAACGCATTTCGATGGCTCGTGAAGTGCTGCTGTTTTGAAAATGCGATAAAACCCGGGCATGAATATTTTTACTTTTCCCGATATATATCAATTTTCCGTTTTCATCATGAAAATAGTAAATACCTGCAACGGTAGGCAAACGATTAAAAACTGAACGATCGAGTTTATCGTGCATGCCATCAGTAGGAATCTGGTTTAGAGTTGGATCAACACTTAGTAATCGCTCGAATAATTTCACGGTAGCTAATGCATCGCCGGCAGCGCGGTGGCGCGAAGTGATCTGAATTCCCAGGGTATTACAAAGAGTCCCGAGGCTGTATGACTTATAACCGGGCAGCAGCTTACGCGACATTTTTACAGTGCATAAAACCGGTCTTTTGTATTTGTACCCAAGGTTAAGGAATTCCTGTTTTACAAAACTATAGTCGAAAGCAGCGTTGTGAGCCACAAAAGTGCAACCTTCGGTGATCTCAACGATATTCCGGGCCACTTCAAAAAATTTCGGGGCATCCTTCAGCATTTCGTCCGAAATACCTGTAAGGCGCGCAACAAAAGGCGGCACCTTGCATTCGGGATTTACAAGTGTTGAATATTCATTCACAACTTTACTTCCGTCGTGAATAAAAATGGCTATTTCCGTAATCCGCTCGCGACTGGCATTTCCACCAGTAGTTTCAATATCAATAATTGCGTACACTATTCTTTCAGTAAAAGTCCAAAGGTACTTTACAAAATCATTCGGGCATAAACTATTTTACCTTTTTTAAATGCTTATTTAGCCTTCTTTCTCTTTATTCTGTTTATAATCAAATTTATAGATTAAAAGGGGATTGTGGCTACCTTATCGAACGCAAAATTTTCATACATTTGCAAACTCTTTTATAAACCCCTGAACATGGCACATGAGGTTAAAATTTTTTCCGGCAGAGCAACACGCTATCTTGCTGAAAATATAGCACTTAGCTTCGGCGCAAAACTTGGCGAAGTTCAGGTTATTACGTTCAGCGATGGGGAATTTACAATTTCATTCGAAGAAAATCTTCGTGGAAATGATGTATACATTGTACAATCTACATTTCCACCGGCTGTAAATTTGCTGGAGCTTTTGCTTATGGTTGATGCCGCCAAACGGGCTTCGGCAAGGCAAATAACAGCAGTAATTCCATATTTCGGATTTGCCCGCCAGGATAGAAAAGACAAACCCCGTGTTCCTATTTCAGCTAAACTAATTGCTAATCTGCTCACTGCTGCAGGCGTTCAAAGGCTTATTACCATTGACCTTCATGCCGATCAGATCCAAGGTTTTTTTGACGTACCGGTTGACCACCTGTATGCTTCTTCCATTTTCCTGCCGTACATTAAGAAACTGAATTTGCCTAATGTTGTTTTTGCTTCACCCGATACGGGAGGCACACGAAGGGCAGCATCCTATGCCAAATCCCTTAATACAGGTTTTGTTATTTGTTACAAGCAGCGATCAAAAGCCAATCAGGTCGATTCAATGTCGCTGATCGGTGATGTAACAGGTAAGGACGTTATTTTACTCGACGACATTATTGATACCGGCGGAACTATTACAAAAGCATCGAATATTATGCTCGAAAACGGAGCTGCAAGCGTTCGCGGATTCTGCACTCACCCTATACTTTCGGGGGAGGCTTTTGAGCGGATCGAAAACTCTGCTTTTACCGAAGTTATTGTTACAGATACCATTCCATTGCGACACGAGAGTCCGAAGGTAAAAGTTCTGAGTACGGCATCTCTTTTGGCCGATGTAATTAAAAGAGCACATAATTACGAATCAATTTCATCACTTTTCAACATCAAATAATAACAACTAAAAATCAATTCAAATGAAAACAGTATCTATGAGCGGTTCGCTCCGCGCGAACGTAGGGAAAAAGGATGCTAAAATGAACCGTGCCGAAGGTAAGGTGCCATGCGTAATCTACGGTGGTAAAGAAGAACTTCATTTTACGCTGAACGGAAAAGATCTTGACACACTTCTTTTCACCCCTTACACTTTTCTGGTTGACCTCGACATTGAGGGCAAAAAATTCACAGCAACTTTGCAGGAAGTTCAGTATCATCCGGTAACAGACACAACATTACATGCCGATTTTCTGCAGGTAACTGCTGGGAAACCAATTATTGTAAGCCTTCCAATACGTATCGAAGGAAATTCACCTGGTATACTTCGTGGTGGAAAACTGGTTAAAAAATTCCGCAAACTGAAAATTAAAGGCTTAACGGAACATATGCCGGACGTTGTTACAATCAACATTTCAAAACTTGAAATTGATGATAATATCAGGATCAGCGATATTAAAATACCTAATATCGAAATTCTTGAAGTTCCTTCGAACCTGGTTATTACAGTTGCGTCCACTCGTGCTGTTGAACCAACAGTGCCGGGAGCTAAATAAGCAGATAAAATTCAAATGCCTGATAAAAAGGTACAAGGTTTTAAACTTTGTACCTTTTTTGTTTTAGGAAGTTAGGTTTACCGAATTCCTATTTCAATACCAAACCGGTGATTTTCAAATAGTCCTGAAACGCATTATCCCATATTTCAGTATCCTTAGGCTCATATCGTACGGAGAGGAATGATTTTTCGGTAACCTCACGAATTTCAGCAACATTTTTAACTATTCCAAGCGCCAAAGCCTGCACCATAATATTGCCTGTTGCTGTGGCTTCATCAAGCGATGCAATAACAGGAATTCCGCAACTATCAGCGGTAAACCGGCATAACATTTCATTTTTTATTCCGCCGCCTGTCATATAGATTGCTTCTGGTTTTACACCGCGTAAAGCTTCAATTTGTTCCGTAACCACCCTGAATTTGAAAGCAAGTCCTTCGAGAATAATCCGGATAATTTCGCCATGGGTTTGAGGAACATATTGGCCTGTATTTTCGCAATATGCAAGTATAGCTGACTCCATATTTTCGGGGTGCAGAAAGGACGGGTGGTCAGTATCAATACATGCAGCGAAGGGTTTTGATTCGTCGGCAAGTGCAATCATATGAGCAAACGAGTAATCGTTCTCTTTCCAGACTTTGCGGCATTCCATCAACAACCAGAGCCCGGTGAGATTTTTCAGGATGCGGAAGCTATGCCCGACTCCACCTTCGTTGGTAAAGTTGAGGTGCTGCGAATTTTTGGTAATGATGGGTCTATGTGATTCAAACCCCATCAGGCACCAGCTGCCGGTGCTGATGTACGCCCAGTTAGTTCCGGTAGAGGGAATAGCTGCAATAGCTGAACCTGTATCGTGTGAAACCACGGCTACAACTGGTATGCGGGCAATGCCTGTTTCATAGGATACGTTGTTCGAAACGCTGCCGATAATACTTCCCGGTTCGGCAATACGGGGCATGATATTCGGCGGTATCCGGAGTCTTCGAAGGATATCCTGATCCCACATCCGTTTCACAGGATTATAAAGTTGGGATGTAGTAGCAATGCTGAATTCGGTTTGTATAACACCTGTGAGCAAATAGTTGAAAATGTCGGGCATAAAAAGCAGGTGCTTTGCTTTCTTTAAAGGCTCAAAACTCATTTTTTGAAGAGCCAGAATTTGGAAAAGAGAATTGATTTGTGAAATCTGAACGCCAGTCTGGCCATAAAGTTTATCAACGGGCATCAGTTCGGCAAAAGCTTCCACCATGCCGTCATTCTTAACATCACGATAGATAAAAGGTTGCATCAGTATGCCATCATCACCCATTAGCGAAAAATCTACTCCCCAGGTATCTATACCAATGCTTTCGACAGGAATATCCTGCTCGGCAACCATGGCAAGACTTTTCTTGATTTCACTGAAAAGGTGATCAATATTCCAGTATCCATGACCTTGAGTAAAAACAGGTTCGTTTGCAAACCTGTGTATTTCCCTGAGGGTCAGCACTCCGTCAGTAATTTCGCCAAGCATAGCGCGTCCGCTACTGGCTCCCAGGTCGATAGCCAGAAAGATGTTTTTCATAGATTTTTTTTATAGGAAACATTAAACATTTAGTACAAAATGAAAAATGTTAAAGGAATCAAAACGAGAGACAGACTGATTGAAAAAACACTTTTACATTCTTCATTCAATGTTCAGCGTTTTCACTTAAAAGAAGCAAGAACCAGCTTATCCTTTGATCTTTAGCCTTACCAGTTCGCCTATTTTTTCAATTGGAATGCGTTCCTGCAGCATTGTATCGCGGTCGCGGATAGTAACTGTGTTGTCCTCAAGTGTCTGATGATCGACAGTGATGCAATAAGGTGTACCAATGGCATCGTGACGGCGGTAGCGTTTACCGATCGAATCTTTCTCTTCGTACTGGCACATATAGTCGTACTTGAGGGTATCCATGATTTCACGTGCTTTTTCGGGCAGACCGTCCTTTGCAATAAGTGGCAGAATTCCAACTTTGATCGGAGCCAAAACAGGCGGTATGCGAAGCACTATGCGTTCCGAACCGTCATCCAGTTTTTCCTCTGTATAAGCATAACTGAGTATGGCAAGGAAAGTGCGGTCGAGGCCGATTGAAGTTTCAATTACATACGGCACATAGTTTTCATTGAGTTCAGGATCAAAATATTGTATCTTTTTACCTGAGTGTTCCTGGTGCGCTTTTAAATCGAAATCGGTACGCGAATGTATTCCTTCTAGTTCTTTAAAACCGATTGGGAATTCGAATTCAATATCTGCCGCAGCATTCGCGTAATGCGCAAGTTTTTCGTGTTTATGGAAACGGTATTTTGCAGCAGGTATTCCTAATGAAAGATGCCAGTTTAAACGTGTTTCTTTCCATTTTTCGAACCATTCGAGTTCGGTACCCGGACGAACGAAAAACTGCATTTCCATCTGTTCGAATTCGCGCATGCGGAAAATAAACTGCCTGGCTACAATTTCGTTACGGAAAGCTTTGCCGGTTTGTGCAATGCCGAAAGGAATTTTCATACGGCCGGTTTTCTGCACGTTAAGGTAATTTACAAAAATACCCTGTGCAGTTTCGGGGCGGAGATAAATCACATTGGCATCATCGCTTACCGATCCCATAGAAGTACTGAACATCAGGTTAAACTGGCGAACGTCAGTCCAGTTGCGGCTGCCAGATACAGGACAAACGATTTCGAGTTCTTCGATAAGTTTTTTAACATCGGCCAGGTCGTTGTTTCCCATGGCGCCATAAAAACGGATGGTGGTTTTATTTATCTTTTCCTGGTATTCCAGCACGCGGGCATTGGTAGCTACAAACTGATCTTTATCGAAAGTATCACCAAAACGTTTCGAAGCTTTTTCAACTTCCTTATCAATTTTATCCTGCCATTTAGCCATCTGGTCTTCAACAAGTACATCGGCGCGGTATCGTTTTTTCGAATCGCGGTTATCAATCAGCGGATCGCTGAAAGCATCCACATGGCCGGACGCTTTCCATATAGTAGGATGCATGAAAATAGCTGAATCGAGTCCAACAATATTTTCGTTGTGCTGAACCATGGATTTCCACCAATACTGGCGGATATTGTTTTTTAATTCAACGCCATTTTGTCCGTAATCGTACACGGCGCTAAGGCCATCGTAAATTTCGCTCGATGGAAATACAAACCCATACTCCTTGGCATGGGATATAATTTTTTTGAAAATTTCTTCGTTTTGTGCCATGCCGCAAAGGTAGCCAAAATATGTAAATTGACAAAGGGAAGGGGAGAAGGAGACTAGGGGAAAAGGAGAATGAGAGACAAGAAGATTTTTTTACAAAAAACAGTACTTTTGCCCTATGATAGCAATTGATAAAACACTGATTTCGGATGAACTGGGAAGTATTTGCTTTGCCTGCGACCTATCGGCCTGCAAAGGTGCCTGTTGTGTTGACGGTGATGCGGGAGCTCCTTTGGACGAAGAGGAAATAAGTATTCTTGAAGATTATTTCGATGAGATAAAACCTTATATGACACCCGAAGGCATTGAGCAGGTGGAAATGGATGGCGTTTTCGATTACGATATGTATGGGCATTATGTTACACCTCTAGTAAATGGAAGGGAATGTGCGTTTGTATATCATGAAAATGGCATAGCACTTTGTGCCATTGAGAAAGCATGTAAAGAAGGGAAAATACCATTTCTGAAACCTGTTTCCTGTCATTTATATCCGGTGCGAATAAGTAAATACAACGATTTCGACGCAGTAAATTATAACGAATGGCATATTTGTAAACCAGCTTTGCTTAATGGGAAGAAAAACGATATTCCACTATATGTTTTTCTTAAAGATTCATTGATCCGAAAATATGGAGAAGCATGGTATAAGGAACTGGTTGAATCTATAACTCCAGGGGAAAAATAGTCGTTCCGGAAATTAAGTGATTTAAAACAAAAAGCCGGATTGCTCCGGCTTTTTTGTTTTAAAAGGGTGAATTAATTTTTGATTATCAGTTTTTTAACAATGGTATTATCATTGTTACGCAACTTGATCATATACATACCCGAAGGCGATTCGGTAAGAATAACATGGGTGGTAAAAGTACCGTTTACAGTTACGCTTTCCTGTTTCCATATCAATGAACCTATACTGTTGTATATTTCGATATTGAAAACTTCCGATTTGAGAGTTTCAACTTTAATGTTGAATTCACCCTTATTCGGATTCGGATAAATTTCAAGAGTACGGTTTGCTTTAGCAACATTTATTGATACCGGAAGCACAAGGATTCCATTTGATGGGGAAGAACTGCATTCGTTAACACTAACAACTACAGAATATGTACCCGTGTAAACAGCAACATGTTGTTTGCTGGTAGCTCCGGGAATAATAACTCCATCCAGATACCACTGGTTTCCTGTATTGGCGCTGCTTGTAAGCGTGTCTCCGTTTTGAGTAATAACCGGTGTAGCAGGAAGCGGGTTCACAATTACATTAAAGTTTGGTGAACTTATACCCGACCCGCAATCGTTTACACCACTCACTTTAACTGTTCCTGATGAGGCATTTGCGGCGAAATCAACTTTGATGGTGCTAGTGTTTGCACCTTCAACAATAGTTGCACCTGCAGGAAGTGTCCACAAATAGGTAGTAGCGCCCGTAATAGGTCCAACGGTAAAGGTTACCATTGTTGCACCGGCACACACAGGAGATGTTCCTAATACAGTACCGGCAGCATTCGGTTTCGGATCAACCACAACTGGGTAAACAGTTGGCGAAACGGATGAACAGCCCAGATCATTGGTATAAGAAACGCTTACAGAATTATTTCCTGATTGATTCCAGGAAACTGTAACAGCATTTGTTCCTGCCCCTGAAGTTATTGTACCCCCGGTTGATATAGTCCAAATGTAGTTATCAAAGTTTGCCTGTGTTGTATAAACAACTCCTGTTGCACCCTGGCATTCCATATCTGAACCCAAAATAACCGGAACTGGAACTGATTTAACCGTTACTTCCAGTTCTGATGGATTAACAGACGAACAACCCAATGAATTGTTATAATTAACGCTGATACTTCGCAAACCGGCAGTTTCCCAATTTACAATTACTTCGTTGGTTGCCATACCTGCTGTAATTGTACCTCCGTAGGAAATATTCCAAACATAATTGCTGAAACCAGCTTGAGTAGAATAAACAACACCGGTTGCTCCGGCACATAATTCAGTTAATCCTGAAATGGAAGGCGAAGGGGTTGGGTTAACGGTTACATTATAAACAGATGGTGCCAAAGCATTGCAACCGGCTGGAATGGTATAGTTTACACTAACGGTTTTAGGCCCGATAGTAGTCCATGTTACCGTAATGGCATTAGTTGTTGCTCCGGCTGTAATAGTACCTCCGGCCGAAACTGTCCAGTTATATCCGGAATTTCCAGCTGCAGTTGTGTAAATATTGGTAGTAAATCCCAGGCAAGCATTTGAAGGCCCAGTTATTACAGGAACAGGTCTGTCAACAATATCAATGTTAAAAACCTTAGGAGATGCAGTTGAACAGCCCAAAATATTCGTATAAGCAACACTCAGGGTTTGTGCGCCAAGCGTATTCCAGTCAACGGTTAAAGCATTTGTGCCTGGTCCAGCGGTAATGACTCCACCAGCTGATATTGCCCAACTATAACCTGTCATACCCGCTTCTGTTTGATACCCGATTCCTGTATTGCCTACGCATACACTCAGTGGGCCAACCAGGCCAGGCACAGGCAACGGATTAACAGTAACCGGAAGGCTTGCTGCTGTACCGGTTCCACAACCATTACTTCCGCTTACAGTAATATTTCCGGAAACGGCTGTTGTACTATAATTAACTGTAATAGAATTTGTTCCTTCTCCTGTAGTTATGGTTACTCCTTCGGGGAGTGTCCATACATACGACAAAGCTTCGGTAACAGGAGCAACGCTGTATGCAACATCTGCTGTATTCTGGCAAATAGAAGCTAAACCCGTGATTGCCCCGGCTGCTCCGGGAGCCACGCAACCAGCCAGAAAGCTAACATCATTTCCATAGGAAACACCTCCACTGTTAACAGCTACAACCCGGTAGTGATAGGTTTGATTAATTATAAGTCCTGAAATGGTTGCGGAAACAGGTGTTACCACATTTCCTGTTACGATGTTAGGTGTGGCATTTATTACGGAGCCATAGGCGATGGTAGTTCCGTATTCAAAGGTTACGGTTGATGATGCATCATTAGCTTTAACTGTACCGTTAAGAGTGGCTTCGGTATCTAAAATATTAGATGCTGCTGTAGTAACCACTGTTGGGGGTGAAGCAGTTGTGGTAAAAGTGAGATCAGCTCCATAAAATTTGAACAAACCAATTGTGCCGACTGCCCTGTAGTGATAAGTAGTAACGGGAAGCAAACCTGTGAGGTCGGCTGAAACGGGAGTAACAGTTGTGCCGGATGCAATTCCCGGTGTTCCGGCCGAGGTATTACCGTAAGCGGTTGTAGTACCATATTCGAAAGAAACAGCAACATTATTGGCATTAGCCATCACAGTTCCGTTTACTTTTGCTGTTACATCAGTTATTAATGTTGCAGCAGTTGTTACAATGGCCGGAAGGTTAAAATTAGGAGCTACTACTGCTTCGATAGCAAATTTGTATCCGTCGTCTGGTAAAAACGTGTAGAGAAAAGGGCCACCTGTGATTGCACTTTCATAAAAGGTGTTTGCCCTCAGGGGTGTTTCAGAAAAGTACCCGAAAGGAAACCATTGAACTGTTCCAGCTGTTTGAGCAAGACCAACAAAGTAATCTTCGTCAGTAAATACCGGCATAGTAGGGAAAGTGAAATTTTTATTTATTCCCAGGTCAGTTGCTGCAATTACGAAATCAGCAGATTGCCCGACTATTGTGCCTGCGCTGTTCATTACGACAGCATAAACAGTATTCCCTGTATTTACAGCTGAGTTTGCAATTAATACATTGGCACCTGTTACCTTACCTTGTCCATGCATTGTATATTTTGCAGAGAAAATTCCGGTTTGTGGAAATGTAAACCCTACTCCTGATCCCCCTGTTGCAGTGTAGTTGTATGAGTATAAGTTACTATTTACACTGCAAGGAATTGATAGTGTATTATTGACATTCCAGTTTTCTCCGGTTACGGCAGTTGTTGTAGCTGTTATAATGGCTTCTTCCATAATTGTGGGATTCCAGCCTGTGAAATTAAGAATCGAAGCTGAATTTCCTGCCAGTCCGGTCACCGTTTTAGTTGATGTGTATCTGGTGATGGTATTAGTAGGGTCTTTAACTGTAACGGTAACATTGAAGGTTGCTGGAACAGCAGAAACATTTGCCACTCTGACATCGATGGGTGTTGGAGCCCCAAAAGGAACCGGATTTCGTGCCAAAGAATATATATTAGTAACCTGAATGATATCAGTATAAAAAGTATTACCAAAAATAGTTGCTGGCCTGAAAGCAGAGGCTGCTCCCAAGGCTGTTGGCATAGCAGTATTACTTCTGCCACCTTCCAAGCCGCCTGCCAAGCTATTATTGCACAATGCCACCAGAGCAGTTGTGCCAAGCGTGCCGCCAGGGTTGCTGAATTCCCATGCCACATATACACCACCGCCGGTATAAGTAAAAGCCGAACCGCCGCTGAATGGCACTTCATATGAACCAGCTGCAATAGGGACAGTCCAGTCTGCAATTTCACTTACTTTAGTAAATCCGGTTATCTCCCAGTTTGTACCCAAAGTATAGGTTGCATCAGTAGTGTTTTTAAGATAAACAGTAAAAGCACCGGTTTGGGTTGTAGCACCGGCAGTTCCAATAAGGAAGCCAATGGAATTAACCTGAAAACCGGAAGGGAAATTGCTTGCTGCCATTTCGGCTGGTGTTATAAGGTATTCAGTGCGTTGGTATCTGAATGTGTTGCCAGGAGCCCGTGTATTGCCAGAAGTGGCACCTAAACTTGGCAATGTCCATAAGGATATGGCATCGGTCTCCACGATATTCATCTGTATGAGAGCCGGGTTGTATTCGGTTCCTTCGTCAATAAGGGTTTGAGTTTGCTTAAAGTTTTGTGCCATACTGAAAACTCCAATCAATAAGGCAACCATTAAAAGTAATTGTTTTCTCATAATGAAACGGTTTTAAAATTGGTTAAAAAACTCTGGAAATTGGTACTCAAATATAATGTTATTTAGTGCTTATTTAATTTATTTCATTAAAGAAAAATCATTTGGCTGAATCAATAAACAAAAAGAGTTGCTAAATCAGGATTTAGCAACTCTTTCAATAGTACATAAAGGGAATATTTCCCTTCTTAATTATTTATTTATCAGCGAGATATCAAATTGTACCAGATCAATAAATAGTTTCAATCTGTTTTCAATATCTTCTTTTGTAAGGTTGAGTAATCCTTCGGTTCCAAATTTTTCAACTGTAAACGAGGCCATAGCGGAGCCATAAATAATTGCATTTTTCATATTCCCGAACGAAATATCACCAGTACTAGCAAGGTGTCCTATAAAACCACCGGCAAAAGTATCCCCTGCCCCTGTAGGGTCGAAAACTTCTTCGAGTGGAAGAGCAGGAGCAAAGAAAACACTGTTACCGTGGAAAAGGAGAGCACCATGTTCACCTTTTTTAATCACAAGGTATTTAGGCCCCATTGTTAAAATTTTCTGAGCGGCTTTCACCAGTGAATATTCGCCGGTAAGTTGTCGAGCTTCGGAATCATTTACCATCAGTACATCCACTCGTGCTATTACCTTCATCAGATCGTCCCATGCTGAATCCATCCAGTAATTCATGGTATCCATAACTATAAGTTTAGGACGTTTGGTGAGTTGGTCCAGTACACGCATTTGAACGCTGGGTGTAAGGTTTCCGAGAACAACAAATTCGGGTGATTTGCAGCTTTGTGGCAAAACAGGGTCGAAATCAGCCAGCACATTCAATTCGGTAACCAAAGTATCCCGGGTATTCATATCTGTATGATATCGGCCTGCCCAATAAAAGGATTTTCCTTCCGGTTTTACCTGAAGGCCATCGGTATTTATTCCTCTTTCTGTTAAAAGGTTTATATATTCATCAGGGAAATCGCCCCCTACAACGCTTATAATATGTACGTCTTTAGCAAAGTGCGATGCTGTAAGGCTGATAAAAGTGGCAGCGCCGCCCAGTATTTTATCGGTTTTTCCAAAAGGAGTTTCAATTTTGTCAAATGCGACAGTTCCAACAATTACGGTACTCATATACTAATATTAAATCAGGTTTTAAATGAATGTGATTTTTTTTTTGCAAAGATATTGTTATTTCCGAATGAATGTTTAATTTTGCCGTCCCTTTCGAGGGGAAACCGCAAATAATACAACAATATTCCTCCTTAGCTCAGTTGGTTAGAGCATCTGACTGTTAATCAGAGGGTCTCAGGTTCAAGTCCTGAAGGGGGAGCCTCAAAATCAAAGAGTTACAAGTTACTTGTAACTCTTTTTTCATTTATGCGACCAAAAATGCGACCACAAGTCAGACGTTAAAAGGAAAATGCACGGCAAGCAAAAGATAATAATACGCTGATATATTGAATTTTATATGATTGTCAAGCAATAAAAAAACCTGCAGCTAATAAGTTGCAGGTTTTTCTTTTTAGAGAAGTGAGTCTCTACTTCACATTCTTAGCCAGATCAGCTCCGGCTTTAAATCTGATCACCTTTTTAACAGGTACAGATCCGTTTGCTTTTGGAGCCGAGGTAGTAAGATCAATAGTGGAGAAGTAAGCTGCAACCACGTCACCAACCCATTCAACAGGGGCAGTAATACTGGTTGCACTTTCCGACCTAAGCGCGGCATTTGCAAAATTCAGCGCTTTGTTCTTGGCACAGTTTACCAGAATAATTGAAACTGGTGCATCCAGTTCAGCCTGATCGATGGTGTTGGGTTCCCAAAGAAAACTGATCACCTGGTCGTCTTCGCAAGTCATTTCAACATTTCTTACAGAACTGCCTTCATTGTCGCAAAACTGAACTTTAGTGTAATCGATTTCATTGGTTCCTTCAGCAAAGATGCTCTTAACATTAATGCTAACGATCTTGTTGAATGGGGACATGTTTTTGAGCGTGTTGGAGTACGCATCATTAACAACGGGGAGTACCTGTCGGATCAGGTCAACAGTTTGAGCAAATTTGCTCCGCTGCATTACTTGTCCTTCGGTTCGGGGGTTAGAAACCTGGATAGGTTTGCTTCGCATAGTGTTTCTCTCGTAATGTTTCGAGAAAACAGCAGTCCCGAATGCCTTGCGGGTCCTGCCGGTGATGGG